>CADAOO010000109.1 GCA_902789505.1 uncultured Methanobrevibacter sp. | reverse complement strand
CAGGTAGTGAAGGATCTGAATGTAATAATTGTCCGGAATTCTATGATCCCATTTCTCTTTCTGCATACTCTGCAGGATATTGGTGGTCTTGATTTCAAGAATTCCCATCCTGTCATCTTCATCCTTTAACCATCCGTCAAGGCTCGCATGTGCAAATATGAATTCATCATTCGTCCACATATTGTTTTCTGCATAGTGAACTTCATACTGCGGATAATCGAGAGAAAACAATGCTCTGAGGTGTTCTTCCGCTTCTGTTCCGTATCTGACATAATCTTTCCCAGATATATCTTCCGGCTGCTTTGCTCCGGTCTTCTCAAGCCATAAATCCACGTTGCTTTTATATGGATTCATCCCCACTATGCATATGTCATCGGTTCATTGTGTATGTAGTATCCTCCGAGAAATAAAATGACAAATGCCATGAATAGGCATAGACAAATATTCTCGACTTTGTTAAGATATGTGTGTGTGTTTGGTGCAGGTCTATGACCTGTGCCTTTTCTTTTTTTTCTGATCATTTTTAATCTCCTGTGCATTTAGAATTCCAGTATTTTTCCAGTGCATCCGTATCGAACATAATCGGGCTGTTTCTAACACCCGGTGTCATTTTGCAGGCTATACTGAACTGTCTGTTAAGCATTCTGTTTTTGTATATTGCTCTCAGCTCTTTTTTTGAAAAGCCACAGTCCATTTTGACCAGTTCAGAAAGCCGCATCTTCTTTTCTGGATAATTCATGTTTCGCCTCCTTTCTATCAAATTTAATTTGATTTTATTCGCAAAAAAATTTTCTCTTAGAGCCATTCATATCAACCATATCAAGCGGAATATTATACAACTTACAAAGCGTTTGTGCCTGAGATATTGTCGGCTCTGTTTTGTATTTTTCCCAGTTAATTATAGTGTTTTTGGTAACATTCATGGCCTTTGCGACTTCATCTTGGGTTAAATCAGCATTAACTCTTGCTGCTGCCCAGCTTATATGAAATTGTTCCATTTGGTAACCTCCTTTCTTAAACATACATATATACTATATCAAATTAAATTTGATGTCAATATATTTATCAAAAATAATTTGACTAAAAGTTGATAAGTATCAATTTTTTGTATATAATATTTGACACATTCTCAAGAAAGGAGGTGCGATTATGGATGATGTAATTCAAAAGGAAATTTTTAAACGAAATCTTCTTCGATATATAGGAGACACACCTCAAGCTGAAGTCGCAAAAGCTATAAACGTATCTGCTCAAACACTTAATACATGGTGCAAAGGAAAAGCCATTCCGAGAGCAGGAAAGCTTCAAACTCTTGCAGACTATTTTGGCATAAAAAAATCAGATTTAATAGAAGAGCCCACCGGAATGGTGGACTCTAAAACAAGAAAATTTATGAATAATTATTCTCAACTTCAACCCTGCCATCAATCTCTGTTGATTGAACTAATAGAAGCTCTGAAAGAAGAACCGCAAGATCCTGACAAGGTTGCGATAATTCTTGGAAAGATTGCGAGAGCTCTTCAAGATTCATAGTATATTCCTCCTTATGAGAGCTCTTCAAGATTCATAGTATATTCCTCCTTATTACAGATTTGTATGTCCTGTAATAAGGCACATACTATATATTATGGGGAACTATTGCAATTTTGCACAAAAAATAGATTTTGTACTTTTTCCTTTTTCTCAATGTTGTAGTCAACCCATGCTTTTACTCTTTCAAGCTGATCTTTGTCCAGGGCTTCAATTATTAGTAACAGTTTTAACATTTGTTCATTCATAGCAATACCTCACTTTTTAATCAGGCAGGTGCCGCCGATAATATTAATCAGACCACACCTGCTCTTATATCGGGACAAATACATATTAACTTAGTATGTCAGTTCAATCTATAGTCATTTAAGTATAACTTTATACTCATTTTGTTTCACGAAGGTTTCAAAAAGGAGTCACATATGAAAAAATCAATAATCTCTATTAAAATCATTCAGCTTAAAAAAGAAAAGAACTCTAATCCAGAGTGGACTATTCAAA
>CADAOO010000108.1 GCA_902789505.1 uncultured Methanobrevibacter sp. | reverse complement strand
AAATAATTAATCAAAAAATCCAGCTGTTCTTGAGTATCCATCAAATACCTCCTAATCATTAATAATAATTTAATTTTTGCATTTAAATGATTTTTGTAACTTTTAGGAAACCCCGTAACCAAAAAGTAACTAATATATATTAATCTAATCAAAATATGACTATGGATAGTGAAAATATAGTTTGTCCCGTTGACAAAACCCTAAACCTTATCAACAAAAAATGGAGCATCCAAATCATAAGGGACATGTTTTTTGGAAAGAAACGATTCAAGGAATTTAAAGAGGACAAACCGAAATTGTCCAATAAGGTCCTGTCAAGTTGTCTTAAGGAACTGGAAGAGAACGGATTAATTCGAAAGGAGATATTGAACACCACTCCCGTGACAACTGAATACTACCTGACCGAATACGGCAAATCCATGAACAGGATTGTCTATGAATTGGCCATGTTCACACTGCAGAATGACAATGAACATGGGTACAGCGATGAAGTGAGAAACGACCTGAAAAATTCGTTTAAAGAAAAACTGGAAATAAATGATTAAAATGAGCGGCAAAATTTATATTATTGGAATCGGCCCCGGAGCAAGCGAATATTTAACCAAAAAAGCTGTTGATACTGTAAAGGCAAGCGATTATACTGTTGGAAGCACACGCGCAATAGAATTATTTGACGATGTGAAAAACAGAATCGCATTCAACGTTAAAGATCTTTTGGATAAGCTTGAAGAAGGTGTTGATTTGGCAGTTGATGGCAATACCGTTTCAATATTGTCAACAGGAGACCCTGGTTTTTCAGGAGTGTTGAATACTGTTTTGAGAATATCCGGAGAAAAAGGATTTGACAGAAAAAGCATTGAGGTGATTCCCGGAATCAGCTCACTACAGCTGGCGGCCGCAAGAAACCATATCCAGTGGGACAACGCCAACGTCATGACATTCCACGGAAGGGAGAACATAGAAGATATTCTGCCCGTTATAAACAATGGGAAAACAACAATTGCCCTTCCTTCAAGAAAAGTAAAGGACATGGCGCAATTTTTGCTTGACAATGGTGTTGATGAAGACCGTAAAGTTGTGGTCTGTGAGAGACTGAGCTACCCTGATGAAAGGATTGTCGAGTCAACTTTGAAGGAAATTGCCGAAAGTGAATTTACTTATATGTGTATAATGATAATATACTAGAATAATTGAGCTTAAAAACTCATTTTAATAATTATTTACCATTTAATTTTAAAATTAAAGAATATATAGTCCGATTTACATAGTCCAATTGTTAATTTTCGAAAAATTAACAAAAAGGTAGATACTATGAATCGGAAAATAAACACCATATGTTTCATTTTCTTGTTTTTGTTTTTTATATCGGCCGCATCAGCGTCGAATTTTGAAAATGAAACGCAAAGCAATGCTGATATCTGCACTGCCGAAAACAATATACTTCAGGCAGGTAATGTGGAAAACAGCAGACAAATCTTGGAAAAAAGCGCAACCAGTACAAAACAAAAAGTTATGCTGAAATCTCAGGATGTAACAATGTATTACGAGGACGGGCATAAACTCAGCGTAACTCTAACCGACAGTAACAAAAAACCCATAAGCGATGCAAAACTTAAAATTTCAATGAACGACAGAACATATACGACAGTAACCGGTAAAAATGGGGTCGGGTCACTTGGCCTTCACCTGAAAAGCAGAACCTACAGTGCGGCAATCATATTTGAGGGAACAGACATCTATGAAAAGGCAAGCACAACCAGCACCGTAACAATCAAGAGCACAATAAAATGCGGTGATTTTACAAAGTATTACAAAAATACTGCCGGATATACCGCTACATTCTATGATGCAAAGGGAAATATCCTAAAAAACACTCAGGTCAAATTTCAAATTAATGCAAAAACATATTCCGCAAAAACAGACAGCAAGGGAACTGCAAAGCTGAACATCAATATGAAACCCGGAACATTCACTATCAGCCCCATCAATCCAAAAACATCCGAACAGATTACCAGAACTCTTTGTGTCAAATCACTGATTGAAACCGGAGATCTTGTAATGAGTGAAAATGACGGAAGTGCATTTTATGTGAAAATCCTCGACTGCAATGG
>CADAOO010000107.1 GCA_902789505.1 uncultured Methanobrevibacter sp. | reverse complement strand
ACGAACAATTCGTATAAAACAAAATTATATATATAAAAAATCGTAAATTTAATATCAAATTCATAGTCAAGATTATGAATTAAATTACTAAATTAAGTTGTGATAAATATGAAAGCAAATGCACAAAAAATAGCTGATGGAGTATACTGGATTGGTGTACTCGACTGGGACTTAAGAACCTACCACGGATACACTTTAGACGGAACCACATACAACGCATACATTGTATTCGGTGAAGATGAAGTTGCAATTATCGACAATGCATATCCTGGAAAAACAAAAGAAATGATGGCACGTATCGATGATGCTTTCGCTCAAGAAGGAAGAGAAGTGAAAGTTGACTACATCATCCAAAACCACGTTGAAAAAGACCACTCCGGAGTATTGGTGGATTTACACAAAAGATTCCCGGAAGCACCTATTTACTGTACTAAAATTGCAGTGAATGGATTGTTAAAACACTACCCTGCACTCGAAGGAGCTGAATTCATAACTGTTGGAACCGGTGACAGCTTGGATGTCGGTGGAAGAACATTAGCCTTCCTAGACGCATTTCTATTACACTGGCCTGACAGCATGTTCACATTACTTGCAGATGAAACCGGTATTTTATTCCCTAACGATGCATTTGGTCAACACTTATGTTTCACCAAAAGGTTCTCCGATGAAATACCTGAAAACGTCCTCATGGACGCTGCTCAAAAATTCTATGCTAACTTGATTACCCCACTTTCAAAATTAGTGCTTAAAAAATTAAACGAAGTAGTGGAATTAGGATTACTAGATTCAATTAAAATGATTGCACCATCTCACGGTCAAATCTGGACTGACCCTATGCAAGTTATTGGAGCTTACCAAAACTGGGCTACCGGCGTATGTGAAGATAAAATTACCATTATCTACGACACAATGCACTATTCCACCCAGCAAATGGCTCATGAAATTGCAGAAGGAGCAATGTCTGAAGGATATGATGTTGAAATCTTTTTCCTACACGAAGATGAAAGATCAGAAATCGTTAAAAGTATCTTGACCAGTAAAGGAATTGCTGTTGGTGATCCAACCATCAACGACGTTCCATACCCAAGTATCGGAGACATCATGTACTACCTCAAAGGATTGCTCTTCAACAGAACCGGAATTGTAAGAAAAGCAGTTACCTTCGGTTCAATGGGTGGAAAAGGTGGAACCCCTGCAATGCTTGCCGAAGAATTAAACAACTGTGGATTTGATGTGATTGACTCACAGGAAATTACATTCGTGCCAACTGCAGAAGAAGAAGAAGCAAGCTATGAGTTAGGTGTAGCACTTGCAAAAGCATGCAAAGAATTATAATTAATAAATGTAAAAAATATATTATACCAGAAAGGAGAAGTTAATATGGTAAAATACGAACATGAAATTGGAATTACAAAAGGAACTCCTGTTGAAAACTACGTAGCAGGAAACTTTGAAGGTGAAACTAACGAAGTAGGTATCTACTTAGCTGAAGTATTCAAAAGATTAGCATGGGAAGAAGCTGAACACGCTGCAAGATTCTGTGAAATGAACGGAATCATCAAACCTACCCTCAAAGAAAACATTGAATGGATGATGGGTGGAGAAAAAATGGCTAACGCAGAAAAAAGGGAAGCTTCCGAAAAAGCTGCTGAAGCAGGAATTGAAACTGCTGCAGATTTCTTCAGAGAAAGTTCCAAAGACGAAGGTCGTCACTACAAAATCTTAGAAGGAATCTTAGAAAGATACTTCTAAATTGAAAGAATTTAATTATTCTTTCACCTCTTTTTTATTTTTCAATACAAATATGATTTTAATCACTTATTTTTAATCAAATCATTAATATACTCTCCAATAATTATAAATAATCTGGATATTAACTTATTAATATAATAAAAAAAAGGAGTATATTCAATGAAATATCAAAATACGATAATTTCAATAATTTTGATTTTTTTTATGATGATAACCATTTCATCCATCAGCGCGGCTGATACATCTCAGTGCTGATAATGCTGATGAAAATGTAATGAGTCTTGATTCAGGTAATGACAATAATTTAGAAACAGAAAACAAAATTTTGAGTAATGAAAATTCAAACCCCGGAACTTTTACTGAATTGCGGGATTATCTTTCAGGCAAAAGTGAAGTTACATTAGATAAAGATTATACTTATAATCCTAAAACTGATAGAGGATTAATTAATAATTTACAACAGGGAATACATCTTTCCGGTTCTATTGTAATACACGGCAATGGCCACACCCTCGATGCAAATCATAAAATGGGAATTTTATATCTTAGTGATGGAGGCTATAATCAGCGTCTTGTATTAGATAATATAACTTTTAAAAATGGTGATTGCAGAATGGGTGGTGCTGTTTACTTTAAAGGTGGAGAATTAGAAGTAAGCAATTGTGTT
>CADAOO010000106.1 GCA_902789505.1 uncultured Methanobrevibacter sp. | reverse complement strand
CATATGTATTAATTCCTGAGGATGCTGAGGGTGATGTTAGGTTTATGAGTAATGATTCTAGTGTTGTTTATGCTGATGCTGAGACTGGTGTTGTTGTTGCTCGTGGTGCTGGTACTGCAACCGTTTCTGTCTCATACTTTGGAAATGATAAATATGCTCCTTCAAACACTACTGTTAAGGTTGTAGTCAATAAGCTGAACACTACTTTAGTTACCAAATATGAAAACGGCACTATCTATGCTACCGTGACTGATGCTCATGGTAATCCTGTCAGTGGTATTAAGGTCGGATTTGCTGTCAATGGTGTTAAGTATGTCATCAGTGATGAAAACGGTCAGGCAAACTATACCATTGGTGATTGGGGACCTGGTTATTACAGTGTTAAAGTAATGGCTTACGGCAATGACTTGTATGAAACTTCAAATCAGGAAACAGTTGTTGTAACCAAAGAGCAGTCCAAAATCTATCTGCGTAACGCTTTGTACTTTGTTACAGACACCAAGATTGTAAAAGTTACTCTATGGGGCGGTAAAAACAAACCTATTGCCGGAAAAACAGTTCACATTAAGGTATATGATTCACTATATTCTGGTGTGACTGATAAGAATGGTAATGCATACATTAGGGTAGGTATAGGATTTGGTGTGCACAATGCTACTGTCATTTTTGACGGTAACTATCAGTATGCTGCATCCAATAGAACAGGTCAGATAAAGGTTATCAGGGAGACTCCTTCCATTATGGTTCGTGGTGCTGATCAGAAGTTCAAGGTCAGTGATAATCCGAAGACTGTTAAGGTATACTTGTGGGATAGAAACAGCAAGCCGCTTCCTGTTGGCTCAAAAGTTGCAATTAAGATAAACGGTCAAACATATGTTGGACTTACTGATAGCAATGGTATTGCAAGCATTAATATCAATGTTAATGCTGCTGGTGTTTACGATGCTGAGCTTAAGTATGGCGGTAACAGTGCATACAATGCAGTAACAAGAAAAGTAAAAATTACTATTAGCTAGAGATTTTTCATATAAAATCTCTACTTCTTTTTTTTTATAATTTATTCTCTTTTTAAATTAAAATAACTCTTGCTTTTTCCTCGTGATATTGATTTAAAAATTAACCAACATTTTATATGCTTTAAAATCAGAGTTTATTTTATGAAATTTAAAATAATTGATGATTTGGCAATATTTTTAGGAAATATTGTTCCTGAAAAGTATTTGTCAAGGTTTCAGGAATTTTTACTGAGTGGAGCCATTTTTACAGATGCAAACAAAGTTTTAGCAATGCTTATAATTTTCATGTTGATAAGTGAATTTACATTGGCGATAACAGTAACAATGTTCAGATTCCCAGTTTCTGTATTTATTCTGCCATTGTTTGTAATTCCAGGGCTTTTCACATATGTTATTGTCCAGCAGGAAAGAAAAGTGCAGGAGATTGAAAAGACTGCGCCTGACTTCTTAAGGTCAGGTAGGATTAAGCTTTGAAAATGCAATGGAGGACATGTCACAGTACGGTGAAGGACCGCTCTATGACGAAATGCGAAGAACCATTATTGAAATTCGCATGAGCCGTAATTTCGATGATGCATGGAGGGCAATGTCTAAAAGGTTAAAATCAAAAGAGCTTGAAAGAATTTTTAACATTATTCTTGATGGCAGAAAATCAGGGTCAAGTATTTCAACAGTTCTGTTTGATGTCTCTGAGGATTTGAGGGATTTAATGGCACTTAAACGTGAAAGAAAATCCATGGTTATGATGTCTGTCATGTTTCTGTTAATTTCAGCGGTTATTGCAACCCCGTTTGCTGTGGGGATGGTTGGAGTTTATTCTGGATTTATGCAGGGTTATGGAATGGAATCCGAGATAGTTATAACTGCACCGCTGGCTGGTGAAATATATCTGATAATTCATTCAATTCTTGTCGGATTTATAATCAGTCTGATAATGTATGGGGAGATTAGAAAAGGGATTAAATTTTCATTGCCTCTTGCGACAGCATCATTTGGGATTTTTTATTTTATTTCGACATTTGGGTCATCATTACTTATTGGAGGATTTTAATGGATAGCAAAGGTCAAACATCTGCTGAATTTATTTTATTGTTTGGCGGAATCATGGTTGTGGTTTTACTGGTTATTTACATGTACAATAATT
>CADAOO010000105.1 GCA_902789505.1 uncultured Methanobrevibacter sp. | reverse complement strand
CTCGTAAAATTAATCCGGTCTGATGAAATAAGTTTCATCACCTCAAAGGAGAACAGGTCAGAGTCCACAATCGAAGCTATTGACAGGTTTGATGTTGAGGCTTTGCCTACTTTTGAGGATGTAGCAATGTCATCAGATATTCTGATTTCAGCCAATTCGCCAAAAACTGCATTGGATGTGGCTAGAAAATATGGAAGCTATGCATGTGGGATATATTTGGATTTGAATAACATATCCCGCCAAACCGCTTTGGATATTGGAGGGCATGTTGAAAATTTTGTTGACGGTGCAATCATTGGAAAGATTGATTCGGATAATCCGACAATGCTTCTTTCAGGCAGATTGGCCGATAAGCTGCTTTTTTTAAATGAATTTTTGGATGTTAGAATAATCGGTGAAGAGATTGGGGATGCAGCTACATTAAAGCTTCTTAGAAGCACATATACCAAAACCCTTTCCGCGATTTTAATCGAATCATATCAGATAGCAATGGACTATAACTTGGAAAAGGAGTTCTTTGAAGTAATTGCAATAACTGAAGGTGATGATTTTAAGGATAAGTCATTATCCAGGATAAAAAACACTTTAAGCAATTCAAGAAGAAAAAGTGAAGAGCTGGAAGAAATGATCAGCTGCTTTGGTGATGAAGAGTTGACAATGGTCAGGGCCGCTCTGGAAAAATTCAGCCGATTGTAACTTCAACCTTAAATCCCTTTTTAGCGTTTCTGATTATTCCGCTTACAGGAATAAAGTGCGAATCCATTATATACCTCAGATAGGTAACTTCGAGAGCGGATCGGTGTTGATTCCCTCTTTGGTTATTTTGGTTTCAAATTTGGTCAGGTTAAGTCCGGCTTTTAAGATGCGCGGCGGATTGTCTACAGCAATGTTTTCACTTCTGAATTTTTCATTGGCTTCGCGTGCGGAAATTCCGTTTTCAGTCATGCTTGCAACATACCATGCCCTGTCAATTACCCTTTGCACCTTCTGATTTTCGGGTATGACTCCCTGAGCCTCATAGCTTTGCATCAAATCCATCACTTCCTTTTTTGTAACTTCCTCTTCGATGGAGCTGATTGCAAGTCTGGTCATCACTGGTCCGTAATCGGACCTTCTGAAAACGGCCCAGATGGACTCCGGATCTCTGTAAACTCTTCTTTTTATAATTTCATTTATTGTCTTGCCGTTGAGATATGCTATCTTTTCAAGGTTTGAGCGTGAATAGGTATTCATCCTTTTATAGATGCCCTCCCAATCTCTCTCACCAGGCACATTGCCCAATGAGATTTCGCGCTGAAGGATTTCCGCGGTTGTTTTTGGAATGACCTTATAGACTTCAGGGGGTATGACCATTCCATTGTCCATGATTGACTGTCTGATTAGCCTTCCGGAATATTGGGTTTTATTTAATTCCTTCACGATGTGGAATTTCAGTTTGGAGCCAAGAAACTCATTTAAAGCATACCAGCGAATTTCATTTCTGTTGGTATAACTTTTGGGCATCCCGACAAAATTGCCTTCATCAATGAACCTCCGGGCTTTTGATTTTATTTCATCAAGAGATATGCTTGCGGAAGTAATGTAATCAGTTACGCCATCATCAATCATTTGTTTAAGCCTAATCGGAACGCTGTATGATAATACCAATCTGTGATGAAGCCCTTCGAATGCTCTGACTTCGTCAGCACCTGAAGCAAGAGCCATTTCCTTTCTTGCTTCAAAGTTAACAAAAAATGGTGCGTGGTTAGCACTGTAGCCTTTGTTTAAATATACAACTACTTTTTTGTCCTGCTTATCTGCAATTTTACGAGCTTCTTTAATTAATTTCTCATGACCTTTATGGACGGGGTCAAAATCTGCACTGATTCCAATCAAGATTAACACCAAAAAATAGTAATGGGGATAGTTATCTATCCAATAAGTTTAATATACCGCTTATTATTAGCCATATTCCTATCAATGAACCAAGAACTATTGGATTTGCAACATATGTTCCAATAATAATGTATAATACGCCGAGTACGATTCCGGATATTCCAATGTAGAATCCGTATCTGCTTGCACGGTTATTTATAAGTGAAGCTAGTCCTACGATTATTAACATTATTCCAGCGAAGTATAGGGAAATTTCAGTTAAAAATCCGAGAAGTGTCGGATTGAATATTAAGCCAATACTTAAGAACAGCAATATCAGTCCTAAAAGCAAATCGATTATTGCTCCGCTTGTATTGTAATCGATAATTGAAACTCCAAGAACAAGAAGATAAATGGATACGAGAAGCACTGATAAACCGATTAATGAGCCGACTCCAATCAATCCCATTACTGGTCTAGATTTCATATTTTCCTCCTATTGATAATTAAGATTTTCAGTTATTTTAATATAATGGGATATGTTTAATTTCAACAGTTGAATTATTCATATCACTATTTCTGATTTCAGCCAACCACTCACTTTTGCACTCGCAGTCATATTCAATTCTGCTTTGAGTTAAGTTGTTAGCTATTATCATATGTTTTAAGTCTTTATTACATTTCTTGCAGTTGTAAGGTCCTCTTCTGGATCCGAATCCTGAGGTGTCCAAAAGTGCAGGCATGTCCAATTCATCGCGGACTGTGTTGATGATTTCAATGCATGACCATATCCACGGCGGCTGATATGCGCCTTTTCTCCAGAATCTTTCAATAACTGTTCCTCCATGGATTGTTGCAGGACAAAATGAAAGTCTGTTAACTCCAATCGAATCGCAGTACCTTGCAGTTTCAATAGCTTCATCAACTGCCTGGGCTTCAGATACTAAAATCGGTTTAACAAAAATATATGCTTTTGATTTAAGATTGTATCCTTTGGTGTTTGACAGTTTTTGAATTAATTCAACTGCATTTTCAAAATCATCACGTGTAAATCCTTTGTTGATTTTTTTAAGTCTGGTGTAGTCATTTGATGTTTCAAGACCGATGCTA
>CADAOO010000104.1 GCA_902789505.1 uncultured Methanobrevibacter sp. | reverse complement strand
AGAAGACTTGTTTGATGGGGTAGGGATGTGAGCTTCGAGGTTTTTTTTCCGAGTTGTTTAGTCCGCTGCTTCCAATTGTCCGCTTGCATTATTTTAATTGTTAGTAGACTGATACATTCTTTTTAAAGAATGATATGTAGTCTGATAATGATTTGGTTAGGTGTTAACAGTAAGGGTGAAAGTTGCACAGTTAATTTATTATAATTTTCATATTGGTTTGTATATTATAGGTATTGCGGTCATAGCATGGGGGTTATACCTGGTCTCGTTTCGATCCCAGTAGTGAAGTCCTTTTCTGGTCTCGTTTCGATCCCAGTAGTGAAGTCCTTTTGTGTTTTGTTTGTGTACTATGGTTTTCTATGGGAATTTCATTTCGCTGCAAGCTCATTATATTCATAATCACTAGAAACCAGCCTTTATATAACTATCACTTAAAATTGTTGAATTTAACTATCACTTAATATATTATGATTACATTTGGAATATTTACTATCAGATTTTTCAATTGAATATTTTTTCATTTTTCATTTTCATTTATTCAATTTTTTTGGAAACTTTGCTGTTGAACTTAAAATTTTTTAAGGAGGATGAAATATGACTCTTAAATCTGTTAATTCATCTACTGTTGTAGATGGACAATTTAGAAAAGGCAATGTTCAAAAATCTCTTCATGTTTCTGTTGAAGAGAATGTTTGTCCAGAATGCGGGTCCGAATTAACAACTGATTCTGAAAGGGCTGAAGTTAGTTGTACAGGTTGCGGATTGGTTATTGATGAAAGCTTAATGGATATGGGTCCTGAATGGAGAGCTTTCGATCATGAACAAAGGGATAGACGCACCCGTACAGGGGCGCCAATGACCAATACCATTCATGATAGAGGATTGTCTACTGTTATTGATTGGAGAAACAAAGACGGTCACGGCAGAAACATTCCTGTTAAAAACAGGACTCAACTTTACAGGTTGAGAAAATGGCAAAGGAGAATCAGAGTTTCAGGTTCAAACGAGAGAAATCTGGCCTTTGCATTAAGTGAAATTGACAGATACTCTTCAAATTTGGGACTTCCTCGTAGTGTTAGGGAAGATTCATCATCAATTTATAGATCTGCCGCTAATCATAATCTCATTCGTGGAAGAAGCATTGAATGTGTTGTTGCAGCAGCCATTTATGCTGCATGCAGACGTTGTGAGGTTCCCCGTACATTGGATGAAGTTGCCAGTTCATCTAATGTAACTAAAAAAGATGTAGGTAGAACTTACAGATTCTTGGCACGTGAGTTAAATATCAAGTTGGCTCCAACTTCACCTGCTGATTATGTTCCAAGGTTTGCTTCAAAAATTGGCCTTTCAAATGAGGTGCAGTCAAAAGCAATTGCAATCATTGAAAAATCTTCTGAAAAAGGTTTGATTTCAGGTAAAGGACCTACTGGTGTTGCGGCTGCTGCATTGTATATTGCATCCGTTTTACTGGGTGAAAGGAAAACTCAAAGCGATGTCGCTGAAGTTGCAGGGGTAACTGAAGTAACAATTAGAAATAGATATAAAGAATTATCAGAAAAATTGGACAGTTTTAATTTTTAAACATCCCTATTTCTAGAAATTGGGCGTACTTGAATAAATAAGCAAAATTGACGATTATGGCTCTCTATTGATTGTTACTGGAAATCAAATTTTTTCCAGTAATGACTCAAGAGAGCCAGAGTGTTGGCAAAATATACAATTATGGTGCTAATATTGGAATGATGAATTGATGGGTACGAAACATTTCATAAGCGCTAATTATTTAATTCTATTTCTTTATTGGCCATGTTTATATTTTTTTTATCATTATATGGATGATATCAAGTTTTTATTTTATCATGATTTTTATGGTTTTTTCCATTGCCAATGATTAAATATTATCTTTTACATATTAATATTGTCGTATCATTTTTAATGACCAATGCCTACGGTCCTTTTATGAGGGAAGTTGATACTGTCGATGATTAGAAGAAACCCAGCATTGGATAGGCTGCCCGTTTCGAGGGTTACTCGAGGAGCGAAGGGTATTCTAGCAATGATTCAAGAGAGTTAGTATACGGGCAAAATCC
>CADAOO010000103.1 GCA_902789505.1 uncultured Methanobrevibacter sp. | reverse complement strand
CACGCGGTCGTCGGGGCCGAATACGCGCTCAACAAAGCGGCCGTAGAGGAAATAACCGATAATCAGAGCAATAATGCTCAATGTAAATGAAATCATTCTTTTGTGTTGATTTTAACAATGTTTGTTTCTTTCCATACTCTCTGTTGTCATTCCAGCGGTATCTCCGGATGCTGCACGGGATTGTCCTCCTGTATAATTCTCTTATTGATTTGCTGCAAAGATACGACTAATTTCGCCGAATATCCAAGGATATCCGGGATTTAACATTTGTTGAATCTCTCTCGCGACTCGGCAAACCTCAAACGAGTTTGGGTCTGCTCTATGGAAATCTGCCCACCCGAGAAACTAACAAATGTCAGTCACTTTATAAGCAGGGGGCTCTTTTGCAACTACCAAAAGGATGTGGCAGCGAGGCGGGCTGCCACATCCATGTTTTGGTTCAAGGAAAATCAAAGACCTGTCCCCCTGATTCGGTGTAAGAGAACGGCTCTCCTGTTTGTAACAAAAGAGCCGTCCGTTACAGATCTTATTGACTCAAAATAATGTTCGTCAACTCAACATGGTCGGCGACATTCACAGAACCGCTAAACACTGCCATTTCCAGCACTCCGTAGCGAAATAAACGCAGTAATAATCCCAAATCGATACCGCACTAAAGCCATTGATATAGTTGCGTAGCAGAGTGGCATGATGGAGGAAATCATCAAATTTCGACAAATTTTCGGCAAAAACGGAAAAAATATGTAGGAATTTATTGTTTGGTCGAAATCTTTTTGTATATTTGCACCGTATTGTCTGCCTTTCATGTGCGATTGGCAAAAAGGATGGTACAAAACTTTATAATTGCTCAATTCTCGTTCGAACTGCGACCTCGAAACAGAAGAAAGACGAGCAAATATTATCACATTGAAGTTGCACACTATGTGCAGACTTCAACATATGTGATAATGGGTTGTCGCAGACCTGAACGAGAATATGGAGGGGTCTGCACTTTCTTTTTGCCCAATTAGTTAGTGCTATCTTTCCAATTGAGAAGAAGTAAAAACGGAATAATAGAAAAATTTAAAACGACAAAAGTATGAAAGCAAAAATCTTATTTGCACTTACCGCATTATTGATGTTGGGTAGTGTCAGTTTGAACGCACAAGAAAATGGCAATTCGTCGAATAGCGAAAGTACAACTCAATTGGAAGGTGATTTGAATCATGACAATAAGGTGGATGTGGCAGACATCACATATCTTGTCAATATTATCATGAAGAATCAAAGTGAAGCAAAAGATGGGACGTACTATTGGTATATAGGTGCTGAAAATCCATCAACTATTTCTAATATTCAAACAGATAATAATGTTGCAGGTTGGCATGAAATAGGTTCATCATTAAATGAATTTAATATAAGTTTTAGTAATAGTACAAATTTAATTGAATTTGATGAAACAACACAATATTATGTAATAATACCCAATGACTTATATTTATATGCTGCTGACGGTAATACTATAATGGAAGGTAAAACATTTAATCCTGTAACATGTAATATAACTGGTTATAAAGCATTTCAATATAAATCAGCTGTTTGGGATGTTAAAGGATTAATTATTAAAGAAGGAATTCCTGTTACAGGTGTAAGTGTATCAACATCGGAATCAAGTATTAATGTTGGTAATACTTTACAATTGGAAGTAGCAGTAGAACCATCAAGTGCTACTAACAAAAACGTAACATGGTCATCATCAAATCCGGAAATTGCAACAGTTGATGAAGCAACTGGGTTAGTCACTGGTATTGCACTTGGAACTGCTACAATTATTGCTACATCAGTTGACGGTGGAAAAACTGCTACAACAAGAGTTGAAGTTGTTGAAACATTATCAAACTATTATTGGTATATAGGTGTTGAAAATCCATCATCTATTTCTAATATACAGACAGATAATACAATTGCTGGATGGCATGAAATAGGTACATCATTAAATGGCTTTACATTAAATGCAACACAGTCAAGTAATCAGGTTGTACTTAATACACAAAATGTAAATTATTATTATTATGTTGTAATACCTACTAGTTTACATATATATGATTCAAGTAATACAACTAATGTAGAAGATACATATTTTGAATCAGTAACATGTAATATAACAGGTTATAAAGCATTACATTATACTGTAAGTCCTGGTACAAGAGTTGTTAAAGGTATAATAATTAGATAATAAAATATAAATAATATAAGGCGCAATGGGGTCAGGCACCTTTGCGCCCTGTTACCATACGCAATTCGTTTTTAGGGGTTACACATTATGCTATTGAATCAAAAAATCGACTCAACTATTTTATCTACTATTTCATCAAAGTATTGCT
>CADAOO010000102.1 GCA_902789505.1 uncultured Methanobrevibacter sp. | reverse complement strand
TGAAGAGGTTTATGTTTCTCCACTTAAAGTATGGAACAGATATTCTCAAACAATGTTTTTGGGACATAAGTTTAACCCAAGAACAGGTTTTGTCAAGGTTTTGCAGGATGGTCAGGAAGTTAGCAAATATTATAAGACCATCAATGATTCTGATAAGCATCAAAGCGGGCAAATCCTGGACAGTTGGGAAAGATATATGCTTCAGGTTAGAATGAAGTATGAAGAAGGCAAGAATATCGATGATGAGTGCGATAAGATTTGTGAGCTGATGATGACAAAAGATGAGAAGATGCTTTCCAAAATAAAGGAATACTTTACTTTTGAGGATTATATCACAATCTACGATCGTCGTGTAGGAAGTGGTTTGGTAGGTGGTAAGTCCTGCGGTATGCTTCTTGCAAGAAAGATAATCGAAAAGGAGCGTCCAGACATATACAGTAATCTTGAACCGGATGATTCATTTTATATTGGCTCAGATTTATTTTACACATACATCGTTTCAAATGACCTATGGGACCTTAGAGTAAAGCAAAAAGAACCCCTGAAGGTTATTATAAGTATGGGAAAGAGTTGGAGGAAGCTCTTAAAAAGGGTACTTTCTCAGATGAAATCAAGAAGGGATTCATACAGATATTGGATTATTTTGGACAGAACCCGATTATTGTAAGGTCAAGCAGTTTCCTTGAAGATGGATATGGAAATGCTTTTGCAGGAAAATATGAATCTGTATTCTGTGTAAATAGGGGCAGTCTTGAAGAACGTTTGGCAGCATTTGAAGAAGCGGTAAAGGTGGTATATTCAAGTACCATGAACATTTCCGCTTTGGAATATAGAAAAATAAACGATTTGGATGATACCGATGAGCAAATGGCTCTTTTGGTTCAGAGAGTTTCAGGTTCCTATCATGGTGACTATTTCTTCCCAACTGCTGCAGGTGTAGGATTTTCATACAGCCCATATTCACCGCTGCCTGATATGGATAACAGCAAAGGAATGCTAAGGTTGGTAATGGGTCTTGGTACAAAAGCTGTTGACAGGACTAAAAAGGATTATCCTAGAATAATCAATCTTGACAAGCCTGAAGTTACTATGGTGAAGGACATTAGGGAAAAGCACAGATATTCTCAACACTATCTGGATGTAATTGATTTAAAAGATATCAGCTTGCATGACATTCCTGTTAGTGAGGGGTTGGATGTTATTCCAAGATATGCAAAGAAAGTCCTGGTTGAACATGATCGTGAAGCTGAAAGAATGTTCCGTGACAGGGGGGAACGCCGTGAAATAGTGTTTGTAAATTGTGAGGGGCTTGTAAAAAATCAGGAATTCATCGATGAGATGAAGGAAATCATGAATACATTGGAAACCGCTTATGATTATCCTGTGGACATAGAATATACAGTCAATGTTGGAGAGGATAATTCATTCAATGTGAACCTATTGCAATGCAGACCTCTGCAGGTTTCAATAAACAATGAAGCCATTGAAATGCCTGAGGATAAGAACGTCTTCTTCCATATCAAGGAATCTTCAATGGGTATGTCACGTATGAATGAAATAGATGTAATCTGTTATGTCGATCCCCATAGGTATTATGAATATCCATATGCTCAGAAAAGTTCCATCTCCCATGTAATCAATGATGTGAATGCCTATTGCAAGGAAAATGGCAAGACTGCAATTCTGATTGTTCCAGGAAGAATTGGCACATCTTCTCCGGAGTTAGGAATTCCAGTGGTCTTTGCTGACATCAGCTATTTCTCTGCAATTCTGGAGGAATCATACAGTGAAGTTGGATATATGCCTGAATTATCCTTCGGAAGCCATATGTTCCAGGACTTGGTGGAAGCAGAGATATACTATGGTGCATTGTTTGAAAATGAGAAAAAATTGGAATTCAATAAGGATATGATTTATGATCATCAAAACATCCTAAAGGAGATAAATCCTAATCTAAGCGAGGAGATTTATGATATGATACATGTCATAGACTTTGGTGATGACAAGGCGGAATTCTATCATGACATGAATAAGGATGAAACCTTGTGCATTTTCAATTAAAAATTGGGAATGCAAATAAAATTCATATTTGAAAACATTAATTGTTTTCGGGCAGGTGGGAGGGACATATGCCTTTTTATTTGCAATAGTTCTTTTTGCACAAAAAAAGATTTGTAAAATAAAATCAAAACATAGGACAAAATGTGATTAGTGGCCCTATCTGGATTTTTAGAGTTTATTTTTTCAGGTAGGGTTATTTTTCACATTTTTTTTAAAAAATTAGCTTCATCTATTTTTTATCCTAATAATTATTATCAGAGGGCAGTTTTTTTATTTCAATTAAAAAAAAGTTAGGGATTAAATTCTTTCGTAGGAATCCCCATCTACTTTGTAAACTGGTTTTAAGATTTTAAATGTTTGAATTACATCAACAAAAGACTTTACAGCTACTTGATCCCTATTGTTTTTGGTGTACAATTCAAGGGAGTATAGGTTGTTGTCCTTTAAGATAGCGTATTGCTCTATTTCCAATCCTTCTTTAGTGAGATATATGACATCCCAAATTCCATAATTGTCAAAGTTTTCCATTCCAGATTGTTGGATTTCACATTCCTTTGATTTCAAGTCTGTTTCTACAAGTTCCTTTAACTCTTCAACAGTGTTTGCCAAACAAGGTTGTGTGGATATTTTTACAATT
>CADAOO010000101.1 GCA_902789505.1 uncultured Methanobrevibacter sp. | reverse complement strand
TGATGACATTTATCTGGAAGTAATCAGTTTACCGTTATACATCGGAAAATCTAAAAAGGCCCTTGCAAGACACAAAGGTAGAATTATCGGAAAGGACGGAAAAACACGTGAAATAATTATGGAAATGGCCGAAGTGGATATGGCAATTTATGGAAAAACCGTTTCATTAATCGGTGAAATGGAAAACATAATGATTGCCAAGGAAGCCATCGAAATGATTATAAACGGATCCAGACACAAATCAGTTTATGGATTTTTAGAACACAAGAAAGAAGATTTGAAAATGAGAGAATTCAAAGACCTTGTCGGAATTGAAGACGATAAAATCGAATTCAAAGAAGGCATTGAATTTGATGAAAAAGATTTTGAAGGAGAATAACTCCTCAAAACCTTACTTTTTTTAACTCAATTAATAGATAATTTTACAAAGCCAAACCAATATTTTACACCAATACAACTTGTCATCTATTTTTGAAAAATAACCACTGGAACCTCAAAAAATCAAATCAAATAAATTTCACATTACCCCCATCAATTTTAATAAAAAACAACTATAATAATTATCCAAATAATAGCAAACTATTATATACTTCAACAAACATATATAGATAACATAGTATAAATACTATATTTTCTTTATGTTTTAAAATTATTATTTTATCGTATATTTAATCAAGTTAGATAGGGTAATGAAAAAATATTACTTTTCAAATGCTCTCTCCTCTGATTTAAATATAATCATCATAATAAAAATAAACATATAAAATTTTAGGAGGAAAATTTTGTCACAGCAAGAACCAGGACTCGATTGGAGGAATGATTTTAAAAACTTAACTCCATCTGAGTTTTTTAGAAAAAACAAACAGATGTTAGGATTTACTGGTAAAATCCGTTCTTTAACTATTGTATTCCACGAATTGATTACAAACAGTTTTGATGCATGTGAAGAATCCGGAATTCTGCCTGAAATTGACATCGAATTAAAAAGAATCGATAAAGAACATTATGTCCTCAGACACAAGGATAACGGTCCGGGTATTCCTGAAGATTATGTAATGAGAGTATACTGTAGTATGTTTGCAGGGTCCAAATTCAGAAACATCCAATCAAGAGGACAGCAGGGTTTAGGTTGTAGTGGATGTGTACTTTTATCACAGATGACTACCGGTAAACCGGCTCGCGTAATTTCATGTTATAAAGATGGCGATGAAATTAAAGGAGTGAAAATGAAGTTCCAAATGGATGTTAAAAACAATAGAGGAATCCTAATGGAACGTGAAGATTATCCTGCCGAAAGCACTGGAGTTTGCATTGAACTGCAATTCAAGGAAGTTTCCTACTCTTTGGCTGAACAGGGTGCTTTTGAATATATCAGAAGAACCATGATCGGAAACCCTCATGCAAAAATTACATTCAGAGACCCGTCAGGACACAAATACATCTTCAAAAGAGCTGCTGATATTGTCCCAGTACTTCCAAAAGAAGTATTGCCTCACCCTAAAGGTGTGAGTGCTGATGATATAATGACAATGGCACAGAATACAGACAGCAGAAGATATAAAAGTATGTTAACTTCATCACTTTCAAGAATGTCAAACAAAAGGGCGGATGAAATAGCTGAAATGACCGGAATTGACATGAATAAACGTCCGAAAGCAATGACATTCCAAGAAGCGGAAGCTATTGTACACTGCTTTAAGAAAATGAAATTCATGGCTCCTCCGACTGACGGACTCATACCTATCGGATCCGAACAGATTGAAAAAGGTATGAAACAAATCCTCAAACCGGAATTCGTTGCTACAATTACAAGAAAACCTGTAACATACAGCGGGGGTGTTTCATTCATTATCGAAGCAGGTCTTGCCTACGGCGGAGAAGCCGGAAGAGTTGTTAATGAACAAAGAAAATCTGAAATTATGAGATTTGCAAACAGAGTTCCATTAACATTTGATGCAGGAAGCTGTGCAATTACTGAAGCTTTAAAAAGTATTGACTGGAAACGTTATGGCCTAAGAGATATGGACAATACCCCATTAACATTATTTGTAAACATTATCTCCACTCAGGTACCTTACCTTTCAACAGGTAAGCAAAGTGTTTCACCAGAACCTGAAATAGTTCATGAAATAAGACAGGCAACTATGAAATTAGCACGTAAGCTGCAA
>CADAOO010000100.1 GCA_902789505.1 uncultured Methanobrevibacter sp. | reverse complement strand
AGTAAACAACACTGCATTAGTTATTGGTGGTGGAGTAGCTGGTATCCAAACTTCCCTCGACTTAGCTGACATGGGCTTCAAAACCTACGTTGTAGAAAGAAACCCAACCATCGGTGGACGTATGGGACAATTAGATAAAACATTCCCTACACTCGACTGTTCAATGTGTATTTTAGCACCTAAGATGGTAGACTGTCAGAAACACGAAAACATCGAATTGATTTCCTACGCAGAAGTAACCGAAGTAGACGGATACATCGGAAACTTCAACGTAAAAGTAGAGAAAAAACCAAGATATGTTGATGAAGCATTATGTACCGGATGTGGATCCTGTCAAGAAGCTTGTCCTATCGAAATCCCTAACTACTACGACGAAGGTGTCGGTATGGTAAAAGCTGCATTCATCCCATTCCCTCAAGCTGTACCATTATGTGCAACCATCGATAAAGACTACTGTATCGAATGTAACTTATGTGTACAAGCATGTGGACCAAATGCTATCGACCACAATCAACAACCTGAAATCATCGAATTAGAAGTTGGTACTATTATCGCAGCTATCGGTTACGACCCATTCGACCCATCCGGAATTTACCAATACGGATACGGCCGTTACAGCAACGTAATTACCGCTATGGAAATTGAAAGGATGATTAACGCATCCGGTCCTACCGGTGGTCACGTAATCAAACCATCCGACGGTATTGAACCAGAACGTGTTGCATTCATCCACTGTGTCGGTTCCAGAGATGAACAAATCGGTAAACCATACTGTTCCAGAGTATGTTGTATGTACTCCATGAAAAACGCTCAATTATGTATCGACCACGAACCTGATACCAAAGTAACCTGTTACTACATGGATATCCGTTCCTTCGGTAAAGGATACGAAGAGTTCTACAAAACATCTCAAGAAAAATACGGTATTGAATTCATCAGAGGTAAACCAGCACAAATCTTCGAAAACGATGACTTAACCTTAACTATCAGAGCAGAAGACACTTTACTCGGTAAAGTAACTGAATACACTTACGACTTAGTTGTATTAAGCGTAGGTCTCGAACACTCCGCAGGATCTGACGAACTCAGACAAACCTTAGGTCTCTCCAGATCTGCAGACGGATTCTACATGGAAGCTCACCCAAAACTCAGACCTGTTGACACCTTAACTGACGGTGTATACATTGCTGGTGTAGCACAAGGTCCTAAAGATATTCCTGACTCCGTAGCACAAGGTTCAGCTGCAGCATCCAGAGCAGCTATCCCAATGGCAAAAGGAGAAGTAGAAATCGAACCTATTATTGCATCCAACGACGAAACCGTTTGTGGTGCTTGTCAAGTATGTGTTGAATTATGTCCATTCGACGCTATTTCAATCGCTACCGGTGTAGGTGGAAAAGAATTTGCACAAATTAAACCGGTGTAGGTGGAAAAGAATTTGCACAAATTAACTCCGCATTATGTAAAGGATGTGGAACTTGTGTAGGTGCATGTCCATCTGGTGCAATGAACCAACAACACTTCAAAACCGAGCAAATTATGGCACAAATCAGTGCTGCTCTTGAAGACATAGGTAAATAGATTTAGAGATTAATTCTCTATTTCTTCTTTTTCTTTTTTTTTTAACTGACTTTAGATTTCTTTAAATCAACTGTTTTTAAAATTTCAAAAAAATTTAAAATTTCCTTATTTAATCATTATTTTTAAATAATATTTTAGATATAATTATTATAGAATAGTTTAATGATTATATTCTCTTGAAGTTTATCAATCTAATGAGAATAACATGACTGTTGGTGATAATATGAATGAAATAGGTAGGACATTTACATCTGAATCAGTAACCCAAGGGCACCCTGATAAAGTTGCTGATATTATTTCCGATGCAATATTGGATGCATATATGGCACAGGATAAAAATTCTCATGTTGCATGTGAAACTTGCGTAACAACAGATTTTTGTATGGTATTTGGTGAAATTACCTCTGCTGCTCATATATCCGATGATGAAATTGAAAAAATCATTAGAGATACAATTAAGGAAATAGGTTATGATAATCCTGATTTAGAGTTTGATGGAAACACTTGTGAAGTTGAAAACAGGCTCCATGAACAATCCGCAGACATCAATCAGGGCGTGGATCGTGGAGATGAAGAAACTGGAGCTGGTGACCAAGGTATGATGTTTGGTTTTGCAACCAACGAAACAGATTCATTAATGCCATATCCAATAGATCTTGCTCGTAAATTAACTAATAAATTAACTGAACTTAGAGAAAGCGGAGAAATTCCTTACCTAAGGCCAGACGGAAAGGCTCAGGTTTCAGTAAATTATGATAAGGATGGTAATGTCGTTTCACTTGATGCAGTGGTACTCTCAACTCAGCATGATGAGACAATGTCTGAAAATCAGGAACAGTTAAAAGAAGATATTCGCGAAAAGCTCTTCAAAGCAGTCATTCCACAAGAATTGATGACTGAAGATACCAAAGAACACATAAATCCAACCGGAAAATTCGAAATTGGAGGTCCTCATGGAGATGCAGGTCTAACCGGACGTAAAATCATTGTGGATACATACGGAGGATATGCACGCCACGGAGGCGGAGCATTCTCAGGAAAAGACTGCACCAAAGTTGACAGAAGCGCATGCTACATGGCAAGATACATTGCCAAAAACATTGTTGCAAGCGGTCTTGCTGAAAAATGTGAAATCCAATTATCATATGCAATCGGTGTTGCAGAACCGACTTCTGTAATGGTTGACACTTTCGGAACAGGTGCAGACATTGGTGATAAAAGCATGGAAGAAATTGTCCGTGAAAACTTCAAATTAACTCCTGATGGAATTATTGAAACATTAGGATTAAGGGACACTTCCTATAAGCAAACCGCAAAATACGGTCATTTCGGTATTGAAGGTCTTCCATGGGAAAAAACTGATAAGGTTGAAGACTTGAAGAAATACATTAAAAATTAAGTAGAGCTTTCCTCTTTTGAGGATAAGTTTTTACATTTTTTTTAATTTTTAACATAATTTTTCTGATTCTATTTTTTTTGAATTTTTAATTCTATTTATATTTTCATTCTTTAAAGCCTAATTTTCATAACTATTATATTAAATGATTTACATAAATCAAATCATAGATATATAATTGGATATTAGGTGTAGTAAATGGCTAATTATCATGACGAAATTTTAAATTTTGAAAAAATTGCAAAAGAACATACAGAATATATGAGAAACAGTATCAATCTCATCGCTTCTGAAAATGTTACAAGTGTAGAAGTAACCGAGGCACTAACAACAGATTTTGCTCACAGATATGCTGAAGGGCAAGCTTTTCACAGGTTCTATGAAGGATGTCAATATATTGATTTAATTGAAGAAAAAACTAAAAAACTTTCATGTGAAGTCTATGACTGTGATTATGCTAACGTTCAACCTGTTTCCGGTGTAACAGCTAATCTTGCAGCATTCTTTGGTTTTGCAAAACCTGGTGAAAAAGTAATGGCATTGGAAGTTCCTTCAGGAGGACACATTTCTCATGCAGATGTAAGTGCCGCTGGAATTCACGGATTAAAAACCGTATTCCACCCATTGGATAAGAACATTATGAACATTGACATCGATGCAATGAACAAAAAAATCCTCGAGGAAAAACCTAAAATAGTTTTATTCGGAGGAAGTTTATTCTT
>CADAOO010000099.1 GCA_902789505.1 uncultured Methanobrevibacter sp. | reverse complement strand
ATCCCAGTTGTTTACACCTAATTTTGCCATATCTCTAGGATCCATGTAACAAGTACCGGAAGCGTTTTTGTATTCTTCTTTTAAAGTGGATCCTCTTTTTTTACAAGCACCTTGGTAGATGTCAGATCCGGTGTTTAACATACATTTTAAAACATCGGTAGTTCCTTCACCAGTAATTTTCACATCAGGTACTACAGGTTTTTCTAAATAAGTATTAGCATAATGCATAAAATAATCCCCCTATTCTAACCATATAGCATTTACTGGGCAAAACATTTGACATGTTCCACACAATTCACATTTTTCAGGACTGAAAAGTTTGATAAATCCGTTTTCTACCATCATAATAACTTCTTCAGTCTTTGCACCATTACCACCAGCATTTTCAGGACTGATAGCTGCGTTAACAGGACAAGCGATTACACAAATCCCGCATCCTAAACAATTATCTTGATTAACTTTAAGTTCCATATAATCACCTAGTCTTTAATTGCATCTAAAGCATCTTGCCAAGTAGCTGAATTAATAGGAGTGTGGTCAACTGCAGTTCTTGTTACAGTAATTGCTCCGTTAGGACATGCTTTTGCACATGCTTTACAACGTACACAGTATTCATCATAAGCAATAACATGTTCCATTCTAGAACCTGGACCAGATGATACTGGGAATGCTAAAGCGTTACATTGACAGATGTCTACACAAGCACCACAAGCTTGACATTTATCATCGTCAACTACAATACTACCTTCAAATGGTTTTTTAACTTTTGCTGCATCGGTAGGACATACTCCTTCACACCAGCCACAGTAAACACAAAGTTCTGAGTCAATGACTGAGTTTCCTTTAACTGCAGCTTTAGCAGGGTCTAAATCGTATTCACCATAGGAACATGATCTGCAAACTGCTTTAATAGCATTGGTAGGGCAGGATTTTTTACATACGAGACAGTAAACACATTTGTCTTTGTCGATAACAATAGATTCTTTTCCAGTTTCTTTATCAACAACAATTGCTTCTGCTGGACATAATTCTTCACATACACCACAGTAGATACATTCGTTATCATCTACTTCAATTTCACCAGTTACTAAATCTGCACGATTTGGTAATATTCTTTCAATGACGATAGCATCACGAGGACATGCAATTTCACATCTTTTACAGTAAATACATTCATCATCATCGATTTCTGAGAAAGCGTTATAATGAGGATATGCTTCAATTTCTTTAATAGGGACGCCGTCAATAGTCAATACTAATGCATCAACAGGACATAATCCACTGCACATACCACATAATACACATTTGCCTTCATCAATGCTGACTCTTTGGATATCTGGATCTTCTTTGATGTTTTGTTTGATTTTGTCGTGACCGCTGAAATAGGTTTCAAAACCGACACGAGAATCAATAGCAATTTCGTTTAAGGTAATTGCTTCAACAGGACAAGTAGATTCACAAATACCACATCCGATACAGACATGATCTTTGAAAGACAAGTTTCTTACTTCCTCTGCGGACCTTGTAATGTCAAAGTTATTGTCTTTAACCTCTTTTAAATTTCTAATCATATTAAATCTCCAAAATTTTTATAGAATTAGTTGGGCACTCATCTTTACATAGCTGACAACCGCAACATTGTATGGAGTCTGCATGTGCCTTCAACGATTCCAATAGAATAGCTTTCATTGAACATGCATTTACACATAAGCCGCAACCAATACAGGAATCTTCAATATTTACCTCGAAATTTCTTTCTTGGCAAATGTTCACAATTTTCCGACTCTGTTCTGGTTTGTCAAATATTGCTTGAGCCATTATTAAAAAATCCCGTGGAGACAGTTCAGTTATTGTTCTTGCAACGTCAATAGAGTTCCAAGACAAGTTGCTTCCATTTAAATAATGGGAAATTGTAGACCTATCCACTGATAATTCACGAGCAATTTCTTGATGAGTTTTCCCCATATCTTTTAATTTGACAGCAGCCAAATATTTTAAACCAGAGGCAATATGCTTTGGCATAAAATCACCATGTGTAATGATACTATTTTTTTATATATATTAATAAATAGTTGTCTACTAGAAACAAAACACAAGCCTTATATATGGGTGTGTGGATACTACACTATTGAAAATGAAAAGAAGAAATATCCAAACAGATTTAATATTAATAAGATTAATTTATTTGTAAAAAATTAAAATAATAATTTATAATTAATTATAATTAATTTAAAGTAAAATAACCGATATAATATTTTATTCATATCGATAAATGGGGTGAAAAACGTAATAAAAAATATGAAAAAAATAATAAAAAATGTTAAAAAAACACGAAAAAACCAAATTTTTTAGGGT
>CADAOO010000098.1 GCA_902789505.1 uncultured Methanobrevibacter sp. | reverse complement strand
TCTGTCAGATTGAATATTGTTGCATGGGTTAATGCAACAGGAACCATTAGGAATGATGCTTCTGTAATCGGCCGTGAATTTGATTATAATCCTTCAAACAACAAGGATTCTGAAACAATTAAGGTTAATAAATCTGCTGATTTGGCTGTTGATAAGTCTATTGATGTTTCAAGGGCGAATTATACTGATGAGATTACTTGGAAGTTGGTTATTGTTAATAATGGTCCGGATAATGCTACTGGTGTTAAGGTCACTGATGTGTTGCCTGATGGTTTAGTCTATGTGGATTCTGTATTGCCTAGGTGTTATCAGTGTTGGCAAGTTGGCTGTTGGTGAAAGGCTGACCTATAAGATAATATCTAGGGTTAATAAGACTGGAACTATTGTCAATGTTGCTTCCATTAAATGTAATGAGTATGATTATGATATGTCCAATAATAGGGATGACGCATCAATACTCATCGATCCGGCAGCTGACTTGGAAGTAATAAAGACAGTAAATGTTTCAAATCCAAATTACAATGATTACATTACATGGAACATTATTGTTCGCAATAACGGTCCTGATGTTGCCCATGATGTTGTGGTGAGTGATCTGCTTCCTGAATCAGTAGTCTGGAAGAGTGATACAGGCAACGGAAAATATAATCATGTTACCGGTAAATGGACAATCGGCCAGCTGGATTCAAAAGGTTCTGTCAGGCTAAAAATTGTTACCCGTGTAAATGCAACAGGATTTACCCAAAATAACGCTTCTGTAAAAGGTCGTGAATTTGACTATAACCCGTCAAACAACAATGATAGCGCAAGCATTGATGTTCCAAAAACTGCAGATGTCAGTGTTGTTAAGATTGTCAACAATTCAAATCCTAACTATTGGGATACCATTAAATGGACTGTAATCGCTAAAAACAATGGTCCTGATAAAGCGACATCAGTATCTGTCGAGGATATTTTGCCTGACGGTTTAGTATTGAAATGGGTTAATGCAAGCAAGGGTGTTTATGATAATGGAATATGGAATGTATGCTGTTTGGAAAAAGGTGAAGAACAGACATTGGAAATTATCTGTCTGGTCAACAAAACAGGTAAAATAACCAATATTGCTTCAATCACTGCTGAGGAAGTTGATTTAAACAAATCCAATAATGAGGATAATGAATCAATTGAGGTTCCGTTAACTGTTGATTTGGAAGTTGTTAAGGAAGTATCCAATAGCAGTCCTTTCTTTGGGGAAACTGTTACTTGGTTAATTTCTATTAAAAACAACGGACCTGATACTGCAACTAATGTTGCTTTATATGATGTATTGGATGAAGGATTAATATATTCCGGTTACACAAGCACTGTGGGAACATTTGATGGCATTAAATGGAATATAGGTACTTTAAACAATGGGCAGACTGAATATCTAAACATTACATGCATTGCAAATAAATTGGGCGATATTGCCAATGGGGCATTAGCCAATTCATCTGAAGTTGATAGAAACAAATCCAATAACAATGACAGTGAAATGATTACTGTCTATCCATTGGCTGACCTTGCAGTTGTAAAGATAGTGAATAATTCAAATCCGAACTATCTGGATTTCATCAAATGGTTTGTCATTGTTTCAAACAACGGTCCAAACAGTGCAACCGGTGTTGTTGTCAGAGATATCATGCCTCAAGGTTTGGAGTTAGTCCATTCCAGTGAATACATTGACAAATATGGAAACTGGTATGTTGGTGATTTGGATGTTAATGATGCAAGAGAATTGGATATAATCTGTCGTGTAACTTCAACTGGCGTATTTAGAAATGTTGCTGTTGTCTCTGGTGAGGAAACAGATCCGTTCCCGGACAATAACGAGGATGATGAGATAATTAATGTCGCTCCCGCCAGCGATTTGTCAATCACAAAAACAGTTTCTAAATATTATTACAAGGTTGGTGATGCTATAGACTATTCCATCAAGATTGCCAATAACGGTCCTGATGAAGCTCGAAATGTTCGAGTTAATGAAATTCTAGATCCTTTATTGACTTTAAAATCATTCAGAGCTACAAAAGGAAACTACGATGAGCAAAAACAAATGTGGGAAATTGATGCATTGGAAGATGGTGAATCTGCCGAATTACATATCAGGGCTATGGCTGCAGGTGCCGGTATTGTTAAGAATATGGTGTCTGCAACAAGCGATACATTTGATTATAATTTGGATAACAATAATGCCACTGTTGATGTCAATGTGTCTGAAATCTCCAAAACACCTGATGTCGGTGCTGCTCAGCATGACAGCTTGGTTGAAATTGATGGTTATTTGCCTGAAATGCATGTTACTGGAAATCCATTGGTTGTTTTGCTAATTGCCGTTGTGTTCTCAATGATATTTTTGGGCGGCAATTTCTCAAAGAAAAGATAATTTAAAGTAGCTTTAATGCTACTATTTTTTATTTTTTTAAAACGATTTTTCAAAATTTTGTAAGTATAAGAATTATTAGTTTTGCCTATGATTATTTTATATGTTGCAGTAAAAACTAGCCAAATACTGCTTCAATTCTTCAATTTAAGCAATACATTTATATATACCTTTGAATAAATGTTTACTTAGATATTGATGTACTGTTAATTTTTTGTAAAAAATTGCAGATATGGTCAATATTCTTACATAATCAAATGAGATGTTATTATGCCTGAAGATGAAATTATTGACGAAGAATTTGCAGATGAAGATGAAGAAAAATTACCTTTCGCTAAGGCTGAAGTTGTTCGTTTAATGAAAGAAAATTTAGACGATGACAAAATGATTAGGGAAAGGGTAAAAGTTGAAATGAACAAGTTTTTAGG
>CADAOO010000097.1 GCA_902789505.1 uncultured Methanobrevibacter sp. | reverse complement strand
CCAATGGACTGAAGAGCATTTCACAAGGGATGCTATTGTTTTCATAGGTGCGATGGGAATAGCTGTAAGGGCGATTGCTCCATTTGTAAAAACTAAAACAAAAGACCCTGCAGTCATTGTTGTGGATGAATTGGGTCATTTTTCCATACCGGTTTTATCAGGCCATATTGGAGGAGCCAATGAACTGGCCATTAAAATAGCTGATGTTTTGGGGGCTGTGCCGGTTATAACAACAGCTACTGATATCAATAATGTTTTTGCAATAGACACATGGGCAAAAACTCAGAATTTAAGAATCCTAAATCCGGAATGCATTAAACTGGTTTCATCCAAGTTGTTGAAAGGAAAAACCATTCATGTTAAATCTTCATATCCTATTGGTGGAAAATTACCTGAAAATATTCAAATCAATGATTTGAACGATTTAGGTGATTATGATGTGATAATTACCCATGATAATGACGATATTGAAAAAATAAATAATGAGAATATTCTGTTCTTAATTCCAGAAATTATTACTGCAGGCATAGGCTGCAGAAGGGGCATTGAATTTGAGATTATTGAAAAATCTGTTTTAAATGCTTTAAATAAGGAAAACTGCCATATTTTATCTTTAAAAGCTATTGCAAGTATTGATAAGAAAGCAAATGAAAACGGAATATTGGTGTTTGCAGAAAAGTACGATCTGCCCTTCAATACTTATTCTGCTGATGAGCTTAACAGTCTTGAAGGAGATTTTACAAAATCGGACTTTGTTAAAAGCGTTGTAAGTGTGGATAATGTATGTGAACGCTCAGCTATTGCTGAAAGCAGGGGCGAATTGATTAGGAGAAAAGATGCGGGAAATGGAGTGACAGTTGCTTTAGCTATTAAAGAACCTGTTATATCATGGGAGTAATTTAATTTAATCTTATAAATTTCTCAATTTTTGGAGGAATAATATTTATGAAAAAATTATCTGTTGTTGGCATTGGGCCTGGAAATGAGATGTTTTCTAGCATTGAAGCTAGAGAAACTCTGGAAGGTTCAGATTTGATTATTGGTTATAAAAAGTATGTGGAACTTGTGGAAGAATATCTGCCGGATAAGGAGTATTTATTCACAGGTATGACAAAGGAAGTCGACCGTTGCCGCATGGCTCTTGAAAAGGCTAGTGAAGGCCAGACAGTATCTGTTGTCTGCAGCGGGGATGCCGGAGTATACGGCATGGCCGGATTGGTTTATGAATTGTCTGCAGACTATCCTGATGTGGAAATCCATATTGTTCCTGGAATCAGCGCTGTTTTAAGCGGTTCTGCAGTTCTAGGTGCTCCAATTGGTCATGATTTTGCGGTTATCAGCTTGTCTGATCTTCTAACTCCATGGGAATTGATTGAAAGGCGTTTGGATTTAGCAGGTCAGGGAGATTTCTGCATCTGCCTTTATAATCCTTCAAGTCATAAAAGAAAGGGCTATCTTAAGAAGGCTTGTGAAATACTGCTGAGGCATAAGGGGGAAGATGATATCTGCGGATATGTCAGAAACATAGGCCGTGAAGGTGAGGAATATCATATTCTAACTCTAAAAGAGCTAAAGGATACTGAAGTGGATATGTTCACCACTGTTTTCATAGGTAATTCAAATACAAAAGTAATCAATAATAAAATGGTTACACCAAGAGGATATAAAGGTGTTTAATTATTGCAAATTGTTTATTCCATTTTGAAGTTTTTAATTTAAATTTTTGAAGTTTTAGATTTGAATTTTTGAAGTTTTAGATTTGAATTTTTGAAGTTTTAGATTTTTTAAAAATTTAAATTAGGAGTTTTTTAATTTAAATCATTCTATTATTCAAAAGATATTAATTCAGTTTATTCTTAAGGTGTAAAAATGCATAAGATTGTATTATTTGGAGGCACAACAGAAGGGCGCATTCTAACTGAATTCCTATCTGAAAACAGGATTCCATCCATTGTTTGCGTAGCTACGGAATACGGCGAGAAGGTATTGGAATATGACGAGCCTGTAATTGTGCGCTCTGGAAAATTAAAGCCAGGACCTATGCAAAAGCTGTTTCAGGATGAAGAAGTGGAAATGGTTTTTGATGCAACACATCCATATGCGATGAATATAAGCAAAAACATTAAAAAGGTTTGCAAAGAAGAAAATATCGAATATGTGCGTGTTTTAAGGGAGGCAATTGAAATTGAGGATGCTGTTAAATGCTTTTCCATGGATGAGCTGATAAGCTGCTTAAACGAAACTGAAGGCATCATATTTTCTTCCATGGGGGCTAAAGAGGCTCAAAGTCTTACAGGTGTTGATAATTTCCAGGAGAGGGTCTATCTTCGGATGCTTCCTTCACCGGAAGGCATGAGATCATGTCTGGACTTGGGATACCCCATGAAGAATCTCTGCGGAATGCAAGGTCCTTTTTCCAAGGAATTCAATATTGCCCAGTTCAAGGAAATAGGTGCGGATATTCTCATAACAAAGGAATCTGGAAATGCTGGAGGTTTTTTAGAAAAAACAGATGCCGCTCGTGAATGTGGCATGAAAATCGTGGTTCTTGCGAGAGTCGAGGAGG
>CADAOO010000096.1 GCA_902789505.1 uncultured Methanobrevibacter sp. | reverse complement strand
TTATTCATATCGATAAATGGGGTGAAAAACGTAATAAAAAATATGAAAAAAATAATAAAAAATGTTAAAAAAACACGAAAAAACCAAATTTTTTAGGGTCACCTAAAAGAATGTGTAGTTACTACACATCAATGTTTTGTAAAGGTTGAAACAAAAGAAATCATATAATAAAAAAAATGAAAATAAAGAGAAAAACTCATTATTTTCCAACAAGTGTATTCAAAATTTCATTCCATGAATCGGAATTGATGTTGCCCAATTTCATGGAAGTTCTGGATAATATTCTGATGTCCTGAGGACATGCAGTGACACAGGCTCCGCATAAATTACAGAAGTCCATATTTGTAACGGATTTGCCGTTGATAATCTCTACTGCATTGCAGGAACATACATCCTGACATGCATGGCATGAACTGCCTTTACATAGTTTATCTTTCAAATGGCTTGGTGATTGTGATTGCATCTTTCGGACAAATTTCAGCACACCATGAGCAGCTTACACAGGATTTATCGGAAATGAATGTTTTACCTGTGACTTCAGGTATCTCTATTTCATCATGATACATGCATGTTGCACAGATTTGTCTGATTGCATCTTCAGGACATACCCTGCTGCAAACACCACAGAAAATACATTTAGAAAGGTCCACATCAATTGAGTTGTTTACCTTGTCCACAGTAGATGCAGGGATGTTTTTAACTGTAATGGCTCCGGCAGGACACATGTCTGCACAGAAAGAACAGCAAATACATTTTTCATCATCAATGTCCATTTCTCCTCTTACCAAATCTGTGGCATTAGGAAGATTTCTTTCGAAAATGATCGAATCCTGAGGACAAACCGAATAGCATCTGCCGCAGTAAATGCATTCCTCATCATCTACACGGCATTCCATGTCCCAAACAGGATAGCTGCCAATATTTTTGATATCGGTTCCATCAACATATAATGACAGAGCATCAAATGGACAGGCCACTGAACATAATCCGCAAAATACACAGGAATCTTCATTTACTGAAATTGGATCCATTTCAATCAAACCGCGTGCAATAGGCACAATCGGACCCAATCTTAAAGAAGAAGTTGGACAAACACCGACACAAATTCCGCAACTAACACAATATTTGTTTGAATACGATAATTTACGGCGCTCGTCACCCTTTCTTTCAATATTGAACATTATTATCTCCTAAGCTTTGGATATTGCTTGATTAGGACAATTTTGGATACATAAATCGCAATCATCACAATTTTCAGGGACTATTTTTACATCGCCATCCTCTTCGATGATTGCACCTTGTTCACAAAGTTTAATACATAATCCTTGTACAGGACAATCGTCGATATGTCCGCATTTATCTGCATCAATTTTTATTGCCATATAACTACCTCCAAATAAAATGATAAAAATAAATTTTAATGTACAATTTTCATTTTATTGAACTGAACATATAAACATGTTGGTTTAATTATCAAAAAGGGGAGTTTCTGGAATTTAGGTTAACCTAATCCAAATATATGTACCTCTGTTGGACTAACAGCCACCAATAAACAATACATTTAAAAATTTAAATATGCAGAATTTCTTAAAAAATCTGAATTAGATATTCATTAATTTATAATTGGCGCTTTCTGCTTATTGAAAAAATTAAAACAGTTAAAGTTTAAAACTTCCGTAATTCAATAATCGGCATACCTGTTGACCATATATTAATGTCCAATTATGTGTACCAACCACACATTTGTAAAAAAAATATTACTTTTGAATATAAAAGAATCACAAAAATATTATTGAAACCAATTAATTTTAGATTTAGATTATGTGTAGTTACTACACATACTGGGGGAAACCCTGTGAAACTTAAAACCTTAAGAAAAATATCAATGTCAAAACTCTTAATTAATATAAAAAACATATTAAATATAGAAAGGGAGATTGTAAAATGAAGATAGTATCTATTGTTGGCAAAAAAAATACGGGAAAAACTTCCTTAACCGTCAAAGTTATTGAAGAGTTAACCAAAAGGGGCTATAATGTAGCCTCAATAAAACATTCCCACCATTCCATAGAAATGGATAAAGAAAACACCGATACCTGGAAACACAAGCAGGCAGGAGCCAATCTGGTTGTAGGTGTCGGATCAACAACCTTTTTCAATGTCCGCCAGGAAATGGACCTGAACAGAATACTATTTTTATTAAAGCACATGGATGAATTCGATTATGTCATAATAGAAGGATATAAAAAATACAACTATCCGAAAATCATTACTTCCCCTGACGTCAGGGATGAATACACCATAAAAGAAGTAGATTCATTCACAATCGACCAAAAAGGCATTGAAGAACTGGCTGACCTTATCGAGGAAAGGGGACATGATATTGTCGATACACTGTTTGCAAACAATTGCGGATTCAACAATGGAGAAACCATTGCGGGTGAAATCCGTGCCGGAAATCTGAGCGTTGATAATCTTGATAATGTGCATTCCTACCTTTCAATAGACGGGAAGGTTGTAGGGCTAAACAGATTCGTCAGCGATTACCTCAAGCAGAACGTTCTTGGAGTCATCTCCACATTGAATCTTGATGACTACGGCGTTGAGGATATCGGCAAAATCGAGTTGGTCATACCAAACGCTCAAAGGGCAGCCCATGAAGATAAAAAAGCAAATATACTTATAAACGGTGAAAAACTAGAAATAAACCAGTTTACAAACAATATCGTTGCAAATTCCATCAGTGCAATGGTCAAATCCCTTAAGACTGAAGATGATATAAGCACGATTGATGTTGAAATATCCGACATCTGCTGTGAAAATGTGATTGATGCTGAGATTGACTTAAAGGCAAACGGCGATGTTGTTGCAATCAATAAATTCACAAGAGGCATCCTAAAAGAAACCATCTTCGCTATAATAAGCACATTAAAAATTGATGATGAAATTGGCAGCATAAAAATAAGGGTGGAACGGTGATTATATGAACGATGAATTCGTAAGGGATAAATTTGAAAGGCCAATCATATCATTGAGAATCACCATTACCAACAGGTGCAATGAAAACTGCATCTACTGCCATCATGACGGAATGGTTTCTTCAAAAGACGAAATGACTCCAGACGAAATATAC
>CADAOO010000095.1 GCA_902789505.1 uncultured Methanobrevibacter sp. | reverse complement strand
ACTAATAAACGCCGAGACTGGGATTTGAACCCAGGAGGGCGGAATGCCCACGAGATTTCCAGTCTCGCGCCTTACCAGGCTAGACTATCTCGGCATAAATAGCTAGCACAAATACTTGCACAACATATTATCTAGAATAATATGATAACATAATATATTTACTTTAACATATATAAAGGTATTGTTTATATCATCCATTTTTTAAAAAAAATAAAAACTGCTGCAAATAATATACTAAAAGAATCAAATAACAAAATATATTTTTTATATTGGTCATACAATTAAACAGGTGATAATATGAGTATACTATTAATCGTTGTTATTGTAGTGATAATACTATTCCTTGTGGGAACCATTATCCACATGTACAACAATCTTGTCGGACTTAGAAACCGCGTTAAAAACAGCTATTCACAAATTGATGTTCAGCTTAAAAGAAGAAATGACCTGATACCAAATCTTGTCGAAACTGTGAAAGGTTATGCAGGACACGAAAAAGGAGTGCTTGAAGAAGTTACAAAAGCCAGAACCGGCGTGATGAATGCAACTTCAATTGAAGAAACAAGTGCCGCTGACAACCAATTAACCGGAGCTTTAAAAACATTGTTTGCAGTTGCAGAAAATTATCCTGACTTAAAAGCAAACAGCAATTTCCAACAGCTGCAAAGCGAATTAAGTGACACTGAAGATAAAATTTCCTATGCAAGACAATTTTACAACGATGTTGTTTTAAAATATAACAATGCATGCCAAAAATTCCCTAGCAATATTATAGCAGGTCTATTCGGATTCAAAGAAGAATCATTCTTTGAAGCTCCTGCAGAAGAAAGAGCAGTTCCTAAAGTTGAATTTTAGATATGGGTGAAATTGTATGAATGTTAAAAAAACATTTTGTATAATTTTACTATTTTCATTATTATTTCTGGCAGTCACAGCAGTTTCAGCAGATGATGACAAAAGCTATAGTATCGATCGGGCATTTGTTGAACTGACTGTTGGGGATAATGGCTTACTTCACGTAGATGAACAGTACGATTATGCATTTAAAGGTCAATATAACGGAGTATATCGGGATATTCCATTGAAATCTGGTGAAAGTATAGAAAATGTGAAAGTATCGGCTAAAGGCGCCTATCCCGTTTTAAAGCAGAGCGATGAAGACGGGAAAAAACACTTGAAAATATATTTATATGCCGATGAGGCGCACACCAAAAAAATTAGAGATTGCGACGTTTCTATTTTCATCAGCTATGACATGAAAAATGTTGTAACTCTTTTCAACGATATTGGAGCGCAGTGAACTGAAAGGAAATACAATTAATGCAGAAACAAAAGAAATACCTAAAGGGGAAATATATGAATTGCTTGTTTTAATGCCATTGGATGATTTTAAGAATGCAACATATGCAAAACATGTAAATGAAAACGGTAAAGACAAGATTATCAAAAATCTAAATGACAGCATTGGCGGAAGAAATTTTTGGAATAATGCATACTTAATTTTAGGATTATTATCTGTTTTAAGCCCTATTGGAGCAGCATATACATATATCAGACATGGCAGGGAACCTAAAGTAGATTACGATGGAATTTATGAAAGAGACCTGCCTACAGACGATCCTCCAGAAATAATCAATGCACTTATTGACAATAAGAACAGCATTGGAACACCAAATAAAAAAGGATTTGAAGCTTCGATAATGAATCTGATTGATAAAAAAGTCCTTAAGCTTAACGTACAGGAGGATGCAAATACCGAAACAAAGGATCTGTTTCTGGATTTCAGCAATGTTGACAACAGCAATTTAAGTTTAAGCGAAAAAAGCGTTATCAATACATTATACCAATTTGCAGATAACGATATCCTAAATCTATCAACATTGAATGAAAGATTATCCTCCGAAAGCAATGCTGAAAGATTTTTAGAAGATTATAACACATGGGAAGAAAACGTTAAAAATGAAATTGGAGATAGAACATCAGAATACTTTGATGACAGCGGGTCTACAATGATATCAGCTATTGCACTTTTCGGAATCGTATTCGGAATAATCATTGCAGCAATGGGATTCATGACAAATCTCAGAAACGGATTGATTGCACTGATTGGAGGAATATTTTTAATAATATTCTCAGTGACCCTATTTGCCATTCCGGAAGATATCTTTGGAAGATGGACTGAAAAAGGTAGAGTCTTCTATCTCAAATGGAGCAACTTCAAGAAGTTCTTAAAGGACAACAGTTTAATTAAAGAACACCCTCCAGAATCAATAGTTATCTGGAAAAAGTACCTGATTTATGGTGCTGCTCTTGGAGTAGCCGATGAGGTTTACAAGTCCATGAAACTCCAAATACCAAACATCTCCGATTATGACGATGGACTTTTCATGTACCACTACTACGGCGGATACGGATTAATGTATCATGCATTTGATACAAGCAAAAGTACCATGAGCTCTTCATCCGACTCAGGCGGCTTCGGCGGCTTTGGAGGTGGATCAGGAGGTGGTGGAGGTGGAGCATTCTAGTTCCATTTTCACTTTTTATTTTTTTTTTGATAAAAATTAAGTCTATTCCATTTATCAGTTTACATAATAAATCTAAAAATACCTCTTTTTATCCAAAAACATAGAAATGCATAATTGAATTAAAAAGAGATTAAATCTTATTATTTTAATTTTTTAAGTATATAAAATAAGTTATTTCCAAAATCTTGGATAGGTATCCGGTTTCATGAATACTTTTGAAGTATTAACTGCAAATCCGGAATCTGCTTCTAAAATTTCATTGCTAGTCAATAAGGAATTTCCTGAAGCAACCAATTCTCCTTTTAGAGTTTCAATAGCTACAATATCATTTTTCTGAATATTATCTGCCAGAGAAGCAATTCCACCGCAGGCCAAATCAGCACCGTGACATATGGCGTCCACTGCAGAATCCTTAATGACGATTTTAGGCAGGTAATCAGCAGCCCTTTCCATCGGCATGATAGCTTCACGTAAAAATGATTCATCACCATCTTCAATCCAGAAATGATAAGCATCAGTAACGTCCTGAAGGGTTACTAAATTATTTTTTTCTCTAAAAGAACCTACTTGAGTTCTTCTAAGCTCAGCCATATGCGCTCCAACACCCAAAGCTTCTCCAATGTTATGGCAGTAAGTTCTGACATATGTTCCGGCTTCACAGCCTATTCTGAATAGAACATCCCTTCCCTCAATTTCATAAATTGTAGAATAATAGATATTACGGGTTCTAAGTTCACGCTTAACAGCGGATTTTACCGGAGGCAGTTGGAAAATTTTGCCTGTGAATTCGGCAAAAACCTCACGAATTCTTTCTTCATCAACATCCTGATGGAATGTCAGTAAACATACATACTCCTTTGGAGCTGTTAAAAGCAGTTGGATTGCACGGGTTGCATCATTAAGGCCGACAGGCAAAATACCGGTTACCTTAGGATCAAGTGTTCCGCCGTGACCGGATTTCTCCAGATGTAAAATACGTTTAATCCAGGAATCAATTTCATGAGAAGTCGGACCTGAAGGTTTATCCAAATTGATAACTCCTTTAGAAATATAATCCTCTATCTTTCTATCCTCTGGTCTGCAACCAAACTCAGGATTTGTAAAACTTTGAGATTTATTTATCATGTCAAACTTCATGAAAAAAACCTTAAAAAAAATATTAAAAAATAGTAAAAATAATGAATAATATAATCTAATTATTCATTTATAAATCAGCTAAAGCTGCTTTGATAGATTCAACATCGCCTGAAACATCGATAGAATCTTCAGTTGGTTCTAAGTGAGCAATATTACATCTTCTGTTTTTCCTGCTTCTCTACCAGCAGTTTTAACACATACTCTTCCTACTTCGATTGATGCCATTTATATCACCTTTAATGTTTGAATAATGATTTCTGATACATTTTCAGGGTTGAAAGTACCAGTATTTATAATTATATCATAAATATCCATATTGGAAATATCTATGTTATGGATTTCCATATATCTCAAGGCTTCGCTTTTTTCACGAGTTATAATCTCACTTTTAGCCACATCAACAGACTTATCTTCCCTATCAGAGATTCTTTTTGAGCGAACATCAAAAGGTGTTACCAACCAAACTCTCAAATCAGCATTATCAACAAAATATGCTGACAGTCTGCCTTCAACAATTAGATTTTCTGCAGATTTAGCTTTTTCAGCTTGCCTTTTATCAATTTCTTTATCAATATC
>CADAOO010000094.1 GCA_902789505.1 uncultured Methanobrevibacter sp. | reverse complement strand
GAAGGCTCTTGGAGCGGCTCTTGCATCATCAGGGGCTGTTGCATTGTATCATGTTGAAGACATCACTCCAGAGTACGGAAATGCAGGTCTTGAAGAAGTCGATGAAAAAATAACCGTTACAAAAGATGATATTCTAGAAACCCGTGAGAAATTATCCACTGCCGAAGGATATGCGGATCTTGTATGTCTTGGATGCCCTCATGCATCTCTTGAGGAAATCCAGGAGGTTGCAGAGATTGTCAAGGGCAGAAAAATCAAGAATGAGCTTTGGGTATGCTCATCCATCAGCGTAAAGGCGGCTGCTGACAGAATGGGATATACAAAGCAAATCGAGGATGCCGGAGGACATATAGTGCTTGATACATGCATGGTGGTTGCTCCTATCGAGCAGATGGGATATGAAGTGATTGGTGTAAACTCTGGAAAAGCAGCCAATTACGTGCCTTCAATGTGCGGATTGAAAGTCATTTTCGATGACATCGAGAATCTGCTTGATTTTGAATAAATCTTGAATCGAATGCCCAATGCATTAATTGAAATGCAGTGACCTGATAGAAGTTTTGTGATTATAGATTTGCTGTAATTTTCATAGAAGATTATCTTAATATGGATAATCTCCTTTTTCTTTATGTTCTGTTTTTAGCCATGTTTTAAAAATTTGATCATATATTTTAAAACCATCTTTGTCTAATTCTATTAAAGTTTTGTTCTGCAAGGATTTCAGGGAAGCTCCTATGGCTCCGCTGGTTACTCCAAGTTTATTTGCTATTTCAATTCTTTTCAGTGGTTTTTCAACAAGGGCAGTTATGATTCTCTTTTCTTGATTATTTAGTTTATACCATTCATTGGTTAAATGAATTAACAAGTAAGGAAGTGTTTTCTTAAATTCGTAAATTATTTTTTCTTCATTCAACTCTTCGTTAGGAGGCAACAATCTAGCAAAACTATTAACATAGTATGGAATTCCATTTGTGCATTTATAAAACCTTTCAAAACCTTCATCTGTGAATTTAAGATAATCTGCTTTTTCCATTAAATAATTTTTTGTTGTATCAAAAGAAAATGTTTTTACTTCATAATTTAATATTCTGCCTCCAAAAGCACCTTTTTGGCCTGCAATATCTGCTATCAGTTCATCTTTAATGCTCATGCTTCCAGAAAAGATATATCCAATGTGGTTTTGGGATTGTATGACACTTCTAATATACCACAAGAATCCATTAACATCTTCATCAAGTTGTTTTAAGATTTGAAATTCATCTAAGAATATTAATACTCCATCAATGTCCTCTTTGCAATCATCATATATCTGCTGAGGCAAGTCCATTGCAAAAGTAGCAAATTTCGCATAATCCTCTTGTGAGTTTAGAATTGGAATTGGAATATTATCAATTGATTCTAGTTTGTCTAATTTGAAGTTGCGGGTTTTAAAATATTTTAAAATCTGTTTATCTATAGTTTTGATATTTGATTGTCTGCATGCTTTTATAATTGACTCGTAAAATAATTTCATAAAGCTAAAACGGGTTAGTTTTTCGGTTTTGAATTTATCCATTGCGGATAAATCCATGTAAACAACCAAATAATCATTTTGGAAATCCTTTTTCAATTTTTTCATTAAGGCAGTTTTGCCCACTCCCCTAATTCCTGTGAGCAATATTGTTGGTGTTGATCCCTTTTTGGTTATTTCCAGATTATCCCGGATAAATGAAATTTCATCAATTCTGTTATAGAACTGTGCGTCATTTAAATCATTATCATTTCCTAATGGCAAGCTTGTCATATTTACACCTTTGTTTATTATGTTTGGAAACATTTTATATAAATGTAATGGAAATTCCATTATAATGGGAAAAACACACATTGCATTATGTAATGGATTTTGCATTATAATGGGGAAAACACACATTGCATTATGCTGCTTCAAAAACTCTCATAACATATTTAGTTTAATATTTAAGTACTTTTAAGGATTTTAATGTTGAAAAATACTATTTTCGATTTTTCCCAGGAATTAAAATAAATATTTCCATATTTTTTTTATCATCCGCTTATTTTTTCTTTTTTGTTTTTAAATCAAATTTAAACTTACATTTCTTTTAATCTGCAAAAATCTTTGTTTTAAATCGTTAAAACATTTATTTTAAGAAAAATTCCTTATTTTAATAAACTTTATTATAGATAAAAAGCAAATCTAATATCATAATACTTTATAATCATATTCTATGATTTAAAAAGAAACATCTTTAATTAAAAAACCTTTAGGAGTGCTATAATGAATGTTATTGTTGTAGGAGCAGGAAATGCAGGTCGTCCTGTTGCAAGATTATTAAACTATGCCGGCCACAAGGTCAAGATAACCGATCCTAAGAATATTGAAGATTTCCATATGGATGTTCAAAAAACACTTACCCTTATGGAAAAAGAAGGAGTGGAATTGGATTTAGGAGTATTCGAGCCTAGCCTCGATGGAATTGATACAGTTTACTTGTCTCCAACAGTTCCTGAAAACTCTCCAGCTTACAAAATCATAGCTGGTGCTGATTTGGATGTATTTTCCAATGAAGACTTTGGAAGACTGGCGGATAGTTTCATCAAACCAGATATAATAGGCATTACAGGTAGTGTAGGTAAAACCAGTACCACCCACATGGTAAGCGAGATATTCCGTGCTGCAGGCTACAAGGTCTGGCTCTGCTCTTCAATGACTCAGAATCTGGTCAGCGAAGTCATAGTCGATGGAATAATCAAAGGCCTTCCGGATAAGGCGGACATTGCTGTTTTAGAGCTTCCTCATGGTACTGCCGGATTGATGGGCGAGCTCAGACTGAAGGTTGGAGCTTTGCTTAACATTTATGAAGAGCATTTATCCGAGTTTGGCGGCTCAATGGAAAAGTATACCGAACGTAAAATGTTC
>CADAOO010000093.1 GCA_902789505.1 uncultured Methanobrevibacter sp. | reverse complement strand
ATATCATTATATAATTAAATGAATATATATGGATAGAGCAGTATGGATTATATTGAACAAGAACTTTTCTTTGACCCTGGACGGTGAAATCAAAAATGACAAACTTATCGATAAAAAATTTTCACCTGGAAAGGACATATGGACAGAAGAACTTCCCCGCTTGGGTTTTAGTGACGAAAACATTCAAAAAGACTATGACAGTTTTATAAATGACATTATTACATTATTTACAGAACCCGAAGTGGATAAGGTATTCATTGATGCAAAAATAGGTGAGGAATCCGAATATATCAATGCCGAAATGCCTCTTTTAATCAGAAAAATAGAAGAATATAGTGTAGACGAAATCATAGGATAGCGTTTGCCTTAGCCAATACCTCATCCATACTATTAAATTCAAGCTTCTCACCATCGGAATCCACTTTTTCTGTTGTAATCAATACGTGAATACGTGAGGGGATGCCCAAAGATAGGAATATGTGAAATAAGCCACATTACCTATTAAAAAAATTGATGATACCGATAAGGCAAGTATGAGCATGACTAATTGAATTATGAAATTGCCGTACCGTCTTTTTTTCATAAGAACAAAGTTTTCCTCCTTTTGGACAGCTTTAAATTTTTCCTGAGACAGCTCTTCGGAAATCCGTTCCAAATCTTTAGAATCCCTGGCGCCTAAAATAAAAAGTTTCATCCTAATCAACGTAAATAACAAATTCGTCTAACTCTTTTCTTGGAGTGTCCCTTGGCTCGGCATTGCCATAACCTAAAGGAGTGAACAAAATGGCTTCTTCATTTTCATCCAAATTCAAGAATCTGTGGGCTTTGTTTTTCTTGAATGCTGCAATATAACATGTGCCCAAACCCACATCAGTCGCAGCAAGAATCATGTGATCCATTACGATAGTTGCATCAATATCTACTATGTTTTTCTGATCCCACGGTCTTGTCCATGCCTTATCCTTTAAAGCCACTACACATAATACATAAGGAGCTTCTACAAACCATTTGGCCCCATAAATTTCAGACAATTCATCCTTATGTTTTTTAGTGTCTATTACAAATACCTTGAACGGCTGTGCATTTACACCAGTCGGTGCAATAGTGGCCGCTTTCAATACATATTCCAACTTTTCTTTTTCAACTTCCTTGTCAAGATATCCTCTGACGCTGTACCTTTCATTTATTACATCACTAAATTCCATTTTAATTACCTTCCATAATATTCAACATCATCCAAATCGCAGAATTTTCTGAATTCATCCTCATCAATTTTTTCCTCATGAATATGGGCAATAATGCCCGGAATCCTTCCAATCATGAATACTCCAAATCCAAGTTCAGGATCAAAACCCAAATCAGACAGTATTGCGGCATTCGCCCCATCAACGTTTAACCTGATTCCTTTCTTCTGATATATCAGATCCTGAAGAGCCAATGCCAATTTGATATGAGGTCCTACAAAACCTTCCTTTATAGCCAAACTCATCAATTTATCTGCTCTAGGGTCAACATCATGATACCTATGTCCGAAACCAGGTATTTTTTCATTACTGGCCATATAATCATTATGAATATCAATAGCCAAACTGGCAATTTGTTTATTGTTTATTTGAGAGTCCTGAGTTAGATACAAAGAATTAACCTTAGATTGAAACAGTTCCATAGTTTGCTCAATGGCACCTGCATGCTTATGTCCAAAAGACAATAATGCCCCTGCAACAGCAGAGTTTATTGGTGAGCCTGACGAAGCTACCAGACGTGCTGTTTGAGTACTTGGAGGAGTTACACCATGATCACAGAATGAAACCAAAACATGATTAAAAATTTTTCCTTCCTTAACTGACGGCAGTCTGCCCTTTAAAAGTAAATAAATCATGTCGCTATATCTGATTTTTTCTATCAAATCCCTTTGATTATAACCTCGGGTTATGATTTTATCCTTTTCAACTCTGGAAATAGCAGTTTTTAATGAATGTTGATTAACTCTAAAATTATTTTCTTGCATGATTGACCCTTCTTAATAATAATTGAAAGCAATATCTATATAAATCTTACAATTTTAGACAAGCAACTCTCGGTTCTACAAAACAAGACGGCCTTACAGATACGATTCTAACACCACTAGCCCTCTGAGGCCCAATATTAACATAAGAACCCAAAACAGTTGTCTTTCCTCCAAAACCCATTGGTCCAATACCGCTTTTGTTTAATGTGGAAGTTACATAATTTTCAATTTCACTTTGACTGTCCAGATTACCATAGGCAATCGATTTCAGAAGAAGTGATGTTGCTTCAAAATGTGTTCTTCCAATGCCGATTGAAGGAATTGAAGGTGTGCATCCCAACATTTTTAATGAATCCCCCAGCCAATCAACCGCAACATCAATAACATTCGAAAAAGATCTTTTATGATAAACCCTAAATGTCTTCGCCCTAATTTCAGGACCTCCCCCTTCAAGTAAAAAATGAATATTCAATGTATCCGGAGAGATATTCCTTTTATATGTTGAATCATCACAAATCGAATCTATTAGAATTGAAGCAGGTTTAAGCATTCCCGGTTTTTCAAACAACCCTTTGCTTTGCTCAATCCGCTCAATTTCCGAACCTTTAACAGCCATAGGTCTTGCAGGAAGATTATTCAAACCCAATTCTATTCCTTCATTAATCTGGCTTAAAAGCTCACCGGTAATCTCTCTTTCACTGCCCACTTCAATAATAACATGAGGAATTCCTGTATCATCACATAAAGGGAATCTTGTCTTTTCAGCCACATGATAGTTTTCTAAAATCTGTGATAAGCACCATGAAGCATTCTTATTGGTTTCCTCATCAATAGCTCTTTTCAATGCTTTAAATTTATCCTGAGATAATCTGGTTGAAGCTTCGATAATTGATTTAGAAATCTCATTAACTATATCCATAAAATCACTCAGGAATTGATAAATAAGTGGAATTTTCTGGAGATGGAATGGCTTCAGGCAAATAAGTATCAATTACTCTTTTAACTAATTTTACCTGTTTTATGCGTGCTACAGCCTCTTTTTCTGTTGTATCCCAGTTATGACTGGTAGCAACTGAGCCTCCTGTCTTAAGGTAAACCGGTGATGCCACTTTGATAAAATCAGGAACTTCATAATGCCTTATAAAACCTCCGGTTGATTTGGGATTTTCAGTATGCAAATCAATAGGAATATCAATTGCATTTCTGATAGATGCAATCATAGGAATCTGCAGATCTCTGACAGGATTTAATGAATTTAAACCTATACTCTCCAGCAATTTTGCAGAAGCAGGATTTGAATGGCCTGCATGAGCAGAAAGCTTGAAGTGAACGTTCAATGGTATCTCCCCAGCCTTTCTCATTTTATTTAAAGTCCACAACAGACCTTCATCATACAACAATATTCCACGAACACCTAATCTGCAGGCTCTTTTTACGTCTTCAATTGCATAAACTAAATTATCATACCCT
>CADAOO010000092.1 GCA_902789505.1 uncultured Methanobrevibacter sp. | reverse complement strand
AGTTATTGTTACTTTTGCGCCGTAAATCGGGTTTTCGGATTTGGATTTCAGGGTTGCGGTAACCTGTTTTGCGTCTGTTGTTTTGTAGGTTGTTTCGGGAACTGTCATTTTTGATGATTCGCGTACGATTTTGATGGTTTTTGTTATTGTTGTTTCCTGGTAGCATCTGTCGCCTGCGAATTTGATTGTTACAGTCTGTGTTCCTGCAACGTCCGCTTTTATTGTTACAGTTGCCCAACCGTTTTCATCAGTGAATGCAACATGTTTTTCGCCGTTGAATATGAAAAGGACTTTCTTGTTTGCCAGTGGTTTTCCGTAGTTGTCTTTCAGGATTGCGCTGTATGAGTATCCTCTTGACATGTCACGGACATAGACTGTTCTGTCAGGTGCGACAAAGCTGGTTTTCTGTCTGATCAGTTTGATTGTTGCGCTTTGACTGATTCCGTTGTAGTCATTGTCACCTTCAAAGGTTATTTCAACATCATAGGTGCCTTCGGTATCTGCTTTGACTCTGGCTGTTCCCCATCCGTTATCATCGGTTGTTACGGTCTGATTTTTGCCGTTGAATGAAACCTGCACTTCCTTATTTGCCAATGCAGTTCCGTTCTCATCCTTGAGTATGAACTGGTAATCATAACCGTAAATAGCATCATTCACGCCGATAGTCCTGTTCGGAGCAACAAGAGTGGTATTCTGTTTGACGTCCTCATCAACAGTATATACTTTTAAAACAGCAATTACGCCTTCGTAGTATGAATCTATCCAAGGAGCTCCGTCAATAGAAACAAATGAAATATTACTGGTATAATGTGTTCTCATATTTTCAAGCTTCATGAATGGTATATTCTTTGTAGTTATTACTGCTTTGAAGACATCACCTTCTTTGACAGGGATGTATTCATTTAATTTGATGGTATGGTAGCCAATATATGGAGTCACACCATTTTGAGTTAGCTTTAATTCATCGTTTACATAGATTTCAACAGTATAGTTATCGCCACCTTCCTGGAAGAATGTTCCAACAGCTGCAATCAGATCATCGTCCAATGCTTCAAACACATTCATATAGCTTACAGTTTCTGCACCAGGTAAGAAACTGCCGTCCCATGCCACAACATATTGATAGTTTTTATTGTATGGGACAGTGTTTTCAAGAATTACTGCAGTGGCATGTCCGTTCAATTCACCCGGACCACATTGTACGAATGATTGGTCGTAATATGAAACATATAAATATCCGTTTTCTCCCCATGCAGGGCCCCAGCTGTTTTTGACAATCCATGCGCCGTCACCAGGAGGTGTACTTAAGAATTTTTCTTTTGGGAAATTGTCATCCCATCCTACAACTGTAACAGCATGATTTTGCGGTGTAGGCACATCAACATATTGTGCATATGTTTCAGTGTTATAATACAGGCTTACCTCGTCATATTGGGATTGTCCATAATAATTGACATTAATGGAGCCATATTTCATGATTGCTTCTTTAAGTTTTGTACCGTTAGGTACTTCATCATTAGCTATAAATATCACATCCTGAACATGAATGTCTTGAGTGGTTGTGATTACTGGTGAAATTTTACCCATCTCATCATATGAATCCAGGTCTTCTGTAAATGCTCCGAACCAACTCAACAGGTAGCTTGCTGCAAGAGTGTTTATTGCGCCTTCAACCATCTCTGTTTCCCCATAAATTGAGTATTTTATCATGGTGTCTTGCATGTTGTTTTCTGAAAGGTCAATTTTGAGGCCTGTGGCTTTTAATAATGCAGATTCTAAGGCACCTGTCATTCCGAATGTCCAGCAGGAACCCATCCAACCTTGAGCCTTAACTGATGAAACCCAACCCCAGTCACGTGAATCGTATCTGGATGGAAGAGTAGTGACATTGATAGTGTTGTTAATCAAGGTTAATTGCATGCCTTCCCCAACAATTATTGTTGCATAAAATGTATTATTGGTTGAGATGTTGTTGTCATTGATGAATGTATTGCTTTCGTCTATATTGGATTGTTTATCAAAAACTGAGTAAATAGGGTTTGTATTGTTTTCAAATATTGAATTGCTAATGGTGTATGCTGAATCATATGCATAAATTGCAGCACCTGCACTTGCATTGTTATTGAAGAATTTAGATTTGGAAATGTTATAGGTACCCATATCCAACAATATTGCACCGCCATAGGTTGGATAACCTTCAATAACATCAACACTGTTTGAGGTAAAAGTACAGTTATTGATTTTACCGTTTACACATGAAAGGTAAACTGATCCTCCGTTATAAGTTGCATGATTGTTTATGAATTCTGTGTTGTTTAGGAATAAATCTCCACCTAATTGAAGGAATGCTCCACCAAAATCAGAATATGTGTCCTTAAATATTGAATCGAGTATGGTCACATTACCTCCGTTTCCATCTCCTGCAATATCTGCATAAACTGCACCTGCATTTTTGGATGAGGTGGTGTTTATGAATTCACAGTTTTCAATATACACTTCTCCACCAAGTCTAATTCCTATTGCGCCTGCAGTAATGTTACCATTCAAATTAATGAATTTGGAATTGATTATTGAAGTTTTAGAACCTTTAACATATAATGCGGGAGAATATGAAGAAGTAGTGTTTGCAAAAGTAGAGTTTTCTATGTAAAGTGTGGAGTTGGTAAGAGCAGCAATTTGAGAATACTTATTGAATATTTTTGAACTTAACTCTGCATTGTAAAGATTAAGTTCACCTTTCTTAATGTATATTGCTGAACCCGCTTCAGCATAATTGTCTATAAATCTAGAATTGTCACAAACAATAGTTACATCACTGTAAAGCCCTACAGCTCCCCCTTCTGTTTTTGCATAGTTGTTTAAGAAAGTAACATTGCTCAATGTCAATGACCCAGTAGTATAGATTGCCCCACCTTTTTCAGCATTACCGTTGATTAAAACCAAATCGTTTATTGTTATGTTCTTTCCTGTAATGTTGAATATTCTTGATAGTGCATAATCGTCATCAAGAGTCAAGTACTGGCCTGATGCATTTATAAGTTTTTCCAATGCTGTAAATGTATTGCTTTTGTTTGAATCTGCAACGGTATAAACTTTCAAACATGCAATATAACCTAAGTCATAAGCATCTTGCCAGGTTTTTCCATCAAAGGATATGAATGAGATATTGTCAGTATAATGTATTCTACTATCCTTAATTTCGATTCTTGGCATGCTGTTTGATGTTATTACAGCTTTAAAAACATCCCCTTCTTTAATTGGGATGTAATTATTCAATTTGATTGTGTGGTAGCCGTAATATGGTGATACTCCTTCCTGAGTTAATTTTAGCTCGTCATTTACATAAATTTCAACAGTATAATTGATGTCGCTTTGGTTGAAGTATGTTCCGACAGCTGCAATCAAATCATCATCCAATGCTTCAAAGACATTCATATAACTTACAGTTCCATTGCCTACGAAATCGCCTCCCCAAAGTATAGCATGTTGATAGTTCTTATTGTATGGCACGGTATTTTCAACTATTATTGAAGTAGCATATTTTGTCACGTCTGTAGATTGCAGTAATGTCTTATCGTAATATGAAATATAGAAGAATCCATTATCCCCCCATTCTGTACCATAGCTGTTTTTTACAATCCATGCGCCGTTGCCAGGGGGTGCGACTAAGAAGTTGCTTGCATTATAATCATCGTCCCATCCTATAATTGAAACAGCATGGGTTGGACTTAAAGGTTCATCAACATAATGTGAATAGGTTTCCGGATTATAATAAGGATTTACCTCCTCAGCTGTGGCTTGCCCATAAAAGGACACGTCTATTGAACCGTATTTCATGATTGCCAATTTGAGCTGTGTGCCGTTTGGTATTTCATTGTTAGGTGTGAACATCACATCCTGAATATGAATATCATTCAGTGTTGTGATTACAGGTGAAATTTTTCCAATTTCATCATATGCATCCACATCCTGTGTGAATGCTCCAAGCCAGCTTAACAAATAAGCTGTGGAAAGAGTGTTGCTTCCACCTTCCCCTGCTCCAGTGCAGCCGTAAATTGAATATTTTATCATGGTGTTCTGCATGTTGTTTTCTGAAAAATCAGTTGTGATGTTTGCAGCTTTCAACATTGCTGATTCCAGTGTACCGGTCATTCCGAATGTCCAGCAGGCACCCATCCAACCTTGATTTTTAATGGATGAAACCCATCCGTAATCACGTAAATCAAATTTATCTGGAATAGTGGTGGTATTGATGGTATTGTTAAGCAATACCAATTGCAGACCTTCTCCGATAATTATGGATGAATAATATGTATTATTTGTTGAGATATTATCATCATTAACAAAAACATTGCTTCTGGATATATTGATTTGTTTGTCAAAAACAGAGTAAATTGGATTTGTATTGTTTTCAAATACGGAATTCCTAATGTCATATGAAGAGTCATATGCATAAATCGCAGATCCTGCACTTGCATTGTTGTTGAAAAACTTAGAGTATGTTATTTTTAATGTACTCATATCATTGAATATTGCGCCGCCATATGTCGGATATCCTTCAAAAATGCTGACGCCATTTGAATCAAAGGTACAGTTATCGATTTCCGTATTTGTATATGAAAGGTAAATTGCACCTCCATTATACATGGCCTGAGAATTTATAAATTCTGTATTCTTTAACACGAAATCTCCGCCCAATTGGACATATGCTCCACCAAATTCAGAATAGGTGTCCTTAAATTTGGTTCCAATTATGGTCACATTGCCTGTAGAGTCTTCACTTCCAGAAACATCTGCAAAAATGGCACCTCCATTTTTTGAAGAAGTAACATTTTCGAATTCACAATTTTCAATATATAGTTCTCCGCCCTCTCTAGCACCAATTGCACCTGCGGTAATATTGGCTTTTAAATTAATGAATTTGGATCTGATTATTGAAACTTTAATGCCCTTACCATATATTGCCGGTGCATAAGATGAAGTAATATTGGCAAAAGTAGTGTTTTCTATATAACTTTCAGTATTTGGAGTAAGGAAAATTTGGGCACCCTTAACGGAATTTTTTGAGGTTATGTATGAATTGTAAAGTTTCAGTTCACTTTCTTTATCCGCAACAAGAATTGATGGTCCGTCTTTAGCATAATTATCAATAAATCTGCTATTATTGCAAATAAGGGTTGTACCATCTCTAATTCCTATAGCTCCCCCTTGATCGTCTCCATGATTGTTGATGAATGTAACATTGTTTAATGTTAGTGCTGTTCCGATAGCACATATTCCAGCACAATTCGGATAATTACCGTTGATTAAAATCAAATCATTTAATGTTATGTTGGTTCCGGTAATGTATAACAGTCTTGCTTGGTCGTTTCCATCAATTGTGTGGCCGTTACCGTTAAGAACAAAATTATCCTTCCCAATAACAATTCCTCTGCTGTCATCAGTTTCGTTGTTGAATTTGTAGTCGTGAGTTAAATCGACAACATCTTTACTTTTTATTTCATCAGTCAGGTTGGTGAATGAGTCTTCACTTGCTGTGTAGATGTCATTCTGAGTGGTTTTAAGAATATCTGTACTGTCATCAGTTGTGATATCCTCTTGAACCGTTTCTAATATTTCTTTGCTGTCATCTCCCATTGCATCGTCGGCCATGTTATCTGCTGCGCAGACCGCCCCCACCGACATTATCAAAACAAGCATGACAATCAAAATTTTTAAAGCTTTCATAATTATCACATATTAAATATTATGTGAAAAATTGATATATAATAATGCTTATTTAATTTCGAGAAGAATTGATGACAATTATTCTAAATTGTTTGAAAAAAAAATAAGGTTTAAGAGACTGTGTAGTCTCTTAAATGATGTTTATTTTTGACGTGGTGGTTGTTGCGGCGTAAAATCTGCTGTCATCGAATTTTGCAGCAATACTGAATATGCCCAAATTGTTTATGTCGATGTTGAATTTTGCAATTCCGTTGCTGTCAGTTGTTGCGTCGTATGTTTTTCCGTCGACAGTTATTGTTACTTTTGCGCCGTAAATCGGGTTTTCGGATTTGGATTTCAGGGTTGCGGTAACCTGTTTT
>CADAOO010000091.1 GCA_902789505.1 uncultured Methanobrevibacter sp. | reverse complement strand
GCCTCCAATATAATATTCTTATAACCTTCACCAATTGCATGGTTAATTTTGTTTATAAGCTTAACTTGGCTGCTTCTGGGATTATGGCCTTTTAACGACCAATAAATCATCCAATCCAAATTCGATTTATTATCCTCCATGAACTCCTCCGCTACTTAATAACAATTTAATAATAATTTCTATTCAAAATAATATTTAAAATTTTATAAGACTGATAGCATATAAATTAAATTATGTCTAAGGTTAACCAATTACAAGAAATCATTGACTCTTCAGACAATATTGTATTTTTCGGAGGAGCCGGCGTTTCAACAGAAAGCGGAATACCCGACTTCAGGTCTGAAAGTGGAATTTTTAAAAGCTTAGAAAAATATGGGGACACACCGGAAAACTTAGTGTCACACAGCTATTATATGGACCACACAAAAGAATTTTTCGACTATTACAAGGAAAACCTTATTTTTAAAGATGCAAATCCCAATCCTGCCCATTTAAAACTGGCTGAACTGGAAAAAGCAGGAAAATTAAAAGCAGTGATTACACAAAACATTGACGGACTCCATCAAAAAGCAGGAAGCAAAAACGTTTTGGAGCTGCACGGAAGCATTCATAGAAATTACTGCCAAATTTGCGCAAAAGAGTATGACCTGAATCATATTCTTGAAAGTGATGGAATTCCAAGATGTGAATGCGGTGGAATCGTCAAGCCGGATGTCGTATTATATGAGGAACCTTTAAACAATGCAGTTTTAAGCTTTTCAATTGATTATATTCAAAATGCTGAGACATTAATAATTGGAGGGACTTCACTTGTGGTATATCCTGCAGCAGGCTTGATAAACTACTTTAACGGCAATCATTTGGTTCTGATTAACAAAAGTGAAACACCATATGACAATGCTGCAAGCTTAGTCATCAACGATGCCATTGGAGAAACCTTGAGCCAAATCAAAATCTAATGGACTGGGAAGCAATGTGATTCCATCCAACTGGTTATCGCATTTATAGACAATTATTTCAACACCATTTTCATAAGCCTCGTTTAAGGTTTCACTGAATACAGGATCATTTTCCCAGTTCGGCCTGAAGAAATTGCCTGCGGGATGCTGAATCAGAAAAAATACTGCACAGCGATTGCCCTCTTTTTTAAGTTTAATCAATTCCTTCAAGTGTTTTGCACCCCTTTCAGTGGGGGCATCCGGAAATCTTGCTTCACCGTCAACAATCAATGTTACACCCTTCACTTCAACATAACATTTTTCGTTTTCATTTTCCAGATATATGTCGATTCTTGAATTGTCTACAGTTTTTTCCCTTTTGTGATGATTATATCCTGCAAGCTCTTTAATCTTACCATCAACAATTGCATCATACACAATGCTGTTGGCCTGCTGTGAGAAAAGCGATACCAATACATTTTTATTTTCTACAAAATGAAGCGAGAACTTTGTCTTTCTATTTGGATTATCCGATGGCTTAAGCCAAACAACAGCATCATCAACCAAAAGCTCTTTGCAACGACCGGTATTTGGAACATGCGCTATTTCCATTTCCCCATCGACTTCAACTTCTGCAATGAATCTGTTTGGCCTATTTTTAAAAATTCCTTTAACATAATCCATCCTTAATCACGCCGCCAATGTAAGACACCAAATCAGTTGCTGAAAATCCGTTTCCTTTCTCATCGTAAGCCCTGTCCCCCGCAAGGCCATTTATGAAAACACCCAAACATGCACAGTCAAAGGTATTTAAACCCTGTGAGAGCAAGCCGGTGACAATTCCAGCAAGCGCATCACCTGTTCCACCAACAGTCATTCCAGGATTGCCGCTTTTGTTAATTCTAAATTTTGTACCCTGTAAAATTAAATCATACTGACCCTTAACAATGACAGTGCCTTTAATTCGGCGGGCAATTTGCTGAAACTGGGTGATGTTTTCATCCACTTTTTTGAAGTCATAAGAATCTATATCCAATTTCAAATCATTTTCAACATTGAAGAAAGATTTAAACTCAAAAATATGTGGTGTCAATATGATATCCTCACGATTTTTAATTAAAGATAACTCCACCTGTTTTAAACTATCTGCATCCATCACAATTGGTTTTTTAATTTTTGATGCTAAAACATTGAACAATTTGGAGGTTTCATCATCAATACCTGCACCTGGACCCATTAAAACCGCATCAACATTATCACTGATTTTTAAAATTTCATCCAAATGAGACAATGACAGTTTATCTCCCTCAAGAGATTTTACTATCAAATCGGGAGAAGTCGATTTAATTGCCTCGGCAGATTTTTCAGGTGATGCCACATAAACCAAATCGGCACCAGCACCGATTGCCGCCATTCCAGCAATTGCAGGAGCTCCGGAATAATCAGCACTGCCACCAACAATCAACAATCGTCCGTTATTTCCCTTATGAGATGACAGAGTTCTATTTTTTAATCTTAAGAAGTCTCCATAACTAACAAAATATTCCGCTTCAAATGGAATTCCGATATCTGCAGTTACAAGACCTCCGACAACCTCCTCTTCAGCATTTCTAACACCTGTTTTGATTTTATGGAAACTGATTGTATAATCCGGAATAACTGCCAAGTCATCGACATTTCCAGTTAAAGGATCCATGCCCGAAGGAACATCCACACTTATTTTAATTCCTTTGGATTCATTTATGATTTCAATAGCTCTTCTAATATTTGTCTGTAAACTGCCCTTAATCCCAGTACCCAAAAGACCGTCCACAATGACATATTCTGAATCTGCACTATTTGCAACTTCGCAGCCGTTAATGTCCTGCAAAGTTTTAAGATTATAAATATTTAAACGTGACAAGCGCGGTTTCATGTTTTCCAGTATTTCAAAGTTTGTACGGGCTTCAGATGAATGAATATTATCTTTTAGCATATAAACATCAACATCGTATCCCCTGTTTAACAAATATCTTGCTGCAACAAACCCGTCTCCACCATTTCCACCTGAACCTGTGAAAATTACCACCTTTACAGGTTTGGAAAAAGTGTAAACAGCAATTTTACCGACTTCCTCGGCCAAAGACTTTCCAGCAGATTCCATTAAACATAATCTTGACAATCCCAAATATTCACAGTTATAATCTGTTACCATCATATCCAT
>CADAOO010000090.1 GCA_902789505.1 uncultured Methanobrevibacter sp. | reverse complement strand
TTTTAAAACACATTTCATTTTTGTGTTTTCTAGTAATTTAAAAGATATCCTGTCAACTACATTGAATTTTTAAAATCAACAAAGTTTTTGAAAGAGTCCAATTTAAACTGTTAAAACTTATTAATTATAAAAAATATAATATATTACAATAAAATATAATATTTTATTAGATTTTTAAAATCAATTATACAAGGTGTTATTTTGAAAATTACAGCTATAGGTGCGGATATATCAAAAAATGATGTGTCCTGCAGTTCTATGCTAGTAGAAACTATTGAAAAGAACATTCATACCGTAAAAGAAATAGGTGCAAGGGATGTTGCATTAACAAATGTCACAGGGGATGATGTTGTTGTCAGTGCATTTGTCGAGGATGATTTGCTTGAACCTGTTAATGAAGGTATTGTTAATCTTTTGAGGATGAGTGCGGAAAATCTGGGGGATTTGTCCGGAATTTCACCTACTCCCGAAAACGCCGGTGAAGGAGTTTCATATGCTGAAGCCAGCATCCGACCGGACAGATATCCTGATGCCATCGTTTTAGGTTTTGACACATATGGAGGAGAGCCATTTGTCGGCGATGTTGCAAACTCAGCTATTGACGCTGCAAAAGGCATGAAAAATTTAACTGATGTGTCAGATTACATCGAACCTAAAACAAGAAAGATACCGGGCGTAGGATATGTTTCACCCGAAACGGATGATCCTGTAGTTGTTGCAACTATTGAAGATATTGAATCGGTAGGTGTAATAGCAGGAGCAATGATTGGTGCTGCACTTGGAAATAAGAATACTTATTTGGTTAAAAGAGGGACAACTTGTAATGTATTGCCCGGTAGCGTGATATTTTCAGCTACTGCATTTATGAATGGAAACGTAATAGACTTGGCTGTTCCATTTGAAAATAAAACTAGAATTTTAAGATAGGAGTTATATATATGATTTTATTAAACGAAGATACAAAATGTTTAGTTCAGGGAATAACCGGAAAACAGGGTTCTTTCCACACAGAACAAATGTTGAAATACGATACTAATATTGCTGCAGGTATCACTCCTGGAAAAGGAGGTCAGGACTTTTTAGGAGTTCCGATTTTTAATTCCATAGAAGAAGCTAAAGAAGAAGTGGAAATCAACTCCTCAATTATTTTTGTACCTGCAAGATTTGCAAAAGATGCAGCATTTGAAGCAATAAGACATTTGGATTTGGTTGTCATCATTTCCGAACATATTCCTGTTCATGACAGTATGAAGATAATGGCATATGCAAAGCAGATGGGAACCACAGTAATCGGTCCGAACACACCGGGAATCATTTCCCCGGGTGTCGGTAAATTGGGTATCATGCCTACACACATCTTTTCAGAAGGTAATGTGGGTGTCATTTCCAGAAGCGGTACTTTAACCTATGAAATAGCCAGTGAACTTACAAATGCAGGAATCGGTCAGAGTACAGCAGTGGGTATTGGTGGAGACCCTGTAACCGGAGACAATTATGTAGACATTTTAAAAAGATTCGACAAGGATGACCAGACCGATGCTGTTGTTTTGATTGGTGAGATTGGAGGAACTGCAGAAGAAAGGGCAGGTAAATTTATTTCAGAAGACATGTCAAAACCTGTCGTATCATATATTGCAGGAAGAACCGCACCGCCAGGCAAAAGAATGGGACATGCCGGAGCAATCATTCAAGGAAATTCCGGTACTGTAGCAAGTAAAACAAAAGCTTTAAATGAAGCTGGCGTTGAAGTGGCTAAAAAGCCATCAGAAATTGTAGATTTACTTAAAAAGGTTATGTAATGACTAATCAGGAAATTATTGATAAGCTATTAAACGGCGAAATGAAACTGTATCAGGTTGACAAGCTTGTCAGCGCTCGCGAGGCAACCGATATCAGAAGAGAATTTTTAGAGCAGAAATATGAAATAAAACTGGACAACATTTCCAACTACACTCTTGACATGGAAAGGGCATCTGCAAGAAATATAGAAAACTCCATCGGCGTTTTGCAGCTTCCGATGGGTATTGCAGGTCCATTAAAAATCAACGGCGAATACTGCAAAAGGGAAGTCTTTGTTCCTCTTGCAACATCTGAAGGAGCACTTGTTGCTTCAATCAATAGGGGCGCATCAACTATCACTGCATCCGGAGGTGTCAGTGCAAGGGTTATTTCCGATATAATGACAAGGGCGCCTGCCATCAAATGTGAAAATGCAAGTGATGCTTTAAAAATCAGGCAATGGTTTGTTGATAATTTCGCGGAACTTAAAGAGATTGCGGAAAGCACAACATCTCACGGTAAACTAATAAAAATAGACCCTATCTTAATTGTCGGAAATTATGTTTATCCCCGTTTCGTTTACTCTACAGGGGACAGTATGGGTATGAACATGGTTACAATCGCTTCAGAAAAGATTTTGGATAAACTGGCAGATGAAACCACTGCCACTCACCTTGCTTTGAGCGGCAATGTCTGTGTAGATAAGAAACCGGCAGCCATAAACATTGTTGAAGGAAGGGGCAAAAGCGTTGTAGCTGATATTCTAATACCGAAGGATATCGTTTCCAAAAAACTTAAAACCACTGCGGAAGCTATTGTTGAAGTAAATATTGCCAAAAATCTAATCGGTTCAGCAGCTTCAGGCAGCATGGCATACAATGCCCATTATGCAAACATGGTTGCGGCCATATTTTTAGCGACAGGTCAGGATGCGGCACATGTCGTTGAAGGTTCTTTAGGCATCACTACAGCGGAAAGCAGAAACGGCGATTTGTATTTCTCAGTCAACCTGCCTGATTTGCCTGTGGCCACTGTCGGTGGAGGAACCAGCCTGGAAGTGGCTCATGAAGGATTGGAAATATTGGGTGTTGCAGGTTCAGGCAAAGCCCGTGAATATGCAGAAATTGTTGCAAGTACTGTTTTAGCCGGTGAACTGTCTCTTGTCGGAGCCCTTGCAGCAGGACACTTGGCAAGAGCGCATCAGGAACTTGGAAGAGGGTAATATGGATGACCTTTTAGAGGAGTTATATCCTGAAATAACCCTTGAAACTGATGATATAATAATGAGTCTTTCCATTAAAAAGGACTATTCAAAGATTGAAGATTCTGATAAAAGAAAAAAGGAATTCATCAGTGACTTGAAGGATTTTATAGATGAGTTCGCAGAAACTCCAGAATCTGATGCATTCATGAGATATTATGACGATTAGTATTTTTTGGATTAAGATCCCATTTATTATTAATTGAAAAATCATCATGTGGTGTGGTGTTAAGTGCAGCTGCACCTGTTTTCTTATTTTGAGTAGAACTATTTTTAAATTATGCTGCTCGTCGGAACTGTTTTTTTCTATTTTTTTAATTTGGAGTTATAATTATTATGGATTCTGCTGAAATTACATCACTGATTATTAATGAAATTGAAAAAGCTTTGGATTTAGGTTATACTCTGTTTTATATTAATGTTGATGATTTGGATAATGAATGTGGTTTTTTAAGGGTATTGGCCAGAAAAGAATCAGATTTTATCATTGTTTATGAAGGCACTTTTGCACTGGATACATCTTATCATGTGTTGGATTTGCTTGAAATATCAAAGTACAATATAAAGGATTTCACAGTTAAATGGAATGATTAATCTTATTCATTTTGTGATTTGATATATTCTAAAACCTGCTTTCCGTCATCTGTTAATGCGTAGAGTTTTCCTTTGCGGATTTGCGGTGTTGCACAATAAACCAAATCTTTTTTTCTCAATTGTGCCAGCAGATTGCTTATATGATTTGTTCTGACATTTATTGCATCTCCAATTTGTTTTGGAGTGTGCAGACTGTCATCTAAAAACAGTATGATGTTTTTCCTGTGAGTTGATGCTATTACAAAAGCAATTTTTTCTAGAATATTTTCGTTACTACACATGTTATATATCTTTGTATAACTTAAAAGGTATTGATATATATACTATTATAACCATAATATACATTATTAACAAACTTATAACA
>CADAOO010000089.1 GCA_902789505.1 uncultured Methanobrevibacter sp. | reverse complement strand
TACTAATCAAAAGAAAGGAAGTTCATTATGAATAAAAAATCTATAATATACATAATAATTGCTATTATTGCACTAATAGCCATTATCGGAGTTTCAGCATATTACTTTGGCTTCTTTAATGAAACAACAGACTTTGATAATGCATTTATGAGGGGAACTTTCCATGGACAGGTAGTTGAAAACCCCTTATCAAAGGAATTGAACAAAAGTGATTTCAAGAACTGGTCAGCATCATATACCAATAATGAAAGCAATATAACATACAACATGTCCTGTGTTAAGGACGGACAATTCATGCTTGACTTGTATCAATTGCAGGGACTGCAAGCTCCTGAGGTTAGAAAACTGGGAGACAACGAATGGAAGATATACTACTCACAAGCTGTTCCTACAACTGGAAACGAGAGCAATGTAACAAGCAATCAAACCATAGATGTTTATATCTGTACAGCAGAACGTGATGATGCAACTTATATCATAAATATCATGTCCTATGATAAGGTTCAATGCGATGGATCACTTTACTGTGAATTGTATGAAGATCATATTGAACCTCTGCTTAAGAGCATTTCCTTAAAAGACGGCTCTGATGCTCCAGAAATGTATGAAGTATTAAATGTTACAAAAGATGATTATAAACAGCTTAAGGATTATATTGAACAGGTAAAAGCAGGCAATGTGACTGCTATGGAATAAACTGGCAATATTAATAAAGCAGAAAAAATTACCTTTTGAATCAGAAGATAATGGAATTAATCAAATTAAGTTTTTTGCAAGATTTCCATTATCCCCATATTTTTAAAGATATTCTATTTTTTAGTGATACAATGAAAGTTACTGTTTTTCATGCCAACGAATGTGATAAGAAGAAATGCACTGCATTGAAAATGGAAAAGCAGGGAAAATGTAGAATCGTGTACAAGATACATCAAATTCCTCGCGGCGCAGTAGTTCTGAATCCATTTGCCGAAAAGGCAGTGTCAATGGAGGATAGGCCACTTGTTGAAGACAAGGGCGTAGTGGGACTTGACTGTTCATGGAACAAGGTCTCATCATCATCCAGCTTTTTCTCACTAAGCAAGTACCACAGGTCACTTCCATTCCTGGTGGCTGCAAATCCAGTAAATTATGGAAAGCCATGCATACTGTCAACTAATGAGGCAGTAGCTGCAACCTTGTATATAACTGGATTCAAGGACGAAGCCAGATACATCATGGACGGCTTTAAATGGGGTCACAGTTTCATAGAGCTTAACTTTGACCTTTTAGAGGGATACAGCAGCGTGGATACCAGCGCAGAAGTTGTCAAGATTCAAAACGACTATCTTGACGAACATATGAAAGGATAAACCTGATAAAACAAACTACCCATCCATACTGTCTTGACCAACTTATGAAAAATTTAAATTGATAAAATGAACTTCCTATTTATTCTTCTAGGGGTACTCTGCGGAGTTATGATATTCACCCAGACCACCATAAACTCACAGCTTAGAGAGCATGCTGAATCTCCCTACGCTTCTTCTTTAATATCTTTTCTTTTTGGAACAGCTCTTCTGCTTCTTTTGACAATAATTATTGAAGGACATCTCTTCCCATCTATTGAGACTCTGCAGTCAATGGAATGGTGGGCATATCTAGGTGGAGCACTTGGAATCTATGTGGTTCTTTCTGCCATACTGGTATTTCCAAGAATCGGAGGAGTCCAGACAGTAGCCATTCCTATTTTCGGACAAATGCTGATGAGCCTCTTGATAGACTATTTTGGATGGTTCGCCATGGACAAGAGGCCTTTAAGCCTGATAAACATCCTAGGACTTATTATTTTAGTAATTGGAATAGTATTTACTGTGATTTTGCCTGACTACCATGAGAAAAAGCATTTGGCAACTGCTGAAAAACACATGAAAAAATCTGGAAAACTATTCTGGCAGATTCTTGCACTATTGTCAGGATTCTGTCTGGCTATCCAGCCTGCAGTCAACGGCCATCTTGGAATCGGAATATCATCAGGAATTCAAGCAGCATTGATATCTTTCCTAATCGGAACAATACTGCTTATAGCAATCAATGTGATATTGAAGCAGATGACAAGCGTGAAAATGGCATTTCAAAAAAAGGCTCCATGGTGGTTTTACATGGGAGGATTCCTTGGAGCATTGTATGTGTTCTTCGCACTGGTAATCACTCCTGAGATAGGCACAGGAGCATTCGTGATTTTCGTACTCATAGGACAGATGATAGTTAGCCTTCTAATAGACAATTACGGGCTTTTGCGATCAAGGGTTAGAAAGGTGAGCATGATTCAGATAATCGGACTTATTGTGATGCTTATTGGCGCTGGAATAGTCAAATTGATATAAACTGTTGGCACGGGATTCAATAATATTTATATCAAATAAAATTAAACATTTATACTATAATTAAAAAACTAAACATTAATACAACATATTAAAAAACAACACAAATACGATAAATTAAAAAACAACACAAATACGATAAATTAAAAAACTAAACATTAATCGAAATCTAAAAAATTAAATATTAATACAATAATTTAAAATAGGAGATTGAATATGTCTGAGATTCCATTAAAAGTAGAAACAAAAGTTTATGATGGGAATGAAGGAGGATACGGTTATCTTTATGGTTTGAATCAGAAAATTCCTGACGAGGACTTCGAAAAGATCAAGCCATATATGAAGGATTTTAGAAGAAACGACTTTAAGACAGACATCCACATGTCAGGAAGACCTCAAGGATGGAGATTTACAAGGGAAAACGTTCCAATCATTGAAGAGATTCTTGGAATAGAAGATACCCTTGAAAAGCATGAAGCAAAAATAAAGGAAAACATGGCGGATCCCCTAAAGAAAAGCAACATGCAGGACAAGGCATTCGATGGACTCAGACTAGGATTTACAAAAGCTGGAACCCGACCTAAAATGGACTTATCCAGACTGGCCATCCATTCCGCTAAGATATACGACCCAGGCGACGACTGGAAAAATAGCAGCAAAGAAGGTTATGGAAGCCTGTTCATATACACTCCTCATGCAATATGGTATATTGTAAACAATTCATCCGAAGGTTCAAACAAGGATTTGAACAATGTAAATACTCCACAAGGAGGAGCTATAGGATACCGTCTGATGTACAACAGCGGCCTGGACGAGCTTGTAAGAATATACAGCGATGAAAACGAATATTCCGGCGAGCAGTTATATTGATTTCTTTAGAAAAAAATTCAATATAATTTCCAAATAAAATTTTTTATTATAGATAAGTTTAGACTTATTTTTTCCTTATTCCAATTAAAAATAAATATAAAACTTATTACAATAATCTTTTTTTTAATATAGAGTTGATAATCTTATGTTCAAGAATGCAATTGTAATCAAAGGTGCCAGAGTTCACAACTTGAAAAACATAGACCTTGAAATCCCTCTTGGGAAAATAGTCGCCATTGCAGGAGTATCAGGTTCTGGAAAGTCATCACTGGCTCTAGGAGTTCTCTATGCAGAAGGATCCAGAAGATATCTGGATGCTTTCAGCACATATACCAGAAGGCGGATATCCAACAAGCAGGAAAAAGCCCAAGTGGATTCCATCGAGCATGTACCGGCAGCCTTGGCTCTCCACCAGAGACCAAACATACCTAATATCAGAAGCACATTCGGAACTCAAACTGAATTGTTGAATTACATCCGGCTTCTTTTCTCACGATGCGGATCATACATATGCCCAAACGGACATATTACACCTCCAAGCCTTAATGTATCAAGGGAGATTCCAATAGTCTGTCCGGAGTGTGGAGAGGAGTTCTACGGACTTGGAGCTGAGGAATATGCATTCAAC
>CADAOO010000088.1 GCA_902789505.1 uncultured Methanobrevibacter sp. | reverse complement strand
ATTCTTTGACATAAAACAGGAGCGGTTTCAGGAGCTTTGTTAAGAACCATCTTTTCTAAACCCCTAACAGGAGTTATACTAAAATACATCCCTTTTGTAACAATCCCTTCATCATCAACTTCCATGACTAATTCGGCATGGCCTTCTTGACGAGTTGTAGGGGATATAACTACTCTATCTTTCAAATTTGTCACCTCAATTTTAAAACTTAGAAACTAACAGTAACTATATATGTTTAATTATACTTATAAATTAACACTAAAAAATCAGATAGAAATATATATAAGAGATAACGAACTATATTATACTTATTATATTTAATATAATAAAAAATAACATGGAGGGATAATATTGGATAAAGCAAATGTTATAATTTCAATAATCATTGTATTATGTATTGCGGCTGCTGTAGCTGCATATGGATTGACCAATAATGACAACCCCATATTCTCAGGTTTATCCAGTATGTCATCTAGTACAGGTTCCGGTATAGGAAACAATAGTACTGCACATCACAATGGTACAGGCACCTCTGTTGCAACCACTAACGGTGGAAGCAGTGGAGCAGGCTCCAGTGGATCTGGAAGCGGTGGAGCAGGAAGTGGTTCCGGAAGCGGAGCAGGTTCAGGCTCAAGTTCCGGTGGATCTGGTGGGTCCGGTGGAGGCTCAGGATCAGGTACACACTTATCATACTCTCAAGCTCAAAGCATTGCAAATGGTGCTATTGGAATTGCCGGTGCTTATGCATCAAACGGATACTACTCCGGAGGATACTGGTATTTCACAATTTATGATGCTAACGGAAATAATGTAGATACAATAAGTGTCGATGATGCTACAGGAGCAACTGGAAGAGGATAGAATCTTTTCCATCCTTTTTTATTTTTTAATCATATTAATCGTTAAATATATATAACAAAAAAAATAGATTAATTATTGTTGTAATTGAAGGGCCCGTAGCCTAGCTGGATAGGGCGTCGGACTTCTAATCCGAAGACCCCGGGTTCAAATCCCGGCGGGTCCGCTCTTAAATTTGCTTTTTTTAAAAGAATTTATAAATTATATGTTTAGTTTTTGGGCTTGTAGCCTAGTCTGGAAGGGCGTAAGACTCCTAATCTTAAGATCGAGGGTTCAAATCCCTCCAAGTCCGCTTTTTTAAAAATTATCCAAAGTGGTTATTTTAGCCGCTTTTCTTTTTTCAACAGGTTTATCAAATGAAACATGCCCGTATTTTCCTCCCCCGCCAGGAACAACATCAATTGTCCTGTTTCTGAAAGCTTCAATGGCTGGAGATATTTTGGAATCTATTTTTGAAATCTCATCTATAGGAGCACCGATTAAAACATTAATCTCAGTACCGAAACTGTCAATCAGCCTTTGCCAAATCCCCTGAACCGTTTTTGTAGTGACACCCTTATCATATACTGAAGATATCAGCTCGGCAAGCGGCATCAGATGAACGTATTCCGGTCTGAAATCAGGGTGCCTCGGCTCATCATAATCGGCAATTTCAGAAATTCTAAAATCAACACCCTTCTTTATAACTCCACCGCAACTGCATTTCATCTTATTTTCACGGGCAAATGCAGGATCTATGATTTTATAGCATTTCGTACATGCAGTCATGTGGTACTTTCCAAGGTTTGGAAGCAAACCGTAATTTGCTTTAATTTTCCTATGCTTAATCGCATACTTTATTGAAGAATAGGAAATGTCTTTAAGCTCCAATGCATTAAATTCCCTTCCCAGCCTATGGGGCCATGGAGAATGTGCATCGGAGTTTGTCAAAAATGGAAAATCCTTAAGTTCACTTACGGTATCAGCCATATCAGTGTCAGCCGATAAACCCAACTCAACAAAATCAGGTTTTTTACCGTAACAGTCATAAATGCTGTCATATGATTTGTACATACCTGTCCATGGAGTGAATGCATGGGCAGGACCTATTAAGCAATCATACTCCTTTACCATCTCCAAAAGCTCAGCACCTGTGTATCTGGTTCTTGGCCTGCCGTCAGTGTTTTTGTTTTTAGAAACCAGCATTTGAGAAAGTTCCCGTGCAGTCCCCATATCGGGAATAATGATTAGATGATGGATTCTGTTTTTGCCTTCAACTTCAGTTGTCAGAACAAAATCCATATCCTCCGCCGTATAAATCCCGTCACCGGAATAAGTGGTGCTTTCCTCTATGATATCCAGCCAGCCGGGATGAAAAGCATCACCAGTACCTAAAAGTTCAAGACCCTTCAATTTGGATTTGGGAGCCATATTCTTAATTAGCATGTCCTTGGATGATGCTGATGAAAAACAGCTGTGAACATGAAAATCCGCATTTACCAACATGTTTAAGAATATTAAATTGATTCATTAAATATCTTTTCAACATCATAAACTGGACATTTATCATGTTTTCTATTCAAGTCAGTATCCATATTATCTTCATTGACAATCCCTGAGAGGTCTTTTAAATTTTTCAAAAAGGAGTTTGTCCTGTCAATCAATTCAATAATCTGACTTTGATTTGTAGGGTAAGCCAGTTTCAGGGTCGGAATATCCAAGTCCTGAATCATCTTGACTTCAAGGCTGTGGGCATTGTTGCAGGCATTGCCCCCAAACAGAATCAAATCGTTCAATACATCATACATTTTTACATAGTTTTTGGGACGTTTTCCAATGACAATTGCTGCATCGGCCTTGTCCAAAACTTTAGATAACAAAAAAAGTCTTCCCCTAATTCCCGATGGGAGTTCACTTGACAGATAGGGAGTTAGTATATTCTCATAGGACAGTCTGCCTTCACAGATATCCATATTATCATATCTGGAAAAATTTGATGGAGATAAATAAGTATGCCCATTCCTTTCAATCAACGGAATGACAATCATTGCCGCATCGGGCACAACTACAACATTCATTTTAAAAAAAAAGTTAAAAGGATATATTGAATCTATCCAATATATCTTAAATCATCTGCATTTCCCGCATTAGCTTTGTTGATTAAGTCCTGTTCCATTTGCTGAGCTTTAGCAATCATTTGACGAGTTTCTTCAGCTCTTTCTTCCAATTTATCAACATTAATTTCAAAATTAAGCAAATTGGATAATTTGTTTAGGATAGCTTCAGCGGATTCTGCATCAATGAAGTATCCTGGAGTTTCACCCATAAGGCAGGACCCATGGATTCCCTGACGAACGGCAAGACCTAAAAACAGTCCTGAAGCACCTACAATGCCTCCATCATTGGATCTGATTTCAATGCCTGCCTCCCTTAGCAGTTCCACATCTTCTTCATGAGTGGCCGCTCCGAAAACCTTCGGATTTTCAACAGGCTGAGCTGTAGCCATTCCACCCAATGTGTAAATTCTATCGATATCGAATTGTTTCACATATGCCAGAATATCCTTACAGACGAGATACTGGGCTTCAGGGGATAGAGCTTGGGTATTTCCTACAAGGATAATCAAATCCAGATTATCCTCCCCAACATCCTTTAAATAGTATAACTCGTTAAACATGTTTTCTATTATCCCCTCATCCTTAACAAGAACTTGAGGGGGAAAAGATGGAGAATAAATTTCAGCAAATTTTGTTGCTCCAAACTCATCAATCATATGATCAGCAGCTAATTTACCTACATGGCCAAGGCCAGGTAATGCCTCTATGAAAATAGGATTGTCTAATTCGATTTCTTCTAAAATAGTTATTTCTGCGGCATCCATATCCTATTACTCCTTCATGGATTCTTTTTTCAATATACGACGATATTTCCCATATTTATCCTCAATGGAAAACTTTGGAGGATAAATTACTTTAAGTTGCCCGCCACATTTCGGACAGGCTTCCTTTAAAGTATAAATTCCACATTCGGGACATTTATTCATTTTCATGTTCATAGAAATCTAATTGTCTAACTCTCTTAAGAAAGAACCGTTTCCTTCAGATTCTTCAACAACAGCAATACATCTTTCAGCAGCAGCCTTAAGAGCTTTTTCAGCCAAAATGTAATCAGTGGATTTTACAGTAATCCTGTACCTTGGTGCACCAACACATTGGACCTTGATTTCCTCTTCAGCATCACCATTATCTTCAGCAGCCTTAAGAGCCTCAATAATGATTTCTACACCGTTAGGAACAAAGGTTTCAATGTCTACATAACCACTAATGTGAACTTCAGGAGGGGTAATGTTCTTTTTAGCCACTTCAGTAATAGCATCTGCCCAATCCTGAGGGATACCCTCTTCAGTAAGTGATTCTGCACCTTCATCAGAAGCTGTTTCAAAAGCGCCGTAGACATCTCCGAAGATGTCCATAAGCTCATAGCCCACTTCGTCGTATGCTTCATCCAAAGTTTTATCTAATGAGCTAGCAGATAATTCTAAAAATTTTTCAGCTTTTTGTTCAATTTTCCAATGTTGGATTTTTTTAGTTCTTTGATCTTCACGGATTCTTTTTAAAGATGCATCTACATGCCCTTTTTTAGGATTAACTCTGAGAACACGACAAACAATTTTTTGGTTTTCTCTTACGTGGTCTCTGATGTTTTTTACCCAACCAGAAGATACTTCAGAAATATGAATAAAAGCTTCTTTGCCTTGATATTCTTCTAATTTAGCAAAAGCCCCATAATTAAGAACTTTGTAAACTGTACCTACAATAAGTTCCCCTTCATCAGGCCATTCTTGACTTTTTCTTACCATGTTCTCACCAACATTATATAAAAATTATAAAAAATAGTAAAAAATAAGTTGAAAACTAGAAATCTAGTTTAAAACTTTTTCAATGTGTGCTGTGATTTTAGCTTTAGCACCACGAGATTTGACAAGAGTTTTACCACAAATAATACATTTTACATCAGATGCTGCGCGATCGAATATTACTTGTTCATTGTCACAATCTAAACATTTAACTTTTAAAAAGTTTCCTCTTCCTTTACTAACCATGTTAATCACCTATTTTGCTACAAATTC
>CADAOO010000087.1:752-5400 GCA_902789505.1 uncultured Methanobrevibacter sp. | reverse complement strand
AGTTAAATCGGTGATAACTTTTAAATCCCTTTGATTTAAACCTTGAGTATATTGAATGAATGAAATAGAAACGTTTTCAACATCTAACAATTTCTCCATGTTATCACCTTATTCATTTGCGCTTGTTGGGTCAAGAAGCTTTTTAATGTTTTCTCCAGCGATATCAAATAATAATACTAAGATTAATAAAGCCAATCCCGGGAACAAAGCTAACCACCAGTCGCCTGTTGCAAGATATTTCATAGATTCGGATAAGATGATACCGATAGCAGGTTCGTGAGGTGATAGACCAAATCCTAAAAATGTTACACTTGCTTCGTGCATAATTGCATGAGGGAAAATTAAGATTGTTCCAACAATTATCTGAGTGACAATTAAAGGCAAAATATGATGTCTTGCAATCCATAATCTTGATTTTCCAAATCTTTCAGATAATTTCACATAATCAGACGTGTTTATTTGTTTTATGTCTGCTCTTAACACTCTTGCAAGAGTTGTCCAGTGAGTAAATGCTACACCCATTGTCACTCCAAATGCTCCTCCACCTAACCCGATTGAAATTAATATGATCAGTAGGATGTGTGGAATTGATAAGAATAAATCTATTAACCAGGACATTAAAGAGTCAAGATATTTGTTTATGCTTCCCATTAGCGCCATGGCAATTGCAATTATACTGCTCAATATTGATGCTCCGGCACCAATCTGAACACTTAATCCTAAACCTTTTAAAGTACGGGTAAACATGTCTCTACCCATCCAGTCTGTTCCAAATAAATGTTCAAAACTTGGAGGTTGGTTCATTATCTTGAAATTAGTTGTAATATCTGATGAATTAATGAACAAACTTGAAATCACAACAAGAACTAAAATTAAAACTGATAAACCAATGGTTAATAATGTTTTTTGCCTTAAATTCATTCTTGAAAGAGGATTATAACTTTTTTTGGAATTAACCATCTTCTTCACCTTCTTTAATTCTTGGATCGACAAAATTATAAAGTATATCTGCTATTAAATTACCGCAGTATACAAAAATTGCGCTGAAAATTACAATTCCTAAAAGTAGCGGCACATCGCTTCTAAGACCTGCTGACACTGCAGCCTGTCCGATTCCAGGGTAAGTAAATATTTGCTCAACAAGTACTGCCCCACCAAATAATTCAGAAAATCCTAAAAATTGTAATGTGATTGCTGGAAGTAATATATTTCTTATACCATGTCTTGTTATAAGATTCCAACCACGTTCTCCTCTTGCTTTTGCAAATAAGAAATAATCACTGTTCATTACTTCAATTAATTTATCTCTTGTGTATAAAGTAATTGAAGCTACTCCTACAATACTCAATGTGACCATCGGTAAAATCAAACGATTTAACCATTCCCAGAATGTCACGTTTTCACTTAAACTTCCGATTGGAACTCCTAATCCGCTTGGGAACCATCCCAGATATATACTAAATACCATCAGCATAACTAATGCAATCCAAAATGCAGGTGCGGATTGTAATATGTAACAATAAACTTTTATTGCTTTGTCGATTATTGTATCTTTTTTAAATCCTGCTATTACTCCTAATAAAAATCCTAAAACTCCTGAAAATAGCCAAGAGGTTATCATTAATACTAATGATGCTGTAAATCTTTCTTTAATTACATCGATTACTGGAATTCTAAAAATTAATGAAGTTCCTAAATCTCCTTTTACAACATTTCCTAACCAATTAACCATTTTGCTTGTAATTGGCTCGTTTACGCCCCAATACGCTTCTAATTTTGCAATTTGGTCAGCAGATATGATTACGTTACTGATATAGGTTTTTACAGGGTTAATAGGGGACAAGTCAATTAATATAAAACTTAATAAGATGACAAAAATCAGCAATATTATAAATCTGACGATTTTTTTTCCTAAAAATTTTAATATTTTTTCCGTATTAACCATAAAATTACTCCCTCCTATAAAAAGGGAAAAAGAGATGAGTTAAAAATGAATTCAACTCATTTAATTAAAATTTTATTTTTCAATAGAAGATACACGATGCCAGTCATAGATGTTGGAGAAGATATCTCCACCGTGTGGCTGTAAAAGAGCAGTACTTGGGGATATATCTAAACTATTATCGACAAAGTATCCGTATCTAATTTCTCCAGCCCATAACCAAGCTGCGTCACCTTTAGGTGAAATACCAGTGCTTCCATCCCATGATACTTTAGACCATTCAGCGAATGATGAATTACGGTCCATAGCCATAGCAGCTTTAATGTGGCCATCAACCACACTGTTATTATAATGTCCAGGGTTACCTGTACCTTCTACGAAACTTTCACTGTAGTATTTGCCTTTCATGTCTGAAGGGTCAGTTGAACCATATCCCCATACGACAAGGTCGCTGTATTCATGTTTGTAAATTTCATCCCATTCAGCACCGGTTGCATTAACTTCAATACCGAATTCTTTAGCTTGTTCACCAATCATTACAGCAATTGCTTGTCTTTCTGGTGCTGATGCAGAGTAGTAAATGTTTAAAGATGCTTTTTGACCATCTTTTTCAACTATTCCGTCACCGTTTGTATCATTCCATCCGGCATCACTTAAGATTTGTTTTGCTTTTTCAACATCTCCATCTTGGATAGTTGCTTCTGGGTTGGCCCATGGTAATGAGTGAGCAACACCATCATAGTTTGGTACTCCAATACCGTTTAATGCTCCTTCAGCTATTTGAGATCTGTTAATACCGTAGTTTAATGCTTCTCTTATTGCTTTATCAGCAGTAATGTTGTTTCCAACAGGCGCATCCTCAACTTTTTCTCCGGTATTGTTTGTCATAGGGAATGAAACACCTCTTACGTCAATAGTATCAAGTAATTTCATATCGTATCCATTAACAGTTTCGTTAGCAAATGCTAATGGTACTGCTGCCACATCAACCTCTTTGTTTTTAGCAGCATTAAATGCAGCTTCATTTTGTGCGAATAATATTGTTAATTTATTAAATTCAGGTTGTTTTCCATAGTAATCAGGGTTTTTCTCTAAGATTACTTGTTGACCTTTATCCCATTGTACAAATTTATAAGGTCCTGAACCAACAGGGTGTGATCCATAGGTTTCATTGTTGTATGAATCTGATGGTACAATTCCTAAATATGCAAATTTATCTACAAATGTGGAATCTGGTGTATTTAATTCAAATACAACAGTATTGTTATCTTTTGCGGTTGCATTCTCAAATGAACCAAAGTCCAGATCACTGGTACCGTTGTTTTTAACAGTGTTGTATGTAAATGCAACATCTTCTGCATCTAATGTGGTGTTGTCTGTAAATTTAACACCATCTCTGATTTTAACGGTATACTCAGTAAAGTTATCGTTTGCTTCCCAACTTGTGGCCAAATCATTTTTATAGGTCATGTTAGGTGTCATTTTTAACAATGTTGATTGTATCAAAGGTTCTGCTAAGTAGTTCCACCCAAGTATAGGATCAAAACCAGATTCCGGTTCTCCCCCGTGACTGTAAGCAGCAACTACAAGTGAGTCATCAGTTCTTTGTGTAGATGATCCTCCCATGAAGACCGCTCCAGCAATTATAGCTATTATAGCTACAGCTGCTATTCCAATAATAATTTTATTGTCCATTATTTATTCTCCATAAAAAAATATTAATATTCAATTGTCATAATTATTTGTATATTTATATTATCATAATTAATAACAATTGCTTATTATTTATTATTTATATAGTATTTAAATATTCCTACAATTATTTAATTTTTGTATTACTTTTTTTATTAAAAATAGGGTTTTTTTATTATTGGTGTCTATAATTTAAACAAAAAGTATCACGATTTCAAATTCATTTAAGTAATGAATATTAAAAAATTAATTTTGGTGTGGTTGATTTTTCAAAAAAATTTATTTTTTTTTAAATTTTGTTTATGTCCTTAAGGTATATCTTATCGTCACAAATGGTGTCTACTAAATCCATGTCGTGGCTTACTAGTAAGAATCCCATGTTTCTTTCCTTGACAGTTTTTAAAACAGAATCCAGAATTTGCACCTGTGTGATTGCGTCAAGCATTGTTGTCATTTCATCTGCTATTAAGAATTTGGTATCTGGATTTAGTGATCTTAAAACGGAAAATCTCTGAAGTTCCCCTCCGGATAACTCCTGTGGAAATCTTGTCAGCCATGATTTTTGAATTCCAAATTCCTTTAAAGATTCATCAGTAACGTCCCATGATTCCTCTAATACTTGTTTCATTTTCCATTTAGGGTTCATGACTTTTTCGGGGTGTTGATAAATAAGCTGAACAGGTTTGAATCCTTTTTTAGGAAGGGGCTGTCCATCGAATGTTACGCTTCCTTCAAAGTTTGTAACATATCCGGATAATATTTTACATAGTGTGGATTTGCCGCTACCACTGTCTCCGATTAATCCCATGATTTTATTATTATCTAATTCCAGATTCACATCTTTTAGCAAGTATTCTTTTGCAGAGGGATATTTGAATGAAATATTTTCTGCTTTAAGTTCCATGTTATGCTCCCTCCTCGTATTTGAAGCATCTGACTTTTTTGTTTCCGAGATTTATTAGTTCGGGTCTTTCGTTTTTGCATCTGTCGAATCTCATTTCGCATCTGTCGTAG
>CADAOO010000087.1:0-747 GCA_902789505.1 uncultured Methanobrevibacter sp. | reverse complement strand
TGTGTATGGGTGTAGTAGGTTTTCTCCGTTGCCTGTGAAGTCTTCTTTGAGTGCGATTTCGATTACGTATCCTGAATAGAATATTCCGATTCTGTCTGCGACTTCCAGTGCCGCATGGATATCATGTGTTATCAAAAGGACGCCGATTCCGTCTTCTTTCATGTGTTTGAAGTGATTTAATGTTTCTTTGACTGTTTTTTGGTCTAGTCCTGGTGTTGGTTCGTCTGCAACGACCAGTTTTGGATTGGATAGTAGTGCTGTTGATACGAGTACTCTTCTTGCCATTCCTCCGGATAGTTGAAATGGGTACATGTCGTCCACTTCGGGTCCTAGGTTGTAGTGTTCGAATATTTCTCTTTGTTTTTTCTTTTTCTCTTTCTTTTCTTCATCGCTTTCTGTGTGGCCTATTGCCTGGTCGGATATTTTCATCAAAGGGTCTAGGAAATTGACGGATTGGGGAACGAGTACTATGTCTTTTCCTCTGATTTCTTCTTTGTCTTCTTGTGTTAGTTCTTTTCCTTTGTATTTGATTTTTCCGTTTAGGTTTGCATTTTCGGGAAGTATTCCGAATATTGCATGTGCAAGTAGACTTTTTCCGGATCCGCTTGAGCCCAGTACTGCCAGTATTTCACCTTCAGAAATATCTAAAGTTAAATCGGTGATAACTTTTAAATCCCTTTGATTTAAACCTTGAGTATATTGAATGAATGAAATAGAAACGTTTTCAACATCTAACAATTTCTCCAT
>CADAOO010000086.1 GCA_902789505.1 uncultured Methanobrevibacter sp. | reverse complement strand
CTATTCATTTTTATAATCCATTTTGACACCGACAGAACCGGTACCAAGAGGTATTGGTTGTCCAATAATAATATTTTCGATGATACCTGTTAAATCATCCACTTCACCGCGAATACTTGCACGAAGCAAATGTTTACCAGTTTCTTCAAAAGCTGCACGAGCTAAAACACTTGATTTTTCACCACTGATACCATGTCTTCCAATGGATTTGACAACACCCTCGGAAGTCATAATATCTGCAACTAACATGATATGCCTTACATCTACACTAAGACCTTGTTCTGAAAGAGTATTTTGAGCTTCATTAATAATAGATTGACGAGCTGCTTCAATTCCCAGAACTTCACCTATTTCGTGAATGTTGTTGGTGGTTGTCCTTACATGGTCGATACCTTCCATGTCAAGAATTTCCTTAAGGTTGGATCCTTCAGTATGGATAATCCATTCTGTATCATCCTTACGGATAATAACTTTTCCTATACCTTTTATACCACTGATCTGCAAATCACGAACCTTGTCCGCCAAGAGACGAAGTTCCCTGATTTCAAATTTGGAATCCTGCTTATCAGATTTTCCTGGAATGACAATTTCATCATTATTAATAACAGCTTTCTTGAAAGCCTTTTCAATAGTAGCATTGATTTCATCACGATCAAGTCTTTTTTCCTCAATCTTTTTACTATCCAACACTGCTTCAACTTCCATAGTACCATAATTTAAATTGAAATCGGAAAGAACATCGTTTATTGTACTTTTACCAATCTTGTTGGCTAAAGTCCTAACAAACTCTTCATCATCACGTCTTTCTTCATCAAAGTAAATATCCATAGTTGGAGTAGCAATCTCTTTTCTTGCATCAACAATCTCAATAAGTCTTGGAAGACCTAATGTTACGTTCAGCTCAGTTACCCCTGCATAGTGAAAAGTACGCATAGTCATCTGAGTACCAGGTTCACCTACAGATTGAGCAGCTACTGTTCCAACAGCCTCTCCAGCTTCAACGTGAGCTCGGTCATAGGCATTTTTAAGCTTAATGATGAGTTTTCTTAATTCATCATCAGTCAAATCATTTTTAATATAAGCTTTGACTAAATCTTCGATATAACTATCTGGAAAATCAATGTTAAGATTTTCAGTGTCATTAATCTCAGCGATTGTATCATTTATTTTAATTATCATATCTTCCATAGTTACACCTACTTACCTTCCATTCTAATTTCGTCAATTAATTTATCCAAGTCAGCCGGTTTACCGAAGTCGGATTTTGCAGGATCCACACCATCTTCTCCGAACATGGTTTGGATAACGTTACCCTGATTGTCGGTAACAAGTCCGGACGGTTTTACCTGTAAATCCTGTAAAGCGTTTACGAGTCTTCTTTGCATGTAACCTGATTGTGCTGTACGAATCGCGGTATCTACAAGACCTTCTCTTCCACCCATTGCGTGGAAGAAGAACTCGATAGGGTCAAGACCTGATTTGTAACTTGAGTGTACGAATCCTTTAGCCTTTGCCCCAAGTTCACCTTTCTTGAAGTGAGGCAATGTTCTGTTAAGGTATCCTCTTTCGATACGTCCACCCCTAACTGCCTGTTGTCCTACACAAGCGGTAATCTGGGTAAGGTTCAACATGGATGCCCTTGCACCGGTACGTGCCATTACTACGGAATGGTTTTCAACAGCCATTACATGCTCATAAGGGTCATCTTCAGACTGTTTACCCATGGTAAGGTAATTTTCTGCAATCTGACCGGACATGTCCCTTGCTTCCCCGAGAACCTGCATGATTTTCATCTCCAGGGTCTCTTCAAGGCTTCTACCAGGCAAAGCTTGGAGATATCCTTCCTCATAAGACTCTACAAGTTTATCTACTTCAGCCATCTTTTTATCCAAGTGCTCATTAATACGGTCCTGAGCCTCATCAGGAATTTCCTCATCGTTCAATGAAGTGGTAATTCCGGTTTTCATGATTCCACAGATAGCAAGGTCAGTGGATCTGTCCAAGAACTCTTTAGCTCTTCCAGGACCATATTCCTTAACGATTTTATCCAAAATTTTACCTGAGAATGAACCGTAAGCGGATTCATCTATTACACCCTGCTCGAGAATACCGTTTTTGATTACAACGGTAGCATCAGTTGCAGGATATACAACAGGACATTTTGAAATCTCAGCACTGTATGATAAGTTCAAGTCATTAGGTAACAATAAAGAGAACAGTTCTTTACCTGTCCATTTCTCTCCTTTATCTTTGTAAATGAATGATTCTTCACTGTGATCAGGGTCATATTTTAAAATCCATTGGCCTGATTTGAATTCAGGTATCTTCAAGTGGGATTTACGTACGATTTGAAGTGCTTCTTCTTCAGAGAATTCGACACCGTCCCTGGTTAAAAGATAAGCTCCGGAAATGTGGTCGTGAATAGCACCGATAATAGGTCCTCCGAACCTTGGAGAGAGAATGTGTTCCTGTACACGCATCAGAGACTTTGCCTCTGCTCTGGATTCATCAGTCTGGAATACGTGCATATTCATTTCGTCCCCGTCAAAGTCTGCATTGTACGGAGGACATACACATAAGTTTAATCTGAAAGTTTTGTATGGAAGCACCCTTACTTCGTGAGCCATCATACTCATTCTGTGAAGTGAAGGCTGACGGTTGAACAATACCATATCTCCATCTTTCAGGTGTCTTTCAATGATGAAACCAGGTTCTAACTGTTCTAGGATTAATTCTTTGGTTTCTTCAGTACGTACCCTGATTTTTCTTCCGTCTTTTCTGATTACATAGTTTGCACCCGGATGCACTTCAGGACCATTTTCGACATATTTTCTCATTTCATCAATGTTCCATTCGTTTACATATACAGGCACGGTCACTTCTTTTGCAATCATTTCAGGCACACCGACCTCGTTGATACTGATGTTAGGGTCAGGTGAGATTACTGTACGTGCTGAAAAGTTTACACGTTTACCTGAAAGGTTGGATCTGAATCTTCCTTCTTTTCCTTTCAATCTTTGGGTTAATGTTTTGAGAGGTCTTCCGGACCTATGTCTTGCAGGCGGCACACCGCTTGCCTCATTGTCAAAGTAGGTAGTAACGTGATATTGTAATAATTCCCATAAGTCTTCAACGATTAATTGTGGAGCTCCCGCTTCCATGTTTTCAAGCAGTCTCTGGTTGATACGTAAGATATCCACAAGCTTGTGTGTAAGGTCGTCTTCTGACCTTTCACCGGTATCTAAGGTAATTGAAGGTCTTACGGTTACAGGAGGAACAGGCAATACAGTCAATACTAACCATTCAGGTCTTGCAACTTCCGGGTTGACTCCTAAAATGAAGGAATCTTCATCACTGATGTTTTCAAGTCTTTCACGCACTTCGGATGCAGTTAACTTATAGTCTCCTTGGCGGATTGTAACCGGCTTGTCCAGAAGGATAGGTTCCTGAACCAGTTCCTGCAAGTATTGCTTTACAAAGTCTTTGGTACGTTTTTTGTATTCCTTAAAGACTTTTGCCTCGAATTTTTCTTCATATTCCGCAATGAGCTGTGCTTTGTCTTCTTCCAATTCAGCAATAGCTTCTTCATTATCTGCATCAGAGTCTTCCTTAAGTTTTAAAATTTTGTTGTCAATCTTTTGAACTTTTTTCTCCTGTTCGTCTTCTATTTCATCAACGATTCTATCATGAAGTTTTTTAAGGTCATCTGAATTTTTAGCCTCAATTATGCTGTAACTTGCCTCAATGTCTTCGATGGACTGGTTTTTCTTACAGTGAGGACAAAGCAATTTAGGATCGATGTACTTGAAATCAGGTTTTTCCTCAAGTTCATCCCTTTCCATATATGCTTCCATATAAAGCTCGTTCAATATGCTTAATAATGCATCTTCCCTGCCTGCGTCATCAAAGTCATCGTCTTCTTCAGGATAAACTTCTGCCATGATTTTTTTGACGATTTCTTCCTGTTTGGTATCGTTCATTTCGACCTTTTTGGTGTCGTTTTGTAATTTTTTCAGGAGTTCAGCAATGCTTTCTTTGTTTTCCATTGCTTCTGTAATCTTTTCAGTGTATTCTGCTATTTCATCTTCCGGCAAGAGAACACGGCCACAGTTATTACAGGTTGAACGTAAAATTTTATGAATCACATCACCAAAACCGATGTGTATAACAGGTCTTGCAAGTTCTATGCTTCCGAAGTGTCCTTGACAGTCACCACCTCTGAAACCGCAAGTTCTACATACTAAACTTGGGTCAATAACACCTAAACGAGGATCCATTAAACCTTTTTCAATAGGAAAACCATCATCCTCATAGGTATCAGGAGTTTCAACAGTGACAACGGACATGTTACGAATGTCCTCAGGAGACATTAGCCCGAAATTTATTTGTTCAATTTTTTTGATAAAACCTTTCATGTGTTGGCTCCTTATGTAAATTTAATTATGCTTTGTCTCCTAAAACTAATTTAGGGAAAATACATAAACTCTTAAGTTCGTCTAATAATAATTTAAATGCGTATGAAATTTCAACAGGATATGTCTCTACATCACCACAGATGCTGCACCGTGTGCAATAAGACAATCTCTTTCCATTTCTCCAAATCTTAAACCACCTTCACGTGCTCTACCTTCAGTAGGTTGACGTGTAAGCACTTGGACAGGACCTCTGGAACGGGCGTAAACCTTATCAGTAGTCATGTGGTGCAGTTTTTGATAGTAAGCCACTCCAACAAATATTTCAGCATCCAATCTTTCACCGGTCACACCGCTGTAGAGGGATTCGCAGCCTGCAGATTCGAATCCGTTATTGAGAAGCTGCTGTTTGATTTCAGATTCCAGATCTTTGTTGAATGGAGTTGCATCGACTCTTTCACCTTCAAGACAACCTGCCTTACCTGCAACCATCTCAAGCACCTGTCCGATGGACATCCTTGAAGGGATAGCGTGAGGGTTAACAATCAAATCAGGCACAACACCAAATTCTGTGAATGGAATGTCTTCAGGAGACAATATTAAACCGACAACCCCTTTCTGACCGTGTCTTGATGCGAATTTATCACCAAATTCAGGTTGTCTTGTATCTCTTACTCTAATTTTAGCTAATCTTGAACCTTCAACGGTTTCTGATAATAAAACTGCATCAACAATACCTTTTTCACCATGTCTTACAGTGACGGAAGTTTCTCTTCTTCTATCAGCAACTGTTCCGAAGTCTTCCTCTAAAAATCTTGGAGGTGAAGTTTTTCCGATCAATACGTCACCTGATTTTACTTCGGATTCAGGATTGACGACACCGTCGTCATCTAAGTTTCTGTAGGATTCTTCTGACCTGTAACCTTTGATGTTTTTATCAGGCACTTCAAATTTGTCGACCTGTCCACCGGCGTATCTTTTTTCTGAAGTGTCATAAGCTCTAAAGAAAGATGACCTTGCTAAACCTCTTTCCAAAGCACCTTTGTTAATAACCATTGCGTCTTCCATGTTGTATCCTTCGTAAGACATTAATGCCACGACAAAGTTTTGACCGGATGGTCTTAAATCATAATTAGTTGAATCGATAATACGTGTTTTTACGATAGGAGTTTGAGGATGGTGTAACAAGTGTGCCCTGGTGTCTGTACGTAATGCATAGTTGGAAACATACAGTCCTAAAGCCTGCTTTGTCATACCTGCTTCCATTGTGTTCCTTGGAGATGAGTTGTGATCAGAGAATGGAATGATTCCGGCACAGATACCGAGCATGGTAGCCGGGTCGATTTCCAAGTGAGTGTGGTCTTCGTTTAACTCGGCTAAAGACATTGCAATGTATGAGTTTTCCTCTTCTTCAGCATCCAAGTATTCTATAAGACCGCTTTCTATTAAATTGTCCCAGTTTAACTTGCCATTAGCAACTTTGTTTAAATGTTCTTCTTTTAAAAGAGGAACACCATCTTTAACAATTATTAATGGTCTTCTTGCCCTACCAGGGTCATTAAATATATAAATTTCATTATTGTCTTCGTAATAAGTAATATTCATTTCATGAGAGATTTCACCATTTCTTCTTTTTTCTCTCATTTCTTGAGTAAATTCGACAGGGTTTTCACAAGCCCCGAGAAGTTCACCATTTATGTAAATTTTACACTTTTGCAAAAAATTCCCCCATTAGCTTAATCAATTAGTACACCCATGCTTTCAATAACATCTCTAATTTCCTGTTCATCAGAACCTTCAGAAATATTACACATCAAAGCTAAATTCTTTACCAAACCACAGTTAGGTCCTTCAGGAGTTTCGTTCGGACATATTTTACCGAATTGAGTTGGATGCAAATCTCTTGCTTCAAAGTGAGGTTGACTTCTGGTTAACGGAGATACAACACGTCTCAAGTGAGAAAGTGTACCCATGTAACTTGTTCTGTCCAGCAGCTGACTGACACCAGCTCTTCCACCTACCCAATTACCGGTAGCGATAGCATGTTTAATGTTTTCTGTTAAAACATCACTACGAACAGCCTGCCTAATTGAAAGTTCTTTACCACGGGAAAGGCTTCTTTCAAGTTGATAACTCATATCTCTGGTTAAATTAGTGAAAGCAACTCTGAATAAATCTTCCATCAAATCTCCAGATACTCTGAGTCTTTTGTTAGTATAATGGTCCTTATCGTGAGGTTCCCTTTTTTGTTCAATTACTTCCAACAACATTTCAGTCATTTCAGCGAGGTAGATTGCTTTATCATGACATCTTTCCGGTTCGGTACCCATGTGAGGCAACAGATAACGGTTGATTACGTCAGTAGCACGTTTTGTACGATAATCGGTTGGCATGTTTTTAGCTACCCTGTTACCTATATATTTGATAGCTGCATCCTGCATATATTCCCTTCTTTCTTCAAGAGTCATGCCATCCATTTCATTCTGATCGAGTTTTAAGGCATCGAGGGAAACCTGAATATCATCCGCAATCATCATCTGGAAGTTATTGTCATCAGAAATTGCTGTAATTATTTCTTCATCAGTGGACAAACCGAGAGCTCTCAACAGGATAACCAATGGAATTTCACCCGGAAGATATGGGAAAGAAATTCTTAAAAATACTCCATTTTTACGTGGCTTTTTGTATTCCAAAGTAATTCTTGCTCTAAAACCACTTTTGATTGAAGTTACTACCGCTTTTGCATGCCTGTCTTCAACTGAATCCAAACGTTCAAGAATGATTTTGTTTGGAGCAATTTCTTCCATTGTAACAACAGCCCTTTCAGAACCGTTTACAATAAAGTAACCTCCTAAATCTTGAGGGTCTTCATGTTTCTCAAGCAATTCTTCTGCAGTAAGACCGTTAAGATGGCAAATATCAGATTTGAGCATAACCGGCAATTCACCGATGTAGACTTCTTCCAAAGGATTGTCTTCACCCTCTTCATTTAATGCCATTTCAAGATACATGTCTGCAGAATAATTTAAATTTCTAAGTCTTGCTTCAGTCGGGTCAATGATACTGCTTGATCCGTCTGCTTCTTTATTGGATGGCTTTTCAATACGAACTTTACCAGTTTTTAAAGTGTATTTTCCGTCATCCAATGTAATAGGGTCAGTAATATCAATAATATTCTGAATTCTATTATTCACAAAGTCATTATATGATTTAATGTGGTGATCCACTAAATCATATTTATCGAAAAATGCATCAACTAATTTCCAATTATTCTCTGTCATGGACTTCCTCCAGCATTTACGTAAACGCAATAAAAATAATTAACTAAATAAAAATAAATAACAAGGCATAAAACCTAAACTAATTCATTTAATCATTATTCTTAATTTACTCATAACTATCTCCTATTTAAGATAATTCCTCTCAAACTAAGTTAAATTTATTATAATGAATTTCTAAAAAACAAAAAAACACAGAAATTATACTATATTAAATTTCACTACTCTAATATTATATTATAAAAATCTAATCTTCTACAATCCTATATGTTATAAACACACCAGCAGTCTGACTTTCACGAGTAATCCTCAAAACATCCCCAGGTTTAGCGCTGATGGCTTTAACAACAGGGTCATGTGACTTAATTTTAGGAAGATCTTTAAAATCATACTCTACATCACTTAATTCATCGGCAATTTCGTCTTCGGTCATGATTTCGTGTGTTGGTACAAAAGTTAAAATATAAAATTAGAAACAGGCCTGACGGGAATTGAACCCGCGGCCGCTTGGTTAAAAGCCAAGCGCTCTGCCAGACTGAGCTACAGGCCTATAAGACATATACCATTTAGCATTTGAAGCGCCCTGGCCGGGATTTGAACCCGAGTCGCGGGCTCGACAGGCCCACATGATAGCCCCTACACCACCAGGGCAAAGGAATACTAAATCGGTATCATGTATAATAATACACTATCAACTACTATATATTTTATCATATATAAACATTTCGGAAAAAGATACTATTTCCTAAAAAATGTTATAATATTTCAAATAAATAATATTGAAATCCCGCCTGCCAAATTGAGCTAAGGCGGGAAAATGGGTCCGCCCGGATTTGAACCGGAGTCTCAGGCTCCCAAAGCCCAAAGGATCGACCAAGCTACCCTACGGACCCACATACAAATATGCATGTAGATAACATACTAATAATAATCTATGAATTCTAATATATAAACATTACTATAATCAGCAAAATTTATTAAAAAAACATTTTTTTGAAAACATAAACTAAAGCCCCGGACGGGAATTGAACCCGCGACCACGAGATTACAAGTCTCGCGCTCTACCAGACTGAGCCACCGAGGCTTAGCTCTATATAATAGAACACTATAAATTTTGTTAAATGTTGTTTAAATACTTTACTATAAATCAGCAAAAATCTATGAAAATTATAAATACTATGAATTTATAATTAATAATCATGACAAATAGTGAAAAAGAATTATTGGAAAAAATTAATCAAACATTAACTCAAATCAAAGAAAAAAATCCTTTGACACACTGCATAACCAATTCAGTTACAATCAATGACTGTGCAAACGCCTCCCTTGCAATAGGAGGGTCTCCAATCATGGCGGAAGATATAGAAGAAGTAGAGGAAATCACAACAATAGCCAGCGCATTGGTCATAAACATCGGAACATTGACAAAACTACAGATAGAATCCATGAAACTAAGTGCAAAAACCGCAAACAAAACAGCTACCCCGATAATATTGGATCCTGTAGGGGTTGGAGTAAGCAAGCTTAGAAACGATACCACTATCGATTTAATTGAAAATTATGACATAGCAACAATTCGCGGAAACATCAGTGAAATAAAAGCCATTGCCAAACTGACCGGTTTAATTGATGAAAACAATACTGCAAAAGGCGTTGATGTCAATATTGACGATATAATCACCGAAGAAAACATTGAAACCAACGGCAGAATCATAAAAGAACTTGCATCAAAATTAAACACAACCATATTGGCAAGCGGACCTATCGACATCCTGAGTGACGGAAAAACAACAGTTGCAATCTACAATGGGGATGACATGATGCCCCTGATTACAGGCAGCGGATGCATGTTATCAACAGTTGTTGGAAGCTGTGTCGGAGGATCCTCACCCCTTGAAGGCAGTCTATTGGCAATTCTGGCAATGACCATTGCCGGAGAAAAGGCAAGGGCAAAAGTAGATGAAAAAGATGAAGGAACCGGTTCATTCAGAGCATATCTCATAGATTATCTCTACAAAACCGATGCAGAAAGCCTGGCAAGCGAATCAAAAATCAGGATACTATGAACGAAATAGATTTATCACTTTATCTTGTTACGGACAACAGCGATGATGTGGACAAGTTCCTGAACACCATTGAAGAGGCAATTAAAGGCGGAGTGACTGTAGTCCAAATCAGGGAAAAAACAGCAGATACTCTTGATTTTTATAATTTGGCGCTGAAAGTTAAGGAAATAACATCAAAATACGACGTGCCCTTAATCGTTAATGACCGGGTAGACATTGCACTGGCCATCGATGCAGACGGAGTTCACGTAGGCCAATCAGACATGCCATGTGACGTTACAAGAAAATTAATCGGACAAAACAAGATACTGGGCGTTTCGGCAACTACCGTTAAAGAAGCAAAAAAGGCTGAAAGCGACGGTGCCGATTATATTGGAACTGGAGCAGTATTTCCAACAGCAACCAAAGATGATGCTGATTCAGTTACAAAAGATGAACTAATTGAAATCGTCAAATCAATTGACATTCCTGTTGTGGCCATAGGGGGCATAAATCTGGATAATGCCCACGAATTGAACGGCACAGGAATTGCAGGACTGTCTGTAGTAAGTGCAATAATGAGTTCGGACAATCCAAAAAAATCTTCACAAGAGCTATTAAATATATTTAATAGCTAAATTTACCTATTTTTTAAAAAAAAAAAGAAAATTTAAAAGTAAAAATTACTTTTTACTATTTTTTAAAGCTTCAACAGCAGCCAGATCCTTACCTGCCAGCATGCTGATGCATGCTCCGCCACCGCTGCTCAAATGACTCATATGGTCTTCAAGACCCAAACCTGAAGTAGCGGCCGCAATGTGTCCGCCGCCGATTAATGTAAAACCATTTGAATTGGCCATGGCATTGATTAAATCTTCAGTACCCATTGAAAATTTAGGATCTTCAAATACACCCGCAGGACCGTTTGCA
>CADAOO010000085.1 GCA_902789505.1 uncultured Methanobrevibacter sp. | reverse complement strand
AATAAAAAATTTGTTTTGGCCGATAAAATGCTACAATTTTGGTTGAAAATCAAATTTGAAACAGGTGGGTGTTATCCACTATGATTAATTTAATTGAAACAGGAAAACAATTAAATTATTTTAAAAAAAATACGAATAAATCGTATAAAACTTATAAAAAAGTTCCGATGCTTATCAAAATCAGGCCCTAAAACTCCAATATTGAATTATTTTTTGGATGATTATAAAATTTTTTAACTTTAATTTAATGATGTATTATTTTGATAAAAAATATTTAAAAAAGAAAATGATTAGAAGTTTTATTCTATTGTGATGCATTCGTTAGGACAAATATCCACACAGGTTTCGCAGTAACTACATTCATCAGGGTCATTGATGGTTAATTTGCCATCTTCAAGAACTAAAACTTCCATAGGACAAACGTCCGTGCAGTCTCCACAATTGTCACATTTATCAGTGCTTATTGTAATGTCGGCCATTCTTTTAACCTCCACAAATTTTAGCATGCCCTATGTCCGCAGCATTTTTCGGGGTCATGCGGGATATTTGGGTCATGGTGGTCGGGATATGGTTTTCCACAGGTTAATGGTCCTCTTCCACGGGCAGAACCGCAGCATCCTCCCATCCTTTTGTTGTGATTCAATATTGAATCGATGTCTAAACCTTTCACTTCACCAACATATTCTATTGTTTCACTATGGCATCTTGGACATATATGGTGTTCGCCATTCAATGTTATCCAATTGAAGCCGCATTCTTTGCAAACATATTCTAGATTATCAGCCATCTTAAATCATCTCCATCTTTAAATGTTGCATAATCCTCTTCCCTGCAGTGATGAACCACATTCAGGGCATGTTTTGGTCCTGCATGGAATGCCTCTAATTTTTGGTTCTGTGTATCCGCAATTAGGGCAACTGCATGTGTCATTTGACATTCTGTTTCTATTATTAGCATTCAATTTGCGAATGTTTGTTGATTTGCAGTCTGGGCATTCCTCATATTCTTTTTCTGGATTTGACCATTGAAAACCACAATCTTCGCATAAGTATTTATTTGGATCAATCATTGTATCACCTTTTACAACAACTATTGGTCGGCCTTCAATTAGAGAAACAGCTAGTTTATGCCTTGCAGAGTTTAGAATTCTGTGGAATGTTGACTGTGAGATTCCCATGAATTCAGCAGATTCCGTTTGCTTTATATCATGATAGTCTTTGAATCTGATTGCTTCAAACTCATCTACAGACAGCTCTATCGGTTTTAGATTTTTTTTCAACTCATGCCTGTGACATGTAACTACTCTTCTCATTCTTTTAGGTCTTACCATAATGTTCTCCCCAAATGTATCTTCAGGTATTATGAATATATATTCATAACTCATATATAAATGTTACAGTCACATTAGAAATAGCCAATGTTAATATTTTAAAAAAGTTATTTTTTCATTATTTTTTTGAATTCGAACATTTCCTGACCGGCCATAGGATGATTTTCATCCCAATCCTCGTCCGGATTTTTTCCATTATAAAATTCAACTATCTGAAATCCCAATCTGTTAACATAAAAATGAATATTCCTTTTGTCAAAGTATGGTGTGCATGTTTCCCATATTTCCATATCAGGATATAAAGCTTCAATTTCGCTCCAAATTCTTTGTCCAATACCTTTGTTTTGACTGTGAACATTAACGAACAAGAAATCCAATTGGTTGTGTTGCGTTGTTTCATTTATTTCAACAACCGCCCCACCAAGTATCTCATGATTATCCTTCAGTACATAAGCATGGCAGTTTTCTTTGTTCAAGCATTCATCAATGTCTTTTTCAGGCAATATTAATTCATCGCTTTTACCAAAAACCTCTTCATAACCCAATTGAAATGATTCCTGCATTAATCTTTTAAATTCAGCTAAATCTTTATCCTGCAATTTAATTAACGCCATAATTAAGTCTATTGTAATATCATCTAAATAATCATTTCCACTTTACAAAATATTTGAAATTGTTATTATACTTACGATTTTTCAACACTAAAAATCTTATAAAGAAAACCTCAAAAAACACGAACAATTCGTATAAAACAAAATGAAAATTATTACTTTGACACATCAACAGTGCATTTGAAAAAATCATTCAACATCCTTTAATGCTTCAACCATATTCAAATCATTGATTTTATCTGAAAACATCAGATTAACGCCTATGGATATTGCAAATGTTATAACCGCAGTCAACAGGATATTCCCCAACGTAAGTGACGGAACATAATAAAGGGAATCGCCAGCCGCGTTCATCATCAGAGTCATGAAGTAAAATCCGAGAGGAATTCCCAAAACAAATCCTATGGCCGTAAAAATCACATTTTGAGTTAACAATAGCTTCCTTAAAACATCAGTTTTAAAGCCCAAAACCTTCAGGGTTGCGATTTCACGCTCCATTTCTGTAAAGGATAAAATGCCCAGATTATACAAAACCAGAATAGCCAGGGCGACTGCGACAAATGTGACTACATAAACCATCATCATCACCGCATGCGTTACATTATCCCAGCTTTCCTTCATTTTACCCATACTTGAAACTGATTTGATTGAACCGTAGTTTTCACCGAATTTATCCTTGGTCAGGATATTTGTTGGAGTGAAATTCAATCCCTGATCTTCAAGAGTGTTCGGAGACATTATCAAACCCTGTGATATAGGTTCTGCATGAATTTGACCAATTTTGGAGGCAACCCACTTATCTTCTCCAACGATATGCCATTTAATTTCATCGCCTATCGTTAAATTGAACTTGTCTGCAAGTTTGGTTGAAATTGAAACATCACCCTCATCAATATCTATGGGATTCTTGCTGCTGTCCGTGTAGGATATTAAATCCGTGTTGTTCGATACCAGAAGCACAACCGTATCCTCAACATCATTGGCCTTAATCTCAATGGACTGCTGCATAATGAAACTTCCGTTGGTGTAATTCAGGATATAATACAATTCCATCGGATTTGCATTATTTGAAAGAAGCAGCTTTGACTCATAATGACTGATATTATCATATTCCCATGTCTTAAGCTCACCCATGCAGTCATTCATGCCGAATGCAGCAATCAGTAATGCCACACAGCCCATAACCCCAACTATTGCCATGAATGCCCGGAACTTGTTTCTTCTTGCATCCCTCCAATTCCAACGCATGTTAAAGCTTAAACGATTCCAGAATCTTGACTTTTCAATCAGACTATTTGAGGACATGTTGGGAGCCTTTGGACGTAATGTATTTGCCGGATTTTCTTTTGAAATTCTCCTGCATGACATATATGTTACAAAAACTGACAATACGACCATCAATGCTGAAATATAAATGAAACTCACATCAAAGCCGGGATTCCAGGAAGGCATGCTATAAGTTGCAGACATTGTCGGATAAAACATTTGGGGAATTATCATCGGTCCGGTAATCAAACCTAAAACAGCTCCAGCCAAAACAGGGAAAAATCCATAAGATACATAATGAAGAATTATCGTCCTGTCCCTATAACCAACGGCCTTTAGAATTCCAATCTGAGTCCTTTGAAGTGTAACTATCCTTGTCATTGTTGTAAGAAGTGAGAGAAACGTAACCAAAATGAATACAATCGGAAAAACATCACCGATCATCTTGTGCTGTGCCATTTCATCTGAAAACTTGGCAACACTGAGTTGGTCTTCCTTTTTGGTAAATGACAGATACTCCAATGAATCATCCAACTTTTCCTTAAAATCGCTGTCTGATCCATCATATTTAACAAGAAGAGTATTATAATCCAAATCTTTTGGATAAGCTTCATGGGACAAGTAAGCAAAACCCATTTGCGAAAAATCAGGAGTCAATGAGCTGGGTGAATATTCATAAACGTATTCCGGGGAATACCCTATTCCTCGGATTTCCTTTGTGATGTTTACATCATCAAATTCAAAAGTGATTTTATCCCCAACAGTTAAGTCCTTTTCATCTGCAAAACGTTTATCCAACCAGACCCCAGACTCATCCGATGGATTGAAGTCTTCACCTTCAGCCGAATAGAATTTGGATATCGTTCCATTTTCAACAAAATGCAGTTTAATATCCGGCTTGTTATCAAAATCAGCTACCGACTGAATGACCAGCTGCCTATCGGATTCGGTTGAAAACTCACTTATCTTATCAATTGAAGAATCATCAAAACTAGTATTATAAATCCAACCATCAGCCATATTGGTTTGAGTGTAATATGCATCTGAAGTTTGGACCAGTCCATAGTACTCACCGTATATTCCACAGTAAGCAAAAATACCTAAAAATGCCATTAGAAATATAGCTAAAAACTGTGTCTTATTGATTTTTATATCTCTCAGCATCTTTTTGGATAATGACATGATATAATATTAGAAAATTGAAATATAAAAAACCCAACTAAATCGAGAGTATGCATTATTAAAATAGATAATTTGATTGAAAAATAAAGAATTGTAATAGCTTTCTCACATTAACATTAACAATCATTCAAAAATAACCTGATAGAAACTTGAGAATATAGATTGAACCGCCCCAACTTAAAGAAGTTGAGGCGTTCATACACCACCATAAGCTATTCAAGTATCGACAAGGAGAATGTTATCAAAGCAGTTAATATGAGGTTCATAAGAGATATTGAAGGCAGGATATAGAATGAATCTCCTGAAGATTCCCACATAACCTTTAAGATGTAATAACCGACCGGAATGCCCAATATGAATCCAACTGTTGTAAACCACAGGTTCTGTGTCAGCAAAAGCTTCCTTAAAGCCCCTGTCCTAAAACCAAGAACTTTCAATGTGGCTATTTCACGTTCAATTTCTGTAAATGACAGCAATCCCAGGTTATACAATACAACAACTGCAAGCAAGCTTGCGAAGAATATCAGAATGTATATCAGAAGCCACATTGCCTCAGTCAGCTCATCCCAGCTGGAAGTCATGTCCTTCATGGAATTCGCTGTTTTGATGGCTGAATAATTCTTGTCAATATGCTCTGCTGTAACAATGCTTGTTGGAGTGTAATTCAAATCCAAATCCTCCAGTTTATCGCTGGACATTATAAGCCCTTGGGAAGTAGGATCCGCATGGATTCCATCGATCTTTGTTTCAGTCCATTTATCCGAACCCATAATGTGCCATTTTACGGTATCACCAATTCCCACGCCAAGCATGTCGGCCATTTTCTGTGAAATGGAAACCTCATCATCAGCTATCTTGATTCTGTTCCAATCATAATCTGTCGGAGTTACCAGATCAGTATGGTTTAAAACCAGCAGCGAACCTGACTTTTTAGCCGAATCTGTTTCTATTTCAATAGCAGATTCCATAATCTTATCACCGTTTACTTCATCTGCCACTTCATTGACTTGTGATATGGATGCTTCCTCATCAATGACCAATTTTGAATCATAATGGTTAATCTGATTGAATTCCCATTCCTTCAAATCACTCATTCCATCATACATTCCGAATGCAGACACCAAAAGGGCAGTACATCCAATGACACCAATGACTGTCATCAATGCCCTGAACTTGTTTCTTTTTGCATCCCTATAGTTCCAGCGGGCGTTGAAAGACAGATGCCTGAAAAATCCAAGCTTTTCAATAAATCCTGATGATGAGACCTTTGGAACTTTTGGCCTTATTGTGTCTGCCGGATTTTCATTGAAGATGCTTTTGACTGCATAATATGAAACCAGAACTGACATTATAACCATTGCAGCCGCAACATAGACAAAATCCATGCTCCATGCAGGTTCCCATGACGGCAGTATATAAGTGGAACTCATTGACGGATAAAACAGATTAGGCAATGTCATCGGCCCGATTATTAAACCCAAAATGGAACCTACCAACACCAGCCAGAACCCATATGAGATATAATGAAACATTATGGATTTGTCCTTAAATCCGCATGCCTTTAAAATACCTATCTGAGTCCTTTGGTGTGCAATTATCCTTGTCATTGTTGTTAAAAGAATCAGCATCGCAATCAATATGAATACAACAGGGAAAATTCCCGCCATCATTTGGTGCTGATCCATTTCCTCTGAAAACTGGGACACACTGGTGTGCTCTGACCTTTCAACAAATGAATTGTATTTGCCGTCCAATTTTTCAGACAACAGTTCGTTAAAGTTATCCGCTGTCCCATTGAATTTAACATTTAAAACATTGTATGGAACACTTTCTGTTGGAAATGCCTTATAAGACATATAAGCAAAACCTATTTTTGAAAAATCAGGAATAACGGAAGATTTAGAAGCATGATATACATATTCCGGAGAATAACCTAACCCCTTAATCTCCTTTTCCATTTTGAACCCGTTGAACTCGAAGGTGATGTTATCTCCAACCTTCAAGTCCTTGGCATCCGCAAAGTTCTTATCCAGCCAAACTCCATTGCTGTCGTTAATATCCAACGGATTTCCTTCCACCAGATAAAATTTGGAAATGCTATTGTTTTCAACAAAATGCAGTGTGATTTCCGGATCATTTGAAAAGTCCGCAACCGAATCAACAACCAGCTGCCTCTCCGTTTGAGTTACTGGATTCAAAGAATTAACATCATCAAGAAATTTATCATCCAGA
>CADAOO010000084.1 GCA_902789505.1 uncultured Methanobrevibacter sp. | reverse complement strand
TGCTACCTGAATCGGATTTTTGAGTTACTGTTACTGTGGCAGATATCTGATCGGATTCTAGGTATGAGTCACTTCCGTAAAATTTCATTTTTACAGTGTAAGTGCCTGCAGCCAAACCGTCAATGGAATATTTAGCCTGACCATTGGCATCAGTAACAACATACTTTAAACCATTATAAGTAAAACCAACTTTAGCACCTTTAATTGGGTTACCATAACTTTAACGTTTGCGGAAGTCAATGTAGTTGCAACTTTATTTATGGATATTTTGGCAACTGCCTGATTGGATTCCAAATAATTATCATTACCATAAAACTTCATTTTTACAGTATAAGTGCCTGCAGCCAAACCGTCAATGGAATATTTAGCCTGACCATTGGCATCAGTAACAACATATTTAACACCATTATTGGCAAAACCAACTTTAGCACCGCTAACAGGTTTGCCATTACTATCTCTTAATGTAGCAGTCAAATAAGCATTACTTCCATAATTAGCATTTAAATTAGTGGAAGTTAATGTAGTAATATATTTATTTACAGTAATCTGAGCAACTACCTGATTTGAGGCGGGATAAGCATCATTACCATAAAACTTCATTTTTACAGTGTAAGTTCCTTTAGTCAAACCGCTAGTGGAATACTTAGCCTGACCATTGGCATCAGTAACAATATATTTAACACCATTATTGGCAAAACCAACTTTAGCACCGCTAACAGGTTTGCCGTTAGCATCAGTTAAAGTAGCAACCAAACCATTGCTTCCAGAATTGACAACAGCCAATTTAGTAGCAACGTTGTTTACAGTAATCTGAGCAGCTATCTGATTGGATTCCAGATAAGCATCATTACCATAAAACTTCATTTTTACATTGTAAGTGCCTGGAGCCAAATCCTTAGTAGAGTACTTAGCCTGACCATTGGCATCAGTGAGAACATACTTTACACCATTATTGGCAAAACCAACTTTAGCACCGCTAACAGGATTACCGTTGCTGTCTTTTAAGGTAGCAACCAGATAACCATTACTTCCATAATTAACATTAACATTAGAAGATGTTAATTTAGTATTAGCTTTGCTTACAGTAATTTTAGCAATTGCCTGATTTGATGCAGAATAAATATTATCACCATAGAATTTCACTTTTACGGTGTAAGTTCCTGCATTTAAATCCTTGGTTGAATAGCTAGCTTTACCGTTTTTATCTGTACGAATGTAAGTTACTCCATTATTTGCAAAACCTACTTTAGCACCGCTAATAGGATTACCCTCACTATCGGTTAAAGTAGCAATTAAATTACCGCCTGTATAAACAGTGCTGAGAATTGAATCACTTGATTTTGCAAGAATGGTATTGTCTGCATTTTTATCCTCCTCAAGGAGAGCTGCTAATTTTACATTATCATCAATAGTTAAATCTTGTGATACAGATTCTGATACCGCAATGCCGGAACTTGCACTAAGCACAGCATCATCAGAATAAGCGATGTAATTAGTAACACCCTCTGCGGAATTACTATTCGTGTTAGTTGATAAAGTATTTGAAGTATCAGATCCTAAAACTTCTTCACTTGATAGGGAAACTTCAGATGTGTCATTATCAACATTTGAAACAGCGGATGCTAAGATTTCTGATGAACCAGCGACATTTCTATTAGAGATAGATACATCTTTAGTATCATCTACTAAGCTAGTAGCATATGAATCTGTAACATTTATATCACTTGCACAGGCAACACTAACAGATAATAAAACTGAAAGAATTAAAAGTACAGTGAAACATAATTGTTTTTTCAAAATAATTTACCTCCATAACAATTTATTTAATTATCCATGGGATTACAATCCCACTTCAACAATACTTATTAAAAATATCTTATATAAACCTTTTTATTTTCTAAATCCAATTTAACAAGTTTATTTTTTAAAAATAAGGTTAAAAATTAACTAAAATTAAAAATTAAATGAAATCATTCTTAAATTAGCCTATAACACAATTAAACCATATGAAACAAATTTTAAAGTTACTTAAATATATTAAAATGAAAACATCAATTGAAATACTTATTAGATAAAATAACATATAATTTAAATGTATAAAAGTAAAAAACATTGATTAAATTTGAGTTAGAATAAAAAACAATGCATTTAATAAAGTAAATAAGAAAATAAGCCCGAATAATAAAAAAAATAAAAAAATGTAAAATATTTTTTAATTTTACATCATTGGAGGCATACCGCCCATGCCCGGAGCAGGTGGCATACCACTGCTATCATTTCCGGTTTCATCAGGACCGGTTGATTCCAATGCATTTCTTGCAGCAATCATGTCATCGATACGCAAGATCATTTCAGAAGCTTCACCTGCAGATTGAAGAGCTTGGATTTTAACTCTTAAAGGTTCTATTACTCCTGCTTCTTTCATATCAACGACTTCTCCGGTAAATACATTTATTCCAATGAAAGGAGAGTCTTCATGTGCAGCTTTTAAATCAGCGATTAAGTTAATGGTGTCCAAACCTGCATTTTCAATCAAAGTTCTAGGAATGACTTCCAATGCTTCGGCATATTTTAAAATGGCGAGTTGTTCTCTTCCACTTACAGATTCACCATAGTCCCTTAATCCTTTAATCAAATCAATTTCACAAGCTCCACCACCAATGAGAACTTTACCTTCTTCAATAGTAGCTGCAACAACACCTAAAGCATCATCCAAAGCTCTTGAAATCTGTTCAGTTACGTAACGGGTACTTCCCCTCAATACGATGGAGGAAGCTTTAGGATTTTCACATTCTTCGATAAATGTCAATTCATGGTCAAAGAGTTTGTTGAGATATACGCGTCCTGCTGAACCTAATTTGTCTTCTGACAAATCTTCAATATCAGTTACCAATTTAGCACCGGTTGCTTTTGAAATTCTTTCGATGTCAGATTTTTTAACTCTTTTGTAGGCCATGATTCCGGCTTTTTTCAGGTAGTGTTCAGCCATGTCATCAATACCTTTCTGACAGAACAGAACATTTACACCGGAGTCAATAATCCTGTTTACCAAATCTTTAATCATTTGCTCTTCCTGATCGAGGAATGCTTCAAATTGGTCAGGACTGGTTATGTCTATTTTAGCATCAGTATTAATATCTTTCAATTCAATAGGATATTTCATAATAGCTATTTTGGCATCTTTAACTTCTTTAGGCATGTTCTTGGACAGAGGAGCCTTATCGATTACGATACCTTCAGCCAAAAATGAATCTTCCACAGAGTCTCCTGAAACCCTTTGGATATTGATGTTGTCGATTTCAGACTTTCCATCCTCTTCAATTCTTAAAGCGGCTTCAACGACCAAGTCAGCCAAATGTTCTTTAGCATAATCTGAACCTTTACCACTCATTGCAGTAACGGCAACTTTTTTAAGAGTGTCTTTATCATCCGCATCGATAGCAATTTTGTTTAAAAGTTCGACTGCCTTTGCAGTAGCATTTCTGAAACCTTTTACAACAACAGAGGTTGCAATACCGTCTTCCAATAATTCTTCAGCTTTACTTAATAATTCACCTGCAATAACAACAACGGAAGTAGTTCCATCTCCAACAATGTCTTCCTGTTTTTTAGCAGTTTCAACAAGCATTCTTGCCGCAGGCTGATTGATTTCCATTTCTCTCATGATAGTTGCACCATCATTGGTGACAGTAACATCACCTAATGAGTTAACTAACATTTTATCCATACCTTTAGGACCTAAAGTAGTTCTTACAATACCTGCCAATACCTTACCGGCAGTGATATTCATTCTTAAAGCATCTCTTTTTGAATATCTTTCAGTCCCCTCAGGAAGGATGAATATTGGTTGATTTGCCATTCATAATCACCTTTAATTTTTTAAATAAAACAATATAAAAATAAGTTTTTATACATATTAACATAGGTTAGAGGTTATATAAAAAGATTACCCATTAAACTAACTTCAGGTGTTTTAATGTACAAAAAGATTATTGAAGAGATTAAAGCCAATTTGGGAGAAAACAAGGATTTGAACAGCAAATATCTCTCTGCCCAAATCGAAAAATACAGCGACCATCCCTACAATAAGGAAATAATCCGAGAAATATCAAGAATGATGTGGGACTGTCTCAGCGATGAGGAAAAAGAGGAATTCATTGAAATATCCGAAAAGGAAAATCCGATTATGGATATTTTAAATGAGGTTTCTCAATTCATTGAAGTGGGAGACTATGAAAAAGCATTGGATAAACTTGATTCATTCATGAAAAGCTTTCCGGGAATGTTTGAAGACGATGAAGTCAGCGAATACCACAGCTTCACCAGCCCATTAGAGGAAATATTATTCAGAACATACATAGGAGCCGAAAAGGAAGTCCGACTAATTCCGGACAATGTCCCCCTGCTTGACCTGTATTACATCTACGGATTTCTGCTTTTTGAAAAAAACCGGTATGAACAAGCTGAAGAAAGCCTGAAAAAGGCAAAAAAGATCAATCCTGTTTCTGCAAGAATAATTCTTGAATTATGCGAAATCTATAAAATCCGCACCCCCTCATTCAATAAGTTTTATATCTACACCACCGAAGCTTTAAGGTATTCCTATTATCCTCAGGATTTGGCAAGATGCTACAGGAACCTGGGCTATTACTATATTGAAGAAAACAAACTTGACATTGCAGCAGCATTATTTAAATACAGCATGAATTTCGAATTGAGCATAATGGCATATAATGAACTTCACTATATCGAATCGAAAGGGCAAAGCATTAATTTAAGCAAAGAGGAAGTTGATGAACTGATTGAATCCTCAAATATCCAGATTGGGGTCAATCCATTTATCATAACAACTCTTTATGAACTGGCAGAAGAATATGAACAAAGATGATGAAACAGTAGTTCAAAAAATTAAAAAAATAACAAATGAAATAAACTATTAATATAATATATAATATATAATATTATAGGTGATTTTTAATGTGTTCTAGTGGAGGGCCAATGGCCGACATTGATTTGAAAAAATTGAAAACAAAAAAATATCGTTGCAAAGACTGTGGAAATTCATTTAAAGGTCTTGGAAAGAAAGTAGTTTGTCCATCCTGTCAAAGTGACAACGTTGAACTTGCAGAGTAAATTCATTTACTCTTTTTTTTATTTTTTTAAGTGATTTTTATGAACATTGATTTTGAAAATGATGAAATACTATTTCTTGAAGGTGAAACCGGAATTGTCGGAGTCATTAAGGTAGCCTACGAAAATAAAATGCTGTTTATAGCAACACAGGACAATGAGGAAATAGTGCAGTTTTTAGAATCAGATGATTTAATTGCAGTTTCCAATTTCAAAAAGGATAAAAGAGCCATAAGGTCACAGGCTTATTTAAGCAGAGAAGAATCCTCACCGCTTGTTATTTTAAATAAGGATCATCCCTCCACCAAACGGCTGGAAACCGTTTTGTCAATAGGTGACAGGGTAAACCTGAACTGCAACATCACACCTGGAACCCACCCTGAACAGGACGTATTATGCTCCTGCGACAGCTTATCAGGACTGGAAATAATAAAGACACCAACCGGAGTTAAATTAAATAAAGACTTTTACAACTACACTATAGAAAAATTCTAGGGTAAATAATTATGATGTTTATTGATTCATTTTACATGTTTTTGGGGCAGCTGGTGGTCCTTGTAGCCGTCATCATCATAATACTGTTCATTATCGTTTTAATATTGGGTTTGCTGATTGCCAGAAAAAATCAAATCAAGTTTCCCAGATTTGTCCTGTTTGTTGTGGACTTATTGTATTCCCCTTTCAAGACAATAGCCCGCACATTGAAACTGGATGCAAATATGATTGATGACATTGCAATAAAAGTCAGGGATGAAATCAATAAAGAGAAATTCAAGGAAATTCCTGCTGAAAAGACATTGATTTTTCTGCCTCATTGCCTTAGACACAGGGATTGTCCGGCAACACTTCAAAAAGAAGGACTGAACTGTACAGAATGCGGATTGTGTTCCATTGGAGTTATCAAAAAGAAAGCAGAACCTTTAGGATATAAACTGTATATCGTTCCGGGATCAAGCTTTGTCAAAAAAATAGTTATGGAAAGCAAGTTCAAGGCGGTTATTGGGGTTGCCTGTCACGAAGATTTAAACCAGATGATGATGCTTTTATCTGATTTTTGCCCTCAGGGCGTTTTACTTGAAAAAACAGGATGTTTTGAGACAAAGGTAAATGTCAAAAAGGTATTTGAAAAAATAGATTCAAAATATGAACAAGAATAAAAACATTCCCTGTTCCTTCATCAATAATAATCCGTGATTTATAAGAATTCTTACATAACTCCAGAACTTCTAAGCAGCCATTCCAACAATCATTATAATAAATTATAAAAGAAAGTACATTATATGTTTTAATCAAATTTGATATTTGAATTGATTTAAAAAAAAATGAAAGGAATATATCATTCCTATCTTAATTTTTTGATCATGAACTGATTACAGTACCTATCACATCTTCACCATCAGCAAAAATGCTTATCATAGAATCATCTATTCCATAAGTGAATCCTATTTTTCCGGATTCTTTCGATAATATTCCCTCAGTACCGTTAATTACTTTCTTTTCATCACCTTTTTGCTTAGAAACAGAATTTAATGAAAATGGCTTACCGATATTTTTAATTGAAATTATAATTGTTGATGTGTTATTGGCAAAGGTATATTCAGAGCCCTGATTGCCCATTTGTTTATATCCCTCTGGAATTGTGAAATTCAAACCGTCCAGTGTCACTACCGTATCTTTATCAAACACAGCACCATTATTCTTTCCTGAAGAAACATTATCAGAGGAAGCTGCTGACTGCTCATTTGATTTGAAATCAGCGCTTGATGCAATTTTTTTAGCTTCATCCAAGTTTTTATCAGTGACTAACAAATAGTCATCAGTGGAATTTGTTAAAACAACATATTTACTGCCGCTCTGATAAATTGTCAAATTTCCTTCATTTCCAACTTTATTATATTGTTGTGAACTAATATAATCCTCCAAACTGGTGCCCTGCAGTTGATTGCTGTTAAAATAGTGAACGGTAATGCCGCCACCACTTATTGCTTTACCGAATGGAACCTGATCTCCAATCCAATGTTCATCAGGCAAATTCACAGTACATTTTCCATCAAAATCATATTCGTGCATGTCCAAAGCTGCAGAAACAGAACCCATAAGCATTCCGAATGCTGCAGCAAACATCAATATAGTTAATATCTTTTTCATAATTATTATCCTCCTGTCAATTCCATTAAAACTTTTTTACCGTTATCCGATAATCTCTATAACCGACCGCGGGGCATTTCAGAATTGATCAACTCCACCAAATCATGTTCCGTAACTGCGTTAAAGTGCTGCTGATATGGTTGTTTGATATGCCGCTTTTTTTAGCAATCTGAAAAGGCATAATGACATTATCACCAATTGCCCGAATGACCCTCATCAGGTATGATGACATTTTAACATATTCTATCAATTCCTCCAAATCGGACACCCTTTACTTTAATCTGTTTCCACATTTCGTACAGAATAACTGGCTTTCATCGACTTTTTCACCGCATTGAAAACAGTGCAACTCCTGAATTAATTTACATCCACAATTTTTACAGAAATTATCACATGGTTCAGCAATGTATCCACATTCAGGACAGGCCGGGCGGTTATCCTTTTCAAGTCTATTTCCACAAACCTTACAGAACTTAGCGGCCGGACCAACGATACTGCCACAGTTGGAACAAGCATCAGCAGCGCTAGCTGTAAAAGCGGCGGCACCTACCGGTTGATTGGAAGTTTCCAGAGGTATCTGAGGAATGGGCTGCTGTTCACATCCCACCTTATATTCCTCTTTAGGCACAGGAGAGAACCGGTCCTGAGTAAAAATCCGTTTCATTCAATATTTCCACTAGCGATTCACGCATTACAGCAATTCTTTTATCATCGGAAGGGTGTGTGGAGAAAAAATCAAAGGTGTTTGCATTTTCCCCTGAAAATTCCTGCCAAAAATCAGGAACAATATTGACATCATAGCCCGCCAGATGAATGATTATCATTCCAAGTTTATCCGCCTCATACTCCTGGTCCCTTCCCCAAGGCTGTGTTAAAAAATAATGGGAACCAATATCCGCTAAGGTTACAGCAGTTCTTGTCACAGCTCCGGCATTTTCAAAGCCCAGCAAATCCAAAGCAAAACTGCCTATCATAGATATGTCCGCCAATGCGTCCTTTGTCTGATGAACACTGAATTTAGTCCTTGTATGGTCAAGCAAAGCGTGAGCCATCTCATGGCCCAGAACGAATGCCAATTTTTCTTCATCATCAGCAATGGAAAATAACCCGGAATACACAAGTATTTTTCCGCCGGGCATGCAGTAGGCATTGACCTGATTATCCTGAGCCAAATGAAATTCCCAGTCGTAATAATCCTCAACATAATCATAACGGCCTATTCTACTTAAAAAATCTTCAACCGTTCTAATCAATCTTGAAGCAACATTCAATACCAACTGGCCATAGGGAGTATTGTCCAGCAATACGCATTGGCTTATGTCCTCATAATAATTCCTGTAGCACATTGCCAGAAATTCATCATCATTCAGTGTATCATAATGTTCCTTGCCAGTGAACGGATTAATCGGGCTTCTGTCATCTTTGGCCATTATCTCACACCGCTAAAAGACTGAATTACATGTCCGCAAGACATTTAGCCTTGATTTCATCAAATTCCTCTTGAGTAATGACGCCCAAATCCAAAAGTTCCTTTGCTTCTTTCAGTTTTGCCATAGGGCTTACTTCATTTTGCACAACCTGGGCCGGCTGTGTTTTGGCCTGATTGATTTCCAATATCTTTTTGTCCACATAATCATAAATCTTATCGGCTTCATCCTGATATTTTGGCAGGTATGTAATCAGGTTTTCATTCTGGCTGAAAGCGCTTGCGGCCATTCCAGGAAGCTCAAATTCAATAGTGCCGTTCACCATATCTGTTGCATCCCTTTTCTGTATACTGTTGATCTGGTTGTAATACACTTTTTTAACTCCGCCAAAACCGCTCATATATTTTTTCACTGCACTTCCGCTGAAATCAAATTCAATATAATCCTCATATATTGCCAGGGTACCCTGCAGCCCATTCATGAAATATAGGCAGCCTTCCGGCCTTTGGATATTTCTATGTTCGCCGTGAGCGTAGTTATCCATTTTCTTTTTAAATCCAAGACCTGTCTTTTTAATATCACCAAGTATGCTTCCTGTACTTTCATTCTCCGCATTTCCGGCAGGTGCAGAACCGTCTGTCGGAGTTCCACAGCTTGCACAAAACTTCGCATCGTCTTCTATTTGAGTTCCACAATTTTGACAAAATGGCATTTTTCAAATCACCTCATATGTAATAAGTGTGTTATAAGTTTGTTAATAATGTATATTATGGTTATAATAGTATATATATCAATACCTTTTAAGTTATACAAAGATATATAACATGTGTAGTAACGAAA
>CADAOO010000083.1 GCA_902789505.1 uncultured Methanobrevibacter sp. | reverse complement strand
TTTTTAAAACACATTTCATTTTTGTGTTTTCTAGTAATTTAAAAGATATCCTGTCAACTACATTGAATTTTTAAAATCAACAAAGTTTTTGAAAGAGTCTGTACGGCTTGGGACAATTATTAAAAATCAAAGTCACAAATATCAATTAATTTTGTAAGGATATGTTTTGAATCTTTTTGTCATTTATAACATGATTTAATATTTTTATGGAATTACTCATCATTTCTAGTACTTAACCCATGTAAAAAATCTAAAATCATAAAACACCTTATTACATAATCTTTTTTACCATAATTGAAATTTTCCCCATGTAATATTTTATTTCTACTGAAATGCATTGATGTTTTATAATCTTGTCTAGGTTTAGTGTCTTGGAGCAAAACATCTAAGAAAACATCATTTATTGCATCTGAAAATCTATCATCTGATGTTAATTCCCTATAATACTGTTTAAATCTCATATTTTGACCATGTTCATCCTTTTTTTTGTTACCTTCTAAATCATAAACTATATTATAATCTACCACTAATCCATTTTGTTTCATAAATTCTTGTTGAATCCCGTCAATTTGAGCAATTAATGTTGGAACAACCAAATTTGAAAAATTAACTCCTTTAGGACAGCTTTTAATAATGTTTACACAATCTCTAATAATTTTCATTCTACCTTTAAAAATTGGATTTGTTTCCCAATTTCTTACAAATTCATCAAGATTCCTACAACCATTTTCTAAAAAATAGTTAACAAAAACTTTATTAATTTCATGATATTTATTTCTAGATGGTTGTTTACAGGCAGAAATAATGTCTTTAACAATGTAAGTGTACATACTTGGACTAATAAACCAATTGTATTTTTTTATACATGTCAAAGCTTTGTCTCTTGAAATATTATATTTTTCAAATACCTCATCCCAAAATATATCTAAATTAGAAATAGCTTGAACTAAATTTTTATTAACATTAAGCCAATTTGTCCATAAAGTTATTTGAGGTTCAATAATCTTTTGGAGAGTTATTGCAGAGTACGCAGCTGACAAATCAAACAGATGTAAATATTCATTGAGTTGAGGAAGAGATATTGATTGTTGAATTATATCTGCGGTTTTTGAAATTGCAACCATTTGATCCATAATTACTTCTTGTGAATCGATAATATAACTTGATATTGCTTGAGGTATTGTGACCAAATCCAATGTTTGTTCAATTGAATCGATAATTTGTTTTCTATGAGTCAGTATTGGTTTTAGAAGATGGTTTCGATAACTAATCAAGCCATCTTTAAAGTTATCATAGACATTGCCTTTATCAAAATCAAAGTATTTATCAAGATTGTTTATTTTTAAGTATTCAGAAAGAATAAATTTTATTTCTAAAGAATTTAATCCTTCTAAAACTTCTATTGTTATTTTAGGAGACGTTAACTGGTTAAGAATAAACATATTACAAATGAATTCAGAATCATCATATTCATTTAAATATTTAAGAATTATTTCTTCATCTTTAACTAAAAACATTCTAAAAGTCAATTTTCCTAAGGTTGGACTTTTAATATAAATCGGTTTTTCGGACATTTCAATTATATCTTCTAATGTTAAAACCATTTTATCACCAGATTGTTTTAAATTCTTTGAATTTCCAAAATGATTCAATGGAACAAATAAACTATATATTTCAATTTTGAATTTTAATAATCAAATAAAGTAGTCTGTTTAGGTTCAATATACCTTATTACTTTTGTATCAATTAAATTATCTTCCTCTTTAAGATGCCCAAGCAACAACGGAGATTTCTCATCATGCAGTTTTATAACATTTTTGGGAATTTCAGGTTTTCGGTTGGCGTAGCAATATTTACATTCACTTAAACATGAATTATAAGCACCAATGTCTCTTGATGGAATGCAATGACAGTTTTCCCTAATTCCAGTTCCTTTAACATTTTTATAAACTACATTGTGTGCCTGTTCTAATATTTCCCTAGTTGTACAACCTGCAGCATGAATACCATATTTCTCATAGCGTTCATTTGTTGCACATGATTGAGTATATAGATTATATTTTTTTGATATCTCACCAATCCCTTTCAATAGCTTTTCTTTATCTTCCTCAGCAAGCGGAATTATCTCAGGCATGTTCTCTTCAACTTTTTTGTACATATCTACAAAGCTGAATATACATCGGTAAACTAATGGTGAGATCTTTTCGGCCATATACTCAAATGTTTCCAGATGTTTTTCAACAGTGTATTTTTCAGTAAGAAGTATCGGATCATATCTCCAGAGAATCTTGTTCCCACCAACAATATCAGATAATCGTTCCAACGTTTTAATAGATTGATTTATTGATGGGACTTTCGGTTCTATGTCCTTGCCGTATGCAGTAATCGTGTAGTTGCACAATATATTGTACTTTTCATCAATGTCACCTATATGTTTCAGTATAGGTTGGTAGTTCTTGGAGCAGAACAATAAACAATCTACATCTTCAGGCTTTAAGCTTAACTTGTATACATTCTCTCTTGCAAATGGATTTCTTGAATATGCATATCCTTCACTAAGCCTGTTCAGTAGCCATGGAGTGTAGTAGTTCACTATATCTGTTCTTCCGCCGACATTTATTATCATGTTATCACTTACTATATCTGATGACATTAACATTTCTTATTTGTGTTTTGACCAGCATCATACAGCCAACTCTGTTAAATAATAACTGTTCAAGACAACATTTTTATTTCTATACATTCACTAATGTTTTTATTTTATATCTGAATATATGTTAAAATTATGCGATTTGAACGAATTTCCAAAACTTTAATTACTGAAGAAAATAAAATTATTATTCGTAGTGAGAGAAAAGTAGTAGATAATTTCTATACTATTGGCATAGCAATACTTGCATCCATGAAGACATGTATTATATAATCCAATATCCCTTCCCATTAAACAGTTGCATTCACGATTCCGGTATTTTCCTTTAGGGACTTTTAAATTATTTCCAATAGCCTTTTCCAACACCTGTTGAGTCATGCAACCTGATGAGTCAAAGCCAAATTGATCAAGCAATGTGCCTTCAACACAGGTCTTCATCTGTATTCCATATTCACCTGCAATCCTTGCAAAATTTTCACCAATCAGCAAACGTTCTTCAGTTGTAACCTCACGGGCCTCTGGAAAATTCCTTAAAACTTTTTGATACAAATCTATGAAGCTGATTGTACAGTCCGAGGTATATTCATACAATTCGGATGCCATCTCCTCAAATTTATCAATATGAAAATCAATGGAATATTTCTCTGAAATAAAAATAGGATCATATCTCCAGGACACACTGTTGATTCCTAAACTATCAGACAGCACCTTAAAAGTTTTTATAACTTTTTTATAATCAGGAACATTAATTTCAATATCCTTTCCATAGGGATTTATTGTCGTAAACCAGAATTGCCTGTAATCAGACAGCTTATCCAAATTCTTAAGGAGAGGTTTCGGATTTTTAGAGCAAAAACAGATGCAGTCAACAGTTTTTGGATTGAAATTATATTTATAGATTTGGTTATTATATGGATTTTTACTGAGTACGAAACCCTCTTCAATTCTTTTGAGGAACCATTTCGAATAAAAAGCGGGAATGTCAGTTCTTGTACCTGTATTAAGTATCATAAAAAAAAAGAAAAAGTAAAAGAGATTTTATAAATCCCTTCCGAAAATGTGTACGGCTGCAGTACCACCGGTTCCTCCAATGTTGTGAGTCATACCAATTTCTGCACCTTCAACCTGACGTCCGCCAGCTTCTCCTCTAAGTTGCCATACGATTTCGGCAGCCTGAGCAATACCTGTTGCACCTAACGGGTGTCCACGTGCTTTAAGACCGCCAGATGAGTTGATTGGGAAATCACCATCGATTTCTGTTTGACCTTCTTCAATAGCTATTCCACCTTTACCTTTTTCGGCAAATCCTAAATCTTCAACAGCCAATAGTCCATTAATTGAGAAACAGTCATGGACTTCAGTCACATCAATGTCTTTTACTGTTACTCCTGCCATTTCATAAGCTTTTCTGGAAGCAACTTTAGTGGATTCTATGGTAGTAATGTCTTTTCTATCATGTAAGGTCAAAGTTCCTGAAGCCTGTGCAGAAGCTTTTACATAAATTGGAGTGTCAGTGTATTTGTGAGCATCTTCAGCAGGCACCAGTACAATCGCTGCAGCTCCGTCACTTACAGGAGAACAGTCAAGTAAAGTTAATGGGTCTGCCACCATGGTGGAGTTGATTACCTTATCCACACTTATTTCAAATGGAAATTGTGCATTAGGGTTTTTGGATGCATTTTTGTGGTTTACAACTGAAAACTGTGCTAACTGTTCGCGTGTGGTTCCATATTCATACATGTGCCTTTTTGCAATCATTGCATACAATGACGGGAATGTAGCTCCTTGCTGTGCTTCCCATTCCTGGTCTGATGCAGTGGCAATAGCTGGAGTGGCATCTACCACATCAGTCATCTTTTCCACACCTGCTGAGATTACAACATCATGAAAACCTGATGCAACAGCCATGATTCCCTGTCTTAAAGCAAGACCTCCTGATGCACAGGCAGCTTCAACTCTTGTAGCTGGAATTGGATTAAGACCTACATGGTCGGAAATAAGTGCTGCAATGTGTTCCTGTTCTACAAAAAGACCAGAAGACATATTTCCAACAAACATTGCTTCAATGTCAATTCCATCAATGCTAGCATCTTCAATAGCTTTTATTCCTGCCTCAGCAATTAAATCCCTAAAGGAAGAATCCCATAATTCACCAAATTTAGTTTGTGAAACTCCGATAATCGCAACATCTCTCATATTCAAGCCCCCTTACATTTTAATT
>CADAOO010000082.1 GCA_902789505.1 uncultured Methanobrevibacter sp. | reverse complement strand
GGTTTTGGCACTTCCGCCTTTTCAACAATTACTGTTGAATGGAATTGCCCTATGTTGATTGCTACATAATTGGGTATGTCAGTACTGGTTATAAAATAGAAATCCATACTATTGAGTATTTTATTACTTCGGACTTCGTCAAATTCATGCTTTTCTTCTATTCGGGCATTATCGACAATAGGTTTTTTGAGAATATGCTTATAGATAAATCCTTTGATTTTATGGTAAATGAAGCCCGTTACTTTTCTGAACATTCCTATGATATATAAAAGTGTTCCAAGTCCAAGAGTAAATATGATGTAGTTGATTAATGTTGGAAATGCGGCCTGTAAAATTACAAATATCGATGCAATTGTAATGATATTAAATCCTAATGTGGGGTTTTTTAAAATAAAACTGTAAAATGTAGTGTATATAAAAAGAATAAATGCACTGATTGCTCCAATATTTTCTCCGAGTATCCTGTTTGCAAGAATTGTTTCAACATATCCTGCGGCGAGGGGCGCAAAGATTAAACCAAGATTCCATCCGACTATGGCTATGTTGAAGTATAAGAAAATTTGATAAACAACAAGACCTACAACAGTACCGATTGAGACGCATAAAATAGCTTCACGGACGTATTTTACTCGTTCTTCATTTCTTTCATGTTTCATGCTATTCACATTTGACTGCGGTGCCGTAGGCAGTCACAAGGATGGTGTTGCCCATTGTTCCTCCAAGATTGTCATAAGAAAGCTTGAGTCCAACAATTGCGTTAGCTCCTAAGCTTTCAGCTTTTTCTTTCATACTTTTTAGAGCAATTTCTCTTGCTTTTTGAAGTTCTTCTTCATATCTGGAGGTTCTTCCGCCTACAACATCACGGACTCCTGAAAACAAATCCTTATAAATGTTGGCACCGATTAAGGATTCTCCGGTAACCAATCCCTTATATTCAAGTATTTTCTTTGTTTCCAGTATATTTGCCGAAGTTAAAATCATTATAATCCCTTATTTCATAAAAGTCATTATAGCCCATACAATCAGGAATATTGCAATTACAATATATAATATTATTTGGGATCTTTTTCTTTGACTTATTCTGCTGTCCCAGACTTTTTGACAATCCTGTGAGCATACAAGTTCGTTTAAAGGTATTGGGGTTCCACATATTGGGCAGTGTTTATGAGGTTCTACTGACATTTTTTCACTTCCTTTATATTTTAAAAAATTCTTTTGTATTTTTGGTAACTTGAATCGCAAGGTCTTCAGCATCCAGACCCATGCACATCGCAATTGTTTCGAGGATATGAGGTAAATATCTAGGTTCGTTTCTATTCTTTTTAGGTTTCTTTTCAAAGTTTTTCGGTATTAAAAATGGAGCATCTGTTTCAATCATTAATTTTTCAGGCGGAATCACACTTACAGCTTCCTGCAAGTCTCTTCCTCTTTTCATATCACAAATCCATCCGGTAACACCGATATAGCATCCCAAATCGATGTAGTTTTGAGCTTCATTTTTTGTCCCGGTAAAACAGTGAACAACAGATTTTTCACAAACATCGTATTTTTTGAGCATGCCATATAAATCTTCATGAGCTTCTCTTTCATGTAAAAATAATGGCATGTCTAATCTTTCGGCCAGTTCTACCTGTGCTTCAAACCATTTTCTTTGCAGGTCCGGAGGTGAAAAGTTTCTATTGTAGTCAAGACCGCATTCACCAATAGCTACAACACATTTATTTTTAGCTATTTTTTCCAGTTCATTAATCGTATGTCCGTTACAGGTTTTTGCATCATGAGGATGCACTCCTGAAGTGGAATACAATGTTTCCGGAAATTTGGAAGCATATTCTGCGGCTATCTGACTTGAATGGATATTGGTTCCTGTGATGATGAACTGTTTGACGCCAACTTTCTTGGCATCATCGATAATTTCCTGTCTATCTTTTCTAAATGACTTGTGCATCAGATTTAAACCAATGTCAATAAGATTATCCACTTGATCACCTATTCATTTATAATTCGAGTACCTATTTTTTCACCATTCACCGCTTTAATCAGGTTTTCAGGTTCAAAACCATTGGTAATAACGGTTTCCATGTCGGATCTTTTAATCATTTGAACTGCAGTTGTGTCAAAGAATTCGTAGGTTCCTGCCTTCACATCCTTTCCGCTTAAGAATTCAAGAAGGTCTGTTGCTGTGATTTCACTGACAAGTTTCGCATCATCAAATTTGTTCGGATCTTTTGTATACATTCCGTCAACTGAAGTTAAGTTGATTAATTTGTCCGCATTAATATATTCGGCAAGAATGGCTGAAACAGCATCGGTACTGTGGGCGGGTTCTGTTCCACCCATAACAATGATTTTTCCACTGGCTGAAAATTCCAATGCCTCCTGGAAGTTATGAGGTACTCTCTGATAAGCTGCATCGCCAAGTGCAGATAACATTAATTTGGCGTTTATTCGGGTTACTTCAATTCCAATATCATCGCATTGCGCTTCTCCAGCACCTAAATCACGAACTACGCTGATGTATTCTCTAGCAGGTTTTCCACCACCTATAACAACAAACAATTCGTGTTCATCGGATAAATCTTTTAATATGGCACTATACTCTTGGAATTTCTTACAGTCATATTCTTTTAATAATATTGATCCTCCAATTGCAACAACAATTTTCATATATTCACCTTAATATAATTTTTCCTTTCGATATTATTTAAATTTTAATAATGATAAATACAATATTTATTTTTAATGAATTTGGAAGAACAAATCTATGTTAGAAAATCCTGCCGAAAATATCTTGATGATGAAATTGACATGAATGTCATCAATGATTTCATGAAGTCCGTCAGGCCTTTAAGCAGTGATTTAAAGTATCGCTATGAAATTTTTGAAAAGAGTGAAGTTAAAATAAGAACCCCCTGGTCCGCACCTTATTATCTGGCATTGTTCAGTGAGAAAAAGGATTTGTGCAAGGTAAATCTTGGCTTTGTATTTCAACAGCTCTCATTATTTTTACAGAGTAAAGGAATTGGTAGCTGCTGGGTTGGTTTGAATTCCATCAAACGAAAAGATCCTGAATTTGTAATTGAAATAGCTTTCGGCAAATCCAATGACATGACTCGTGATATTTCCGGATTTAAAAGAAAAAGTTTGGCGGACATTAGTGACTATGCTGATGACAGATTAAAACCTGCACAGTTGGCTCCGTCAGCTATAAACATGCAGCCATGGTATTTTAAGCATACTGACGATGGTTTTGATGTATATCAGGTAAAACAAAACATTTTAAAACGACCAATCGTTAAGAAATGGAATCCGATTGATGTGGGAATCGCTTTAGCGCACCTTTATGTTGCCAATGAAAAAACTTTTGAGTTTTATTTAAAAAGTAGCTTTGATAAGATGGACGGTTATATTTACGTTGGAGGCATCAAAATTTAAAACAAAAAAAGTTAGAGGATTTAAATATCCTCTGAAGATAAAACTTTGTATAAGAAACCTGCAATAACTGCACCGACGACTGGTGCAAGTATGAATACCCAAACCTGCTGTAGAGCCTGTCCGCCCATGAATAATGCTGGGGCTAAACTACGTGCCGGGTTAACTGAAGTACCTGTCAATGGAATTCCCATGATATGTACAAATGCTAAGGTTAAACCAATCACGATTCCTGCAACGGTTGCATTTTCTGTTTTTTTAGTAACGCCAAGTACGGTGAATACAAATACAAAAGTCAGGATAATTTCAACAATTATTGCACCCACAACATTAATACCTACAGTTGATGCGGCTCCAAATCCGTTTTGACCCAGTCCTGTTGTAAGGTATCCTCCGAGATATGCTGAAGAGTTAATGATTGCTACAAGCAATGCGATACCTATAATTGCACCTATGCACTGGAATATGATGTACATAATAAGATCTTTCACTTCCATTCTTCCATCAATCCACATTCCGATTGAAACGGCAGGGTTGATGTGGCATCCTGAAATGTCGCCTATAACATAAGCCATGGCAACGATAGACAAACCAAATGCCATTGCTATTCCTAGAAAACCTAGAAATTGCCCTGCTATAGCGGCACTTCCACATCCAAACAGGACTAGAACCATTGTTCCGAATTAAAATCTCCTTATTTTCTTATATCCGAGATATGCAACAAACAATATGAATAATATTAACACGAATGGGAATACGTGCAGTAATATTGAATCGTTCACTTTGTCAAAGTGGTATTCTCTTTCAAAGTTCATATGTTGAGCATCTGTATGATTTTGAGTTATTTTTGCAAAGTTATATAACAAATCATAATAACCAATCTTGGCACCTTCATATTCGATTGAATCAGGGGCACGGCCATTTTCATCCATGTAACTTTTAACTATACTGCCCATTTTGAAATAATCATAAACTGAATATGTGTCTTTTACCATAAATGAAATGCCCATTGGATTCTCCGGTTCACTATATTTTTTAGGATTATCAATACCGCTACCTGAAAGATATGCACTGGTTTGATATAGTAGTTGTGGACCAGTGTATGCACCATATTTTCCTTTAAATTCAGTATCATTAGTGTTTACCAATTCTTTACATGCGTTTGCCATTCCTTTTGGTGAAATGTGATTAGTTGTTATAAGTTCATCACTCAATATTCTTGTATCGTTACCATGTTTATTGATGATGTCAACAATTTCCTGAGCGATTTGTTTTGTGAGTTTGTCATCTTGGCTGCTTAAAATTCCGTCACGGTAATTATTTGGAAATTCCTTCGCCGGCTGAATATAGTATACTCCCGCATTTTTTAGAAATGTTCCTGGATCACGCAATCCTGCAAAACTTTCATTTGTATAATTATCGTCCCATGCTCTTCTAAGGAAATCTGAAGAGTTATCCAAGTCATAATCACCAATATTGACAAATATGATTTGTTTAGTTGAATTATCACTGTATCTAGCAAGCTGCACAAAGTTTCCACTATCTGCAGCAGCTAGAGTTATACTCACATCACTAGTTACCTGTATTGCTCTGTGACCCTCACCTGGGGATGGGGCCTGATTGTCTATAACTACTTGAAGTTCCCCTCCGCTTAGTTCTTGTATATAATCTTTGATGGAGTTTATTAATTTTGTGTCGAAGTCATGGTCGATGATGTTGTCTGTTGTAATGAAAACGGTTTTTGTTGCAGATACATCTTGGATTATCGGCGCAATTATTAATAAAGCCATCACCAATATTACAATTTGTTTTTTCATATCTCTTACCTTAATTCTTATGTACTTTTATTTTATTTTTCATATCTAAAATATTTTTTTGAAAGAGGTTTATTTTCTTAACTTGGTTGCATAATACTATTTTAGAATAAGAAATTGCTGTCGGTTTTTAGCAAAAATTTAAATATTCTGATGTTTAATAATCATTTTGAGGATTTAATGGAGGTTATCTTTTATTTTAAGTTAAATTTAGCGAGATTTTAAGAAAGTTTATGTTACTTTGTAAAATTAGAATAATTTTAAAATTTGTGCGGATATTTATAGAAAAATATCCTGTGTTAGATAACCACATGATGGTTAATTCTGATAATTGAAAAATTATTTTAAAATTTTGTGATGATATTGTATTCTTTTTAATATTTTAACTAAAGTAAAAAGTTTAATTGCTAATTAATAGCTTTTGTTAATTAATAGTGGTTATCGTCATCCTCAAAAAGGTGATTTAATGTTAAGTAAAACTCAAAAGATAGCTATTAGCAAGAATTTCATAATTTCCATGCTATTTATCTCATTAATATTTGCAGCATTTGGCCTAAGTTTGGAGGTTAATTATGCTTCAGATTTAAATGAAGATGGCAATGGATTAAATATGAAATTAAATATTCAAGATAAACTAGAAAATTCTCAAACGGATGAACTTTTGGAGGTAGATACGGATAATGGAAATATTTTAACTGCAAACTATGTTGTTGAAGGTAGGACATTTCAGGACATTCAAAATATGATTGACGGCGCCAGTGTAGGGGATAAGATAATATTGGTTGGAGATTACCACTCAAATGGCCGTGAATCGACAGTGAATATCACTAAAAGATTAACAATAACATCAACATCTACGGCTACGCTGGACGGTAAGGGCATATCAGGTATTCTTGCGGTGGATAACCGCGCTGCAGGCAGTGTGATATCCAATTTGAAATTCATCAATGCCCATAAAGAGCAGGGATCTGCATTATTTATTAATGCGAAGGATGTTGTGGTTGATAACTGTTGTTTTGAAAACAATCGCGCATATCATGGTGGAGTATTGCAATCAAGATACAATTTGAACATTGCAGAAAATGTGACGGTTAAAAACTGTAATTTCACTAACAATTTCGGCTATTGGGACGGTTTTGAAAACTCGTCCAATGCAGGGGCGGTTGGTCTTTACGGTATCAATTCGAAGTTGATAAATTGTATTTTTGACTCAAATTGGGTTAAGAGTATGGATGCTGTTTATGGTGGAGCGGTACAGGTCGGATTGGATGATCCGAGTTACAAGGCTTTAGTTTATAAGTGTACATTCATCAATAACAGGGCAATTGGTCCTGAAGGAAAATCCCACGGAGGTGCAGGATGTGTTCGTAATGGAGTTGAATATGACAGCTGTGTTTTTATAAACAACTCTGCAGGTCAGGGCGGTGCATTAACATTCCATGCATCCGGTAAACTTCGTAACTGTATTTTTATAAATAACACTGCAACAGATTTGTATGGTGGTGCGGTTTCTACTGGATTTTTATACGATACAATGGAACTTGAAATCAATAACTGTTATTTTGAAGGCAATGATGCTCCAAAAGGAGGAGCTATTCAGGCATTGGGATTAAATATTGACATTATAAATTCCAATTTCACTAAAAACCATGCAGATACAGACGGTGGTGCTTTAAACATTGAAGCATTAAATGTAAAAGTAAGTAATTCAAATTTTGACTCTAACATTGCAGAAGTTGATGGTGGAGCAATCTACACTAAAGGCAGTAAAACTATCGTAAGCGGATCACAATTTATCCGCAATGAAGCACGTCCTGACTACGATAAGTTGGATGACGGATTGGGTGGTGCAATTTACATAAACAGTACCCAAGCTAATGTAGAAAATTCAAGATTTTATTACAATACTGCCCGTAACGGCAGTGCAATATATTACGATAAGCACGGCAACAGACTGACTTTACGTGGCAATGTCCTGTTTGAAAATCAGGCATGGGTTTATCATTTGCCTGTCTATGCACATGACATATTCTACGGTGAAACAGAACATTTGAGATCAGTTATCCATGGTGGAAACAATATAGCAAAATATAATAATCTTGCAGTATCCAATGCAATCTATAATGCTGCTGATTACTCCAAACTGTCAATTGACGGCGAGTTTCCACTTGACGGCGCTACAAACAACGGCAAACTATACCAGGATGACCGTGAATACAATATGGAAATTCGATTGACCGTTAAAAATGATAAAGGTACAGTCGTATATGACAGAGTCCTGAATTCCAATTATCTTGGTGATGTTTCAGATGATTTGAATGGTTTACAGCCTGGTAAGTATTATGTGACTGCAAAACATGCTGAAGACACATACTACAAGGCAATAACAAACACTACAGTATTCAATGTAATTCCAAAAGTTGACAATCAAATCAGGAAATCCGCGGCTTCAGATAGTTATAACTATGATGATGTTGTCGTTTGGACATTAAACATTACCAATAACGGTCCGAATAAGGCAACCTATGTTAATGTAACTGATGTGCTTCCAAAAGGAATGATTTACATTGATGATGATTCAGGCAAATACAATCCGATTACCGGGCTTTTAAACATCGGAGAATTGGATGTTGGAAAAAGTGTCATTGTCAATATCTATGCCAGAGTAAATAAGACTGGTGATATTGTCAACAATGCAAACGTAACTGGCAAAGAGTTTGATGTTGACTTGTCAAACAACCATGACCAGGCTAAAATCACTGTTCCTCCAACCGTTGATTTGGAAGTGAGAAAATACGTAAACAATTCTAATCCGAAGTATCATGATTCAATCAAATGGACAATTGTTGTTAGAAATAACGGTCCCGATGCGGCTCACAATGTGAAAGTAACTGACATTTTACCAAAATCATTAATTGATGTTACCAGTGATGGAAACTATAATGCAGGAACCGGAATTTGGGATATCGGCACTTTAGGAATAAATAAAGAAGTCAGATTGAACATATTCTGTAAGGTGAATGCAACAGGAACCATTAAAAATGATGTTTCGGTCAAAGGCAAGGAAGTTGACAGAAACATGTCCAACAATTATGATTCTGAATCAGTTAAAGTCAATAAATCCACTGATTTGGCTATTGATAAGTCTATTGATGTTTCAAGGGCGAATTATACTGATGAGATTGTCTGGAAGTTGGTTATTGTCAATTATGGTCCGGATAATGCTACTGGCGTTAAGGTTACTGATGTGTTGCCAGATGGTTTGATTTATGTTGATGCTGTACTGCCGAGAGGAAGCTATTCTAAAGGTGTTATCACTGTCGGGAAATTGGCTGTTGGTGAAAGGTTGACCTATAAGTTGATTTGTAGGGTTAATAAGACTGGAACTATTGTTAATGTTGCTTCCATTAAGGGTAATGAGTATGATTATGATATGTCCAATAATAGGGATGATGCATCAATTCTCATTGATCCGGCGACTGATTTGGAAGTAATTAAGACAGTTAATGTTTCAAATCCGAGATATCATGATTATGTGACCTGGACTATAACAGTTAAGAACAATGGTCCTGATGTTGCTCATGATGTTGTTATGAGTGATTTGCTTCCTAAATCTGTAGTTTGGAAAAGTGATACTGGTAACGGAAAATATAATCATGTTACCGGTAAATGGACAATTGGTGAACTTGGAAATGGCGGTTCTGTCAGATTGAATATTGTTGCATGGGTTAATGCAACAGGAACCATTAGGAATGATGCTTCTGTAATCGGCCGTGAATTTGATTATAATCCTTCAAAC
>CADAOO010000081.1 GCA_902789505.1 uncultured Methanobrevibacter sp. | reverse complement strand
TGTTGTACAAACTTTCGGTGCTACTGCAGAAGCTATGGTTAAATACTTAGAATTTGTAGGAGACGTCTGTGACAAACCTTTCCTTATCGACTCAACTGCAGCTGCTGCAAAAATTGCAGGTGTAGAATATGTTCAAGAAGTTGGTTTAGCTGAAAGGGCTGTTTACAACTCTTTAAGTATGGCAGCAGAACCTGGTGAAATTGAAGCAGTTAAAAACTCAGACATCGACGCATCTATTCTCTTAGGTTTCAACCCAATGACTCCTGGTGTAGAAGGAAAAATCGAAATTTGGGAAACTGGTGGATCTGTAATCGACCAAGGTATTCTTGAAATGGCTGACGAATGTGGAATTACCAAACCATGGATGTGCTGTAAGAACCTCTTACGCTGTAAAAGCTAAATGGGGATACCCAGTAGGATCTGGTATTCACAACGTTCCATCCGCATGGGACTGGTTAAGAGGATATAAAAAAGAACACAAAGAAGCATGGCCTGTTTGTGACATAGGTTCAAACATCGTACAACAAATGGCTGGTGGAGACTTCGTTCTTTTCGGACCTATCGAAAACGCAAGACTCGCATTCCCTGCTTGTGGTATGGCTGATATTATGATTGCTGAAGCAGCAAAAGATATCGGTACTGAACCTGTTGAAGAACACCCAATTAACAACTTATTATAGATATAAGGGTCCCGATTAGATGATTCTTTCATCTAATCATTTTTTTCTATTTTTTTACTACTTTTTTTTTTTCTATTTTTTTACTACTTTTTTTCAAGAAATTTTTAATAAAATTTATATTATTTTAAAAAGATATTTATAACTAATTATTAATTGAGGTTATAAAATGTCTTTTTTAAGTAAAATTTTTAGTAGAGGTCCTAAACCTGTTATTGCTCATTCTAAGGAAGGTAATCTAGGTTCATTAACTGCTCAGCAAGCAGGACCTGCAAGTCCTGGTGCTGTTAAAAAACCTGATGTTTACTATGTGACCGCTTCTGTAGAACTTGGTAACACTACCACCAAATGTATTGTCATGGCAACTAACTTAAACACTAGCGAATCCTATTTGCTGAATAAAACTGTTAAAATGACAAGGGACATCAGGCCACCTAAACCTACAGAAGATGTGTTCGGTAAGACCGTTTGGGGAATTGAACTTTCTAAAGAAGCTGTTACTGAACTCATTAGGGATACTGTATTGGAATCTCTTAGAAAGTGTAATGTTGATAAGGATAAGGATTTGGACTTTGTTGTACGATCAACTGGTGTAACTGCCGGTTTTGCAACTGCTGAAGAGGCAGGCCAACTTATTATCGCACTTGCCGATGGCTGTCTTGAGGCTGATATTCCTCCACGTAAGATGTCTCCGGCAATGAGTGTGTCACAGCTTCCTGAAAAATTGCACAAGCATACTCTTTTAGAAAATATTATGTTTGACGGAGCAGTGGTTAGTGTAGTTCCTCCTAAAGGTAAGGAAACTGTTGCAAATGAAATGGAAGGGGAATTGGTTACTGCAGGTATTAAGTTGGGAGCAAAATGGACTGATGTTGATTACAGAAACCCTTGTGTATCATTGGACTTCGGTTCCACTTTGGCCGGACGTATTGTAAATGACAACGAACCATATGCAAACACTGTTGGAAACTTCCTGGGTCTTGCGGGGGTTGTCAGCGACTCTCTTGCAAGAGGTTCTGGTCTGATTGACAAGAAAAATGGTGCTGCTTTAGATATCTATTCAGATAAGGCAATGAAAAAAGCAGACCACAAACAGGCTGAAGCCAATGCGCTTGAAGCTCATAAATTGATTAATATTACTAAAGTTCCAATTGATGTTGATAGATTCGGTACTGTTCCTGTAAACCCTGAAGCAGCCGAAAAAGCGGGCACCACATTGATTGGTTGTGATGTCGGATTTAACGGTGATAAACTTCCTGAACTGATGGATGTCGGTGCACAGTTCTATGATGCCTATGGACTTCCAACATTGCTTTCAACCCTTGACTATGTAAGCACAAATATTGTTATAAGGGCTTTGGATGTTGCATTCAAGGAAAATGTAATTGTGCCGGGTTCTGCTTTAGGTATTACCGGTAGGGCGGGAATTACCGGACGCAAACCTCAACTAATATTGGAAGCCGTACATGAGAAATTCGAAAATATTGTATTTGTCGAAGACGGTCTTGCTTTAGGTTCAGCTATTATGGCCCGTTGTATGAATTCAATGGGTACTCCTAAGGTTCCTATTGGAGGTAAACAGGGAGGCAGATGCATCCTTAAGGACCGTATGAAAATGGCTGGTGGAAAATTCGCTTAAAACTATGTGGGTTTATCATGATTTATGCTGTTTTGATGGCTGGAGGTAGGGGAACAAGACTTGAAGTTCCCTGTGAAAAACCTCTTTTTAAATTACGTGATAAACCATTAATTAAATATGTAATCGATAACTTAAAAGAGTCTAAATTGATTGATAAAATAGTTATTGCAGTTAGCCACCATACCCGTGAGACCACACTATATCTGAATTCCCTGGATGAGGAATTTCAAATACTGGATACTTCAGGTGATGATTACCTGACTGATTTGTCTTACATTCTGGATTATTTCGAAAAAAAATCCAGTGAAGATACTTTATTATTTATTAATGCTGATTTACCGTTTATTTCAACTGAAACCATTGATTATGTTTTGGATTATTATTCCATATCTTTGAAAGATGCTTTATCAACATTGGTTCCTGTTGAAATTTTTAAGGATTTGGGTTTGAACTATTCCTATGAGTTTAATGGTTATGTCCCTTCCGGACTGAACGTGCTTAGAAGCGTCAATATTGTTCAGGAAGAGGATCAGTTAGTCATCCCAAAAAGGGAATTGGCTCTAAATATAAATACTCTTTTAGATAGTAAAGTTGCAGAAAAGTTATACAATGAATATTATGTTTAAATATAATGAAGATAAATATTTATATATCTGAATTTAATTTTTATTAGGTGATTTAATGGATAATAAACAGATTCCTAAAAGAGAAGAAAAATTATGGAGCGAAATTAAGAATTACCAGGTAGCTACCAACAATGCACGTATCCTCGGTGTATTGGATGAATTGATTATTAACGAAAAAACTGGTAAAATTGTTGATATAGCTATTAGAGTTGAAAGCGACCGTAATATCCATGTGAAAGGTGCTAAAAGGAATGGTGACTTGTTGTTAGTTCCTTTTGCTAAAGTTGAAAAAGTCGGCGAATTTATTATTGTAACTGAATAGTTTCAGTTATTCTCTTTTTTTTATTATTTTTTTTTAATTTTTGTTAACTATTTATATTTAGTTATACTAAACTATTATAGTATAACAAATTCTATTTTATTCTTAAGGTGATTATATGTTACTTGAAATTGAAAATTTGGCGGTTGAAGTAGCCGGAAAAAGGGTTTTAAAGGATATTAACCTTTCAATTGAAGAAGGCGAAACCCATGTTCTTTTAGGCCCTAACGGTGCGGGTAAAAGTACCTTGTTCTTAACCATTTTGGGTTTTCCAAATTATAAAGTTGTTAAGGGTACTATAAAATTTAAAGGCCAGGACATCACTAATTTGACTACTGCTGAAAGAGTTAAATTGGGTATTGGCGTAAGTTTCCAAACTCCTCCCTCCATTAGAGGCGTTTCTGTAGGAGATTTATTAAAAATCATATCACATCAGGATGTTAAGGAAGAACTGAATCCTAGAATGAAAGAATTATCTCAACAACTTAAATTCAGCGACGAATTCTTGGACAGAGATGTTAATTTAGGATTTTCCGGCGGGGAAGTGAAACGTTCAGAAATATTACAGCTGTTGGCTCAGATGCCTGATTTTACCATGTTTGACGAACCTGATTCTGGGGTGGATATTGAAAATGTTGAATTGTTGGCTTCAGAAATTGGAACTTTATTGGATAAGGACAAGCCACAAGGAAACAGAAAAAGAAGCGGTCTTTTAATTACTCACTTGGGCTATATCTTAAACTTTGTAAGTGCAGATAAGGCGCATGTTTTAATTGATGGTGTAATTTCTTGTTCAGGAAATCCTACTGAAATTTTGGAAGATATTAGAAAAAACGGTTTTAATGGATGTGTTGAGTGTGCGCAATGTTTATGAGGATGCCTTAAGGGCAAAAGATAAGAAAGCTGCAATTGGTGCAGATGTAACTATTGAAAATTTCAGTGATGAGACAGTCAATGCTTTGGACATGATTGACGATTTGGATGATTTAAACAAACAAACTAAAAAGGATCTTCTAAAGGTCGGTGTCGACACTGAAGAAAAGAACAGGTCAGGTTCATTTTTACAGGTTGATCAAAGTAATATTTTCACAAATAACTCAATGTCTGATTCTATTGAAGTCATGAATATGGCTGTTGCATTGGAAAAATACAGTTGGCTGGATGATTACCTTTGGAATGTCGTAAAGCCTGATGCAGACAAATACACTGCAAAAACCGCTTTAAACGAGAAAGAGAATGGTGTTTTAAGCGGATATTTCGTAAGGTCTCTTCCAGGAACCAAAGAAGTAATGCCGGTTCAAGCTTGCATGTTCATCAGTGATGAAGACATTATGCAGACTGCTCACAATGTAATCATTGCGGAGGAAAACTCTGAACTTCACCTGATTACCGGATGTGCAACAGGAGATGATGTAGGCTCTGCAATGCATGTTGGAGTATCTGAAATGTATTTGAAGCCAGGTTCTAAAATTACCTTCACAATGGTTCACAATTGGGCCGAGCAGGTTGAAGTTCGTCCAAGAACAGGCGTTAAATTGATGGATGATTCAACTTACATTAACAATTATATTCTGACAAGTCCTGTAAGCACAATTCAGTCATTCCCTACTGCATACTGTGACGGTGAAAATTCAAGGGCTATTTTCCAAAGTATTCAGGGCGGTAAAAAGGATTCAATCATCGATGTCGGATCAAGGGTTTTACTGAATGCCAAAGGTGCAAGGGGTGAAGTGATTTCAAGGGCCGTAGCACAGGATGAATCCAAAATCTATGCAAGAGGACACCTTGCCGGTACTGTACCTGATGTGAAAGGTCATTTGGAATGTCATGGATTGGTATTGTCCAATGACAGCTTTATTTATGCGGTGCCGGAACTTGAAGCAAGTTCTGCGAATTTGGAGATGTCTCACGAAGCTGCTGTGGGTAAAATTTCCGAAGATGAAATCAATTATTTGACCTCTAGAGGTATTGAAGAGGAAGATGCTGAGTCTATGATTGTTAGAGGATTTTTAAACATGGACATCACTGGTCTTCCTGATGAATTGGCACAGCAAACTCAAAATATGATTGATATGAGTCTTGATGGAATGTAAATCCATCTATTCTTTCTTTTTTTCTTTATTGCTCTTTTTAAATTTAATTTTCAAAAATCTTGTTTTATAGTATATAAACTTTTTGACTTTAATCTCCGAGTAACCTTTATATTAATTATTAATGAAATATATTAATCAGTACATAATGTAATGCTGAGCTAGCTCATTAAGTACGAAAATTGTGATTTAAGGCGTACCTAAACATGTATGCTTTAAATAAAAAGATTTTAAAATTTTTTAAAAAACTTTAAAATTCGATTTTGAAAGACAAAAGTTTTTCAAAATTGGCAAAAATATTATAGAGGAGGAGAAACTCTATGGCTGATGATGTAAAAATTGTAATGTTTTGTTGCAACTGGTGTTCCTATGGAGGAGCAGACACAGCTGGTACTGCA
>CADAOO010000080.1 GCA_902789505.1 uncultured Methanobrevibacter sp. | reverse complement strand
CCATATGATCCATCTTTTTCATCTATTTTTAAATTCAAATCATATTCATTGAACTGCAAATTAATTTTCCTTGTGGTTGATTCTGAATATATGTTTCTGTAACCAGTAGTTGCATAATTGTAATCAAAAACACAGTTAGTTATATTTACAAGATCGTTAGAGCCACTGGCTATATAAATAGCCCCTCCCAATTTTGCTCCATTTCCTATAAACTTAGTATCATGTACTTTAAGTTTGCTGGCATATATTGCTCCACCATTATTTGGGGCTTGATTACCGGTAAATTCTGAGTTGGTAACTGTTACATCTGAAGAAGAATCAGCATAGATAGCTCCTCCCCCGTGACCACCATAATAAATATTAGAAGTGAAAGTACAATCATCTATATTTACAACAGTATTACTTAAATCCATCATACCACTTGATTCGAAAGTATTGCCATTCAGTACCAGATTTGCATTTCGCGCAACAATTGTTTTTCCAGGTAAATCTCCAAAAGGTCGAATATTTTTAAATTCACAATTTGAAATGGTACACTGCTGATTAGCATCGAAGATTAATGCACTACTTAACAGGCCTGCCATAGTTATATGTTCCATAGTGAGTTGGGAATTCGAATCAACATACAATACATAATTTTTTTGAGAAATAGGTGAAAAAACAACAGGATTCAAAGAAGAATACACTTTAGGCATAATTGTTACCCTTTTATTTGAAATTTCCACCATAAAGTTAGCAGAATCAGTGTAAGTTCCACCTTCTACAGTAATTACCCCGGATCCGCCACTAGGAATAGCATTTACAGCAGCACTTAAAGTTTCAAATACCTTATCACCATCTAAAACAAAATTAGGTTCCATAATAGAAAAAGTATTTCCTGAATACTCATATTTTGCTTCCCAATTTTTCATCATGTAAACTGTATAGGTTCCTTTCTCCAGATTAGAGAAAGTTGCTTCATCTCCATCATTACATGGTTTTCTATCATAATAATTACCACCTTTATATAAAACAGCATAATTCACATCATCGTCAACATCAGGAGTTATATGAACTGTTTTAGCAGGAGCATCCACTTCAATATCAAGGGACCCACTTCCTATAAAACGACAATTGGAAAAAGTATGAGATCCGCCATCTTTATCAAGAACATTGTTTCCATCTGGAGCAGTATTGCCCTCAAAATAACAGTTATTAAAGGTAGCTGAAGCATCATCTTCAACACAGACTGCTCCACCTCCATTGTCTGCTTTATTGTTTGTGAACCGGCAATTATTAGCTATGAGTGAAGCATCGGATTCATCCATGTATGATCCTAATAGCACCACCATCACTAGCTAAAGATCCGTCCCCTCCATTTCTAAAGGTTATGTCATTGAAAGTGATATGTGCATCTTTATCGTCTATCTTAAAAAACCAATATGTATTCTTTTGGCCGTCAAAAATAACTTCATCGCCCTGATTATAAGGCCTAAATGTTATCCATACTCCATCACTAATTGTAATTTCTCGTTCAGCTGAATCATAACCCCATGCTCTTGCTGTAATATATATTGTTCCTCCATTATTATCACAGGCATCATCAACGGCATCATCTAAATCTCCGTACCATTTGCCATTATAATAAAAGTTTGAGTTTGCTCTAAGCACATCATTATTTGTAGCAGAAAATATCTCTTCATTTACATTAGAAGATGCATCCCCTACTTTCTTATTCGATAATCCATCAGAACTATCACTTACATTAATTTCTACATCCTTGCCAATTTCACTCCCCAGCGAAGCGGCATTGTCTTCTAAAGCAACAGAAGTCGTTGCAATATCGCTATCACTGACTTCCCCCAGCAATGAATCATTTGTATCAGCCGCTGAAATTGCGCCGATACTTATAAGCATTACAAGAGTTATCAGCAACATCTTTATCGTTATTTTTTTCTCCATTTTAATACCTCTAAGCATATACAATTAAACAATATAAAAATTTTAAGAAAAAAATATTGATTGCAAATGTACAATACTTTTCTTATTAATAGCTATCATTTAATTGCTTTATAAAAGTATTGTTGTTTAATGAACAAAAACAATAAAATTAGTTATTATTTTCCAATATAACAGAACGCTTGTTCTTATTTTTTCCAAACAGAACGCTTGTTCTCTATATCATTTAATAACTATAAAATATAAACCATTAAATGTATGAATACAAAACAATTAATTTTAGAAAATACTTTAAAATTAATGATTGAAAAGCGAAACTCACTCATTTCAATTAGAGAAATCAGTGCAGCCACCGGAATTGCTACCGGCGGAATATATCACTATTTTTCAAATAAGGAAGAGATATATAATGAAATTATTGAAAGATACTATATTAACTATTACAGATTCAACATAGACGAACTCAGGCAGATAACTGGAAATGCAAAAGAAAAAATCCACAATAGCCTGGCTGAAATTTTTAAGCAAAAAGAAACCGGAATCAAGATTGAATCGATTGATGAAATAGACTACAGAGTCATATTGTCGATTTTGACTGCTAAAGGATTTTATTATGAAAATACCATAGAGTTTTGCCAAACTACCATAAAAGAATTGAAGGAATTTTTCGCAGAAATTATTGAGGAGGGTCAAAAAAACGGGGAAATCCGACAAGACTTCTCAACCGAAGACATTGCAGAGTCATTAATTATCATGTTCATGGGAATTCAATATAGATGGGAAATGTATCTAATTGAGGATATGAGTTCAGTCTTTGAAGATAATTTTAATTTGCAATGGGAAAAGATAAGATTCACACAATAATTATTAAAAACATGATGTGGTTAGATGAACACTAAAGACTTGATTCTTGAAAAAACGCTGAAATTAATATTGGAGAAAAGCACAATCGATATTTCTATCAGTGAAATTCGAAATTGCACCGGACTGACAACCGGAGGCATATATTATTATTTTTCAGATAAAAGAGAAATATTTGAAGCAATTATGCAAAAGTATATGATTGATTATATTAAAATAGATTTTGAAAAAATCCCTCTTGAAGGTTCATCAAAGGAGAGAATCCATGATGCATTGCTTTATATTTTACATCACTTCACAAATGGTGTGGAAATTGAAAAAATCAATGAAAAAATCAATTATGGTAATGTATTAATTCTTTTAACCGCAACAGGATATTCCGATGATGATGTTAACAGGATAATTTTACAAACAGGAAAGGATATTGGAACATTTTTAACCGACCTTGTCGAAGACGGCAAAATGCAAAATGAAATAAGGCAAGACTTCTCAACTAAAAACATTGTCGAATCATTGTATATCATGTATATGGGAATTCAATGTATTTGGTTAGATTTCCCAAATGCAGATATTGATTTAATGTTTGAGAAAAACTTTGATATGACCTGGCAGGCCATCGAATATCAGTGAAAAACTATTTTTTAATCTTTAAAGATTTGGCGCAAAATTTTTAAAATTTCAATCTAGAAGCCTGACTTCGCCTGAATGCAGGCTAGTTCCTATCAGCACTTTTTTTATGCCCAACGAATCCAGCTCACCAAGGGATTCCTTATTCAAACCGCCGGCAACAATCAATTTATCTTTCATGTCATCAAACTTATCCAGAAGCTCCTTGTTGTATCCCTTTTCCGTGCCGACACCGGTGATATCGAGAAGGATAATCTCATTCGGATCAAGCCTTTTCAGTATTTCCTTGAAATCCTCCAGATTCATGTCCATGTTTCTGGCCAAAAGCTCATCGTTCTTGACATCGACGCTTACGACTATTCTCTCTTTCGGATACCTTTCGAATATCTTTTCCATCTCCTCAATGCTTTCAAGGGTTTCTGTGGGAATGATAATCTTATAGGCATAGTCCAGGAAGAATTCGAAGGCCTCGCAGTTCTTGACTCCTCCGTCAAATATCACCGGCAGGATTGTGTTGACCATCCTGATGTCTGCGATGTTGTGGCCCTTTGATTCTATGAGGTCCAAATCTGCAATGTACATCTCCTCGGCGCCGTTGAGCTTCAGCCCCTGTGCGATTTCAACGGGATTTGATGAAGGTGCAAAAACAGTTCTTAAAGGCTGATAGGTGTTTCTCATACCGGATTTGCCGCTTACGGCCTGGTGCTGTTTCAAGTCGATAACTGGAATTTTCTTAATCATGGTTAAAGATTAGGTAAAAGTAGTATTAATATTTTAAAAAAAAGCTTCTTTAAGGAGGAGAATTAAGCTAATAAATAGCTTAATCCCGTATAATAATGATCAATTTTCGGTAAATAACAAATATGTTATGAACCCTCTACTTAATAAGTTAACTTACATAGTATATAAATGTTACTAAAGTTTAAAAAAATTAAAGTGAACTTGAATAAATAATTTTTAATAAAATCATTAATAAGTTTACATCAATCAAATTTATAAAAATAATAATGAACAGAAATGAACAAAACAGTAAAAATTATAAAATTGAGATTTTTTAGGCTAGTGAAAATGCCGAAAAATGATAAAATTATCTTGATAAAGTAAAGTTGAAAAAGTTAAAGTAAAAAAAAAGTTTGAAGTAAAAAAGAGGGAAATTTGAAAGAGAGTAATACGTGTTTTGTTCTAAAATGCTAAGCTATTGAAATTACTTCAAACTATAATAAAAAATAGTACTTAATGGTATAAATACTTTTTTATAAAAAAGTATTACTCTTATTATGAAAAAATATAGTAATAGTAATACTTAAGAATCTAAAAAAAATAATCAGACTCTGAAATTCTCGTCAATATATGAATCGAACTTCAGATAAGCTTCATCAATTGCCTTGCTGATCTGGTCCTGGCTGATTTCGGAAAGCTCATCGAAAAGAACTCCGACATCAACATCAACATCCAACTGCTCATTTTCGTAGTTGAGAACGATGTCCAATTCCAAATCCTCCAATTCCTTTAAGGAAATTGATTTTGAAACTTCACTTTCAAGGATTTCACCAAAATCATCTGAAATCCGGAAAAGATCCTCATCGGTTAATACTTTCAGCCTTGACATAAAAATCCAAAAAAAGAAAAATAAAGGAAATAAGCCTATTGGCCCATACCTTGCATAGCAGCCTGAATGGTGGCCTGCATCTCTTCAAGCTTCTTCATTACCCTTTCTTCCTGGCGGGTCATGGTTTGCTTTCTTAATTGAAGAGTTTCCAATTTGTCTTCCATTTCAGCTAAAGCGTCAGCATATTCCACTTTGATGAGCAGAGTGCCTGCCTGTTTGAATACTTCAGTATTTTCATCAGTCTTTTTGAGTTCTTCCAATGCCTTTTCGGTCTCTTGGATTTGGATTTCAACATTTTGAACCTGCATGCTTACAGCTTGAGCTTGCTGCTGTAACTGCTGAAACTGATTTAATTGATTTTGAATGTTTTCAGGAATCTCCATTTTATCACCGTATTTTCATTTTAGATTATTCATATGAATATTATTTTGTCAAGTTATTTATTTCTAATGCCAGTCTTATCCACTTTATTGCAGAGTTTATTGAAGCCCTGAAGGATGTGGAATCCTCCGCATCGATATCGATTAGGATCTTGTCGTTCTCCAAATCGATTGTCATGGAAGACCTGTAGTCCGGGGCAGTATCGAACTCCAGAATTATGGAATCGTAAACGATTTTTGCCTGGGAGCTGTTTTCGAATTCTATAGCTATATTGCTTTTGACAGACTCAAGAGGGCTTTCATCAATCATGAGCAACCTCTAGAACCTTTTTGATATTTATTTGGAATTTGTTCATTTCGCCAAACTTGTTGATGAAGTTGATCCTTGCCACAGAATCGTCGCTTTCGGATATGAGGATGCAGTTGTCCTCCGCCTTGTCGACCATCTCGATGTCCAGAATTTCGCTCAGGACATTGAGCCTTTCGACTTGGCTGACCATTTTCAATTGGGAAGGAGCTATGTTGAGTGTTTCCTTTTCCATTGAAGCACTGATGAGAACGACAAGCAAAACTTCGCCCCTATTGGAATAGAAAGTAATCTTGCTTGGGTTTCCCTTGATTTCATTAACAACAGCCAAGTTAAACTCATCCAATTCAAGGGCCTTCAAAAGAAGTTCGCGCATGTTCATCTTTCCCCTGTTGACAGAGGTCGAATCTGTTGAGCGCGCTAGTGTTTTGCAAAACTTCCTTGTTTTTTGGGAAGGCTTTCTGGATGTTGAAATTAACATATAAAATCAAAAACAGTAAAAAAAATTAGTAAAAGCAGATGGATTATCTTGCTTTTATAACTCTAGTTGTTTCAGGAACTTTTTTAAATAAAATCCTATATCTGCATTTAGGACATTTATTTTCCAT
>CADAOO010000079.1 GCA_902789505.1 uncultured Methanobrevibacter sp. | reverse complement strand
ATTAATGTAAAACCATTTGAATTGGCCATGGCATTGATTAAATCTTCAGTACCCATTGAAAATTTAGGATCTTCAAATACACCCGCAGGACCGTTTGCAAATATGTATTTGGCTTCCCTTATTTCTTTTGCATAATATGCAATGGTTTTGATACCTATGTCAAAAATAGCTTCATTAGGAATCTCACCACAGTCAATGTCAACACGTTCGCCGTCAAGTTCGCAGGCAACATCAATAGGATATTTGATTTTATCTCCGAACCTTTCGATGAGTTTTCTGGATTTTTCAACCATGTCCTCATATCCCCTGCTGGATATGAAATCCCTGTTCACCTGACCGATGTCAATGCCTGCAGCCCATAAAACAATGTTTCCAACAATACCTGTTGTTAAAATAGAATCTGCAGTGCCGTTATTAAGCACGTTTTCCATTACCCCAATGGAATCATCGGCTTTCATTCCGCCAAGTAAAAATACGCACGGATGTTCAACATTATCAAGTGCATTTTGGATGACTGTCAACTCTTTTTCCATTACACGACCTGCGACTGAAGGAGTGTTGACAGTAAATCCGATTAAAGATGCATGAGACCTGTGGGCAGCCGCAAATGCATCATTTACAAAGTAATCAATATATGGGGACAACTGCTGCACGAGTATGGTTTTTGATTGTTCTAAAGGAGTTCTTGAAAGGGACTCCTCTGAAAAGAAACGTGCATTTTCAAGCAAAAGAATTTCATGTGGTTTTAAGGACTTGATTGCTTCTTTTGCCAAACTTGAAAACAGTGAATCGACATATTTAACTCTCAAATTTAAAATGTCTGATAGGGCATCGGCATGTTGAGCCAAAGTTGTAAAATCCTTTTTACCCGGACGGCTTTGATGAGCAAGAAGAACGACTTTTGCCCCCTTGTTGGACAGTTCCTTAATAGTCTGTGAGTGCAGTTTCAGTCTTGTATCGTCCAAAATAATTCCTGTTCCAGGATCGACAGGTGAATTAATGTCAATCCTTACAAGCACAGTTTTATTTTCCACATCAAAATCATCAATTGTGTTAAATTCATTAACCATTTTTCTCACTCAGTTTATAATTTGCTTACCAAATCGAGTAAAGCATCCTTCGGACTTTCAGCTTTAATTATTCCGGATGCAAGCAAAACTCCGTCTGCACCCAAATCCATAGCCGCTCTCATATCATCGCCTGTTGTGATGCCTGCGCCGCATAAGACTTTAACATCCTTATTGATAGCCTTAACCTCTTTAACAGTGTCTTCGACAACTTCAGGCTGTGCCTGGGATACAGGAATCCCGGTACCAATCAGTTCAGGAGGTTCTACGGCAACAGCAGTAGGGGAGAGAGTGGCAACAGCCCTGGATGTTTCAATATTATTGGTGCATACGCATGATTCTATTTCATTATCAGCACATAATTTGACAACTTCGGCAATGTCGGCAAGCTTCATCCTTTGCTCGGAGTGATTGATTAAAGAGCCGCTTATACCGGCATCGATTAAAGTGTTAATCAAACTGGACCCGGTATGTCCTCCAGGGGAAACAGGATCGATATGTTGGGCAAAAATAGGCAGGGAAGTTTCTTCACAAATTCTGTATATGTCCGCTGCCTGAGGAGCTGCAACCATCCTGATTCCTGATTCGTTAGCAGCACTTTCCAGGTCATGCGCAAGTTCTAAAGCATTCATACCACTTGATTCTAAATAGGTTTTATAGTTTAATATCACAATTGGAGTGTCCATAATAATCCCACAATTACTCTTTTAGTAATAATATTTGAACAACATTATTAAATAAATTTTTGATTAGACAACCTTTTCCGGCTAAATTAATATAATCCCCATTAATTATATACTATCAAAACTAAAAATAAAAATGATTTTATGTCATTCAATAAAAGCCAAATCGAAAAATTAGAAAAAAGTGGATACAGATTCGTCGGAAAGCACGGTCATGCTGCAGTCAAAACATGCCACTGGACACGCCAGAGCATTTCAGACAAGGGAGTCTGCTATAAAGAAAAGTTTTACGGCATCCGATCACACAGATGCCTGCAGATGTCACCTGCAGTCCCAAACTGCCAGCAGGAATGCGAATTCTGCTGGAGAGATTTGACATATACCCAAACCAACTGGGAAGACGAAGAGTATGATGATGCGAAAACCATAGTCGACGGAGCTATTGAAGCTCAAAACAAATTATTATGTGGCTTTTATGGAAATTCAAAAGCAAATAAGAAAAAACTTGAAGAAATGAAAAATCCGAATAATGCAGCCATTTCCCTTGCCGGAGAACCGACACTTTATCCTGAAATCGATGCGCTTATCGGCGAGTTCAACAGGAGAGATTTTACGACTTTCGTAGTGAGCAACGGCCAATGTGCCGACAGGCTGGGAAATCTGGAAAACGATCCGTACCAGCTATACCTTTCCTTGGATGCACCTAACGAGAAAATATTTAAAGAAGTATGCAGACCAAGAATAAATGATGCTTGGATGAATTTAAACGAATCACTTGAAACATTAGCCAGCTTTGACTCACGCACATGTATACGAAATACCTGTGTACGTGGAAGAAATATGGAAAATCCTGAAGAATATGCAAAGCTAATCCAAAAGGCAGACCCAGATTTCGTTGAAGTGAAAGCTTATATGTTTGTCGGTTCATCACGTGAACGCCTAACCCTTGAAAACATGCCGTCATTCAGTGAAGTTAAGGAATTTGCAAAAAAAATAGGTGATGAGTGTGGTAAGGAATTGGTGAACGAATCTGAAGTTAGTCGAGTTGTTCTGCTCGAATAGCAACTCTTTTTCCAAGTTCAAATGCATTTTCCAAATCCTTAGGAAAACGTGTCTGGCGAATATGTTTCCTTTCCTTTTCATCAAACATGTCTGAAACATATCTTGAATAGTCCTTGAACTGATAGGTTTCATAGACATAGAGATGCTCCACTTCGCTAAACACACTACCCAATCCCTTTTCAAAATTATCATGAATGTCATGATATCCGATTTGATATGAAATCTCTTCGGATGCGTTCATGGTGTAGATATAAGCCAGAGGCATTCTTTTATGGTCCACAGTCTCAGTTTTACTGTAAGCAATGAACGGAAACATGAATCTTTCCAAAAAGCACCTCATATTTCCGGTAACGTCACTACAATAAATAGGAGAACCTAAAATAACGCCGTCAGCATTTGAGATTTCATCAAGAACAGGCTTTAAATCATCATTCTGAACACAACGTCCATAATGTTTGCCGCCTATCCTTTTGCATGCAAAACAGCTCTTGCAGCCATGGAACGGAAAATCATATAGGTTTATCCTTTCAACTTCCGCATCAGGATAAACTGATTTTACGCCGTCCAATGATTTGTCCAGAAGCTGGGCAGTATTGCACTTTGGCCTTGGGGAGCCATTAACAGCAAAAAATTTCATAGACTAACCTTTGGCCTTAATTTCATTACAAATCTCAACAGCCTTAAGAGCAGCCTTTTCCATTGAAGTCTCATAGGAAATGCCTGCTTCCTCCAAAAGTCTTTGGCCCTCTTCCTCATTGGTTCCGGTTAACCTGATTACCATAGGCACATCACGTTCAACATGTTCCAAAGCTTTGATTACTCCGCGGGCAACATCATCTGCCTTGGTAATACCACCTAAAACATTCAGGAACACTACTTTAACAGGCTCATAGTTCAATACCAGGTTTAAAGCCTGGTTGATTATTTGCTCTGAAGCTCCACCACCGATATCAAGGAATGTTGCCGGCTCTCCGCCGTTGAGTTTAATCATGTCCATTGCGGTTAAAGTCAAACCTGCACCGTTACCTATGACAGCAATATCACCGTCAAGCTGAACGAAGTCCACAGCTTTCTTCTTATAGTGCATTCTTTCAACCAGGTCCTGATGTCTGAACAATGAATCATTTTCAACAACCAGCTTGGCGTCTGCAGCTATCAATCCCTCATCAGTTAAAACCAGCGGGTTGATTTCGGCAGTGTCCGCATCATATTTCTCAAATACATTATATAATTTCCATATCATGTCACCGATCGGTGAAATCAAATCGGATGAAACACCCATCTTACGTGCAACTTCACGTGCCTCATAAGGCAGGAATTCAATTAAAGGATTCGGATAATATTTGATAATTTTTTCAGGGTTTGTTTTGGCCAGGTTTTCTATTTCAACCCCACCTTCCTTACTTGCAATGATTACAGGCCTTCTGGCACCTCTGTCAATGGATACAGATACAAAAAATTCATTTAAAATATTAGCTTTCTCTTCAATCAGAAGGTGTTTTACCTTTTCACCCTTGATTTCCATTCCTAAAATTTCATCGGCAACCTTTAAAGCTTCACCAGGATTGTCTGCAAATTTGACACCTCCCGCTTTGCCTCTGCCACCGGTTAAAACCTGTGCCTTAACAACAACCGGAATATTCATTTCAGAAGAAATGGTCATTGCCTCTTCAGGAGAGTAAGCGACATCGTTTTGCTACATTTTCAAAAAATCTCATAATAACACCCCTATTCAGCTAAAGCATATCCCGCTTCAAAAGCTTTAATATTTTTCTCCTCGGTTCCTTTAGGAACACTGGCTTCAATAGCTTTGATAGCCGCTTCTTTAGAGATAACTTTAGTAATTTTTGTAATAGCTCCAACCATGACGATATTGGCTACAATCTTCAAGCCGATTTCATCAATAGCAGTTTTGGTTGCAGGAGCTTCATAAACTTTAATATTATGCTCTTCTATAAAATCTTTGACATCTTCAACATCAGTTGTTCCAGGATCAACAATCAAGGTTCCCTCATCCTTCAAATCCACAATATATTTCATCAAAGCCTCATTGGACATTGCCACTAAAATATCCGGACTTTGGACTTTCGGATAATCCACTTTGCCGTCACTGATAACAACTTCACACTTGGAAGCTCCACCACGGGCTTCAGGACCATATGATTGGGTTTGAACAGCTTCCTTTTCATCAAAAAGACTTGCAGATTTACCTAAAATGATACCTGCAAGAATGATTCCTTGACCTCCAAATCCACAAATTCTAATTTCAGTTCTCATTTTATCCACCTATAGCTCAGATTCATATGCAGAATTAATAACAGTCTTGCTGCCTGATTTTTCTATACTGATTTTTTCAAGGTTTTCTGTGAATTCGTCTTTTTGGGTATTTGCAAATTCACCAACAACAATTTTACCTTCCAAATCTTTTGCTCTCATCCTGTCTGCAGCAGACTTGAATACTGTATTTGCTTTCATTACAGCAGCCATTGCAGTAGGAGTTTTCAGTTTATTCTTACGACCGAAGTAGGTTGGACATTGAGTTGCAACTTCAATAAATGAAAAGCCGGGATTTTTTAATCCATCCTTGATGGACAATACAAGATTTTCAATTTGAACTGTTGTCCATCTTGCAGAATAGGTTGCTCCTGCTGCTGCAACAAGTTCAGCCAATTTGAATGGAGCATCCTGGTTTCCATATGGTGCAGTAGTTCCAAAACTACCTTTAGGAGATGTAGGGCTGATTTGACCCCCAGTCATACCATAAATATTATTATTGATACAGATTACTGTCAGATTAATGTTTCTTCTGGCAGCATGAATTAAATGGTTACCACCGATGGATGCCGCATCGCCGTCTCCGGTAAACACGACAACATCCAAATCCTTATTGGCTGTTTTCAATCCGGTTGCAAAACTTAATGCCCTTCCGTGAGTTGTGTGAAGGGAATCGCATTTGAGATATCCCGGAATTCTTGAAGAACATCCTATTCCTGATACCATTGCAATATTGTCAAAGTCCATTTCTGCCTTTTCCATTGCTGCCAAAAATGCATTGATGATTGCACCGTTTCCACAGCCCGGACAGAAAATGTGAGGCAATCTGTCTTCTCTTAAATAAGGGAGAAATCTATTTTGTTTATGTTCGCTCATTTTAGTTTCCTCCTATTTCATCAATTTTTTCCAATATCTCGTCAGGAGTTGGCAACAGTCCTCCAATAACTCCCAATAAATGAACATTGCTGTTCTTTTTGCATGCGCGGTCAACTTCATAATACATCTGACCCAGATTCATTTCAACAACAAGCACATCCTTTGCGTTTGCTGTCAGTTCTGCAATCTGCTCATCAGGGAATGGCCATGGAGTATCGATTTTGATATAACCTACTTTCCTATCACATCTTCTAACCGCCTCTACAACAGACCTGACAGGTGCACCATAAGACACGATAACAATGTCTGCATCTTCACAGTTTTCGGATTTGATGGAACAGATCTTATCCTTGTTATTTAAAATCTTATCACATATTCTTTGAATTAATGTATCATGAGTTTCAGGATTGTTGGTGTCGGGATATCCCCTTTCATCGTGAGTGAGTCCTGTTACATGTATGTTGAATCCGTCACCGAATGCTGGCATTGGAGTAGTGCCGTTTTCAATGTTTTCAAATGGAATGTGACCGTCTACCTTTTCCGGCCTTTTTCTTGGAACAATTTCAATATTGTCTTCAACGACGATTTTTTCCCTCATATGACCTATTACCTCATCGGCCATGACAAAAACAGGGACCCTATACTCTTCAGCCAAATTGAATGCCTTGATTGTGAAATCAAAAAATTCCTGAACGCTTGATGGAGATAATGCTATCGGTTCATAATCCCCATGAGATCCCCAGCGGGCCTGCATCATGTCACCCTGTGCAGCCATAGTCGGCTGGGCGGTTGAAGGGGAACCCCTCTGAACATTGACAAAGACAATTGGGGTTTCAGTCATGAACGCATACCCTATATTTTCCTGCATCAGAGAAATGCCCGGTCCGGATGTTGCTGTCATTGATTTTGCTCCCCCCCAGGAACCTCCAATGATTGCTCCTGCTGATGCAATTTCATCTTCCATTTGGACAAATGAACCTCCAACTTTCGGTAACTCACGGGCTAAGGTTTCCGCAATCTCTGTAGATGGAGTGATAGGATAACCTGCAAAAAATCTGCAACCTGCAGCTATTGCACCTTTAGCGCATGCCTCATTTCCTTGAATAAAAAATTCTTCAGCCATTTTTATTTCTCCTTTGTAAAGTTAGGATTGAAATTGACATCGTTGTCTTCTTTCATCCACCAGTTTTCAACTAAATCAACCGTAATCGCCTGATCAGGACATGCAACTTCACATGTGCCGCATTTAGTGCATCTCTCTTCAAACTTAACAAAAGGTAATTGAACCCCTTTCTTATTGATTTCAGGAGATATTGCATAAACATTCTTATAGCACATGAATAAGCAAAGATGACATCCTTTACATAAATTCTCATCAATAATAATCAATTTTAAATCTCCTAATATATTTATTGTCAATAAATATAGAATGTCTATATATTTGTTCTTAAACATTTAAATATCTTTATCACCCAAGTCAATTTTGCCGAGATTTCATGAAATCAGGTTTAGAAATTATTTCATTTTTTCATGACCAAAATATTTCTTTCAATAATGCAGGGATGTTCATTTAAAAAAAAATACAAATTCATATTAAAAAAAATTTATTAAAAAAATAAGCTAAAAGTTAAATTATGAAACATCTGACAACTCCAATTACAAGTGAAGATTTGGATAGCCTTAATGTTGGAGACCAAATTACCATTTCCGGAACCATCTATACAGGCAGGGATGCGGCACTTCCACAGTTAGTTGAACTTATAAAACAGGATAAAGTTCCATTTGACCTGAACGGTAGTGTTATAATGCATACCGCATTTAGCGAAGCGGGAATTGCACCAACAACAAGCAACAAGGAAGAAATCGAATCCACAATACCTGTTTTAAGTGAAAATGGTGTGAAAATCCATATCGGAAAAGGAATGCTCAGCGATGACACCGTCGAATCCCTGAAAGAAAACAAATCCATATTTGTCATAACTCCCCCCGTAGCTGCACTGCTTACAAGCAGGGCCCTCGAAAGGAAATGCGTTTTATTCGAGTGGGAAGGAATGGAAGCGATGTTTGAGCTTAAAGTGGAGGAGATTCCCGGAATAGTGGCTATTCACAATGGGGAAAAAATCTAATCCATCCTGATATCCCTTATATAACGTGCAGGAACACCTGCAACAATCGTATTTTTGTCCACATCTCTAGTAACAACCGCACCTGCGGCAACAATGGCCCCATCACCTATTGTGACACCTGAAAGAACAGTAGCATTGGACCCGATCCATACATCATTGCCTATTTTGATTGGAGAGGGAATCAGATTGCCTCTTTTAGATGGATTTTCTTCATGATTCAGTGTAGCCAACACCACATTATGGCCAATCAGCACGTTGTCCCCAATATAAATTCCGCCCTGGTCCTGGAATCTGCAGCCGGAGTTGATAAAAACATTTTTTCCCAAGTGAATGTTTTTTCCAAAATCAGTAGTGAAAGGCGGGAAAACCCTGAAATCATCGCTGACCCTTTTTCCTATCAATTCTGAAAACATTTCCCTGATTTCGTCAGGATCATGGTATTCATAATTAAGTCTGCAGGTTATTTTTTGAGCTTCCTGAGAAAAGTAATTGCAGGTCTCAGCCGCTTCCTCATCCATTGTCAATGTCTTTCCTTCATTGAAAATGGCCAAAATTTCATCAAGTTCTAACATGTATGATAAATTTGTCAAAAATAGTATTTTAAGATAGTGATTAAAAAAAATAAGTAAAAAGAGTTATTGTTGAAATAACCCATGAAAAGAATTTATTCTTCATCTTCTTCATCGGAAGATTCTTCTCTTTTTTCGAATTCGTCTACGAAATTGACTTTGGTAATGTCTTCAATGTTGTCCCAGATGTCTTTAGCTATTCTGAATCTTGCAAAGGTAACATCCATGTAGGATTGCTGGTCGAATTTAGCCATTTCATCTAATTTGATGTTTGCAACACCATCAACGATGTCAATTTCGGTTTTGTCAATATCAACGTTAGGGTTGGAGTAGTGTAACTCAATCATGCTTTTGATTTTTTCGGTTTCATCATCAATGACTTCACATACTTCAACATCATAAATTAAGTCTTTTCCTGCCAATTCATGGTTGAAATCAACTTTTACTCTTCCGCCGTTAACAGTTAAGATTTTACCGGTTGTTCCTTCTGAGTTGATTTTCATGCCTGGAACAGGGTTCATGCCTTGTTTTCTGAATTCTTTGATTGGTACCAATTGGATTAATTTAGGATTGCGGGGACCGAATGCATCATCGCAGTCCACTTCAATGTGTTTGGTTTCTCCAGCATCCAAGCCTTTGATTGCTTCTTCAATAGCAGGCAATAAGTGGTTTCCTCCAACAACAATTGGAATTGCTTTGTAAGTTTTGTTTTCATCAAAAATTCCTGCTTCTTGTGCAACTTCATCGTAAGTAGTGTCGAATACTTCATCAGTTTCTTTAACTTTACCTGTAAAATTTACTCTAACAAAATCACCGTTATCTATAGCCATAAAAATTACGCTCCTTAATAATTTTGATTAAATAATTTGTTAATAAATATAACATTAATAATTATATTATGCACTACTTATTAAAGTTTTGTTTATAATGGTGAAATACTTTTCAAATGCTCTTACTAAAAAATATTATAAATATAAAAAATATATTAATTTTCATGCAAAGAAGAGGGGCAGTTAATTTACCGCTGCATGGAGG
>CADAOO010000078.1 GCA_902789505.1 uncultured Methanobrevibacter sp. | reverse complement strand
AGCTTCAGTAGCTGCAATTTTAGCTAAATGTTTAGTAGCTGCAGTAATAATTAATCTAGATACTTTAATTCCGAAACCTTCAGCAAAGGTATCTTGTATTTTTACGCCATTAATTTCCATTTTTTCACCATTAAGTTCGTTGAAAATTAGATTAAAAAAATAATTTAAAAAAATTATAAATTAAACTAATTCCCTACAACATTTAAAGATATATTTTACTATTAAAATAAAGTTTTCTATTCAATTCAGAACCATTCGAAAAAAGTCAAATAAGATTAACAATACCATTAAAAGATGCCGTCAAATGTAAATAACGTTAACAGAAACATCGATACTTCAAATATCAATGCCAAAAATCAAAATTAAAAGAATTTGTTGATGAAGAAAAACTGAAATATTACTTTTCGCCTTCACTTTCTTCAATTTCTTCAAGCTCTTCAGAAGAAGAACCTGAAATTTTTGACAATACATCCGCTCCGTAATACGGCATGATAACCATACCTATAATTGTAGTCATCCAAAATGAAATCAACCTTTCAATAACGGTTGCCGCTGCACTGATTGATGCAGGAACACCAGCAGCAGAATAGAAAATAATCATCAATCCATCAACAGCACCAAGACCACCCGGAAGAAGAGGAATCATACCTACCAAACAGGCAACAATAAATACTTCACCAATGATTATTAAATCCACATTAGCTCCAAAAGCAGAGAATACCAAATAAACCCTCAAAATTTCAAAACCCCAAATTATGAATGACAATATGAGGGTGTAGACCAAACCTTTTCTATTTGACATCAGCATTTTCATTGTATCTTGAAAACCTGCAATAGCTTCATGTATTTGATTTTCCAATTCTTCAGTATCCTTCTTGTAAAATCGCCTGACAAGACCGATAATCCATCCGTCAACACGTTTTCCAAATCCTGGATTAATGCACATATAAATAAGGACTATCAACACTGCAACAATAGCAATGACTGCTAAAACCATTATAACAAGCAACCAAATATCAAAATCGAAGAATAATGCCATGGAAGCGATTGTAATGGCTGCCAGAACAACAAAAGGAAATGTATCCAAAGCCCTATCAGCTACAACTGTCGCGAAGGAATCCTGAAAATGATAGTCATCGTTGGACTGGGATAACAAATATGCCCTTACCGGCTCTCCACCGCCACGCCCTGAAGGAGTGATATTGTTTACTGCAAGGCTAACTAAAACCATTGGAAGCAACTTCATAATGCCGTCATCCATATCTGCAAGCTTATTAAGAATTTGCCAACGCAGAGTATATAAAAAATAAGTAAAAATCTGAACAACAATAGCTAACGCTATAATATATAAATTAGCAATTTTTAAAGCATCTATAACCTGATCGATTCCTACAAAATACAGCATTATAACTAAAATTAGAATACTGATTCCAAGAAAACCTATTGTCTTTTTGTCCATATAACTATTATTTTTATTTTTTTCATACTTATAAATTTATATAGAAATTTATTCAAATTATTAGAATAATGAGGTATATAACAAAAACAGATTTATTGATAGTTGCTAGAAATTCTGGTTATATAATGATTGGAATAGGAATAATGTGTTTGCTGCCACTATTATTCGATTTAATTTATTTTGAATTCAATGTAATCTGTTTTGTAGTGCCTGCCGCAATATCAATAGCTTTAGGATTTTTATTTATAAAATATTTTGAAAACCACACCGTTAAACGTATGCGGCTTAAGCACGGAATGATAATCTCATCATTTGCATGGTTATGGGCGAGTATCATTGGAGGACTTGTCTTTACTCTTGCAACGAATATTCCGATTATTGATGCCATCTTTGAAAGTATGTCCGCATTGACCGGAACAGGAGTGACAATGTATCCTGACGTGGAAGTGTTGCCCCACAGCATCCTATTTTTTAGATCATTTGAACAATGGATTGGAGGTTTGGGAGTTGTTGTAATGGTCATTGGAATCTTAACAAAACCCGGATCAGTATCCTCAACACTTTATCAATCAGAAGCCCGTGACGAACGTATCAAACCTAGTATCAAAACCACACTTGAAAAAACATTAGAAATTTATGTCATTTATACTGTAATTGGAATTATATTGTATCTTCTTGCGGGAATGCCTCTTTTTGATTCAGTCTGCAACACCTTCAGCATCATATCAACCGGAGGAATGGGCATCAAAAATGCGAATATGGGCTTTTACCAAAATGATTTGATATACTTTATAAGTATTGTTTTAATGATACTGGGTGCTACAAGCTTTTTAGTGCATTATAAAGTTATAAAAACCCGTGGAAAATCATTAATCGAAGATTTGCAATTTAAAATTATAATTACAGTCATAGCATTTGTAACATTACTGCTTTATTTTATATCCAACATCATTCCGATGGAACTGCTCTTCACAGTTGTCTCAGCCATGACAACAACAGGTGCCAGTGTAGTTCCTGCCCATGTAATGGCCGGATGGCCATCATTCGTGATAATTTGTTTAATGTGTTTAATGCTGACTGGAGGTTCAAACGGATCAACAGTAGGTGCAATCAAACTTGTAAGAATGATTACTTTCTTTAAAGGAATCTACAGACACATTAGAGAAATCATGTCACCCGACGGCAGGATCGTCCCGGTAAAACTGAATGGACATAAAATACCTGAAAAAGCAATCGGACAGGCGGGAAACTTCATAACATTATACATGATGTTTATAATGTTCACCTGGGCGCTGTTTTGCTTATTCGGATATGATCCATTCAACAGTTTGTTTGCTGCAATGACCCTTCAAGGAAACAACGGTTTGGAATTGGGTGTTGTAACTCACAAATTGCATCCTGTACTTAAAATCGTCAGCATGTTTGATATGTGGACTGGAAGGTTGGAAATATATCCAGTACTCATCACACTAAGGGCAGGATTTGAAATTTTCAAAAGATAATATTTATAATGTAGGAAACCAAATATTGATTATTTAACATTATGAGGGGGATATTATGTATATTATAATTATGGGTGGAGGTCGTGTTGGACTTGCACTTGCAAAACTATTGATTGACAATGGTGAAGACATCACATTAATCGAAAGCAATGAGGCATTAAGTGGAGAGCTTGCATCAGAACTTGACGCATTGGTTATATGTGGAAACGGTACAAATTCAAAATTACTCGAAGAAAGTAACATTGAAGATGCTGACTATTTCATTGCAACAACAGGAAATGACGAAGCAAACCTGCTGTCATGCATTCTGGTTAGGAAATATGATGTCCCAAATATCATTGCACGCGTAAGTAATCCCGATCATGAAGAAGCATTTAAAGAAGTCGGAATCGACCATGTAATCAGCCCCGAAACTGCAGCAGCCGCACAGTTACAAAAACTAGTTACAAGACCTAATGCCGCAGAGCTAATGACTCTCGGCGAAGGTGATGCTGAAATATTGGATATGACCATAACCAATGACAAAATTGTTGGAAAACGTTATAAAGACATTTCTCCATCTAAAGAGTACATTATAATTGCAACCTATCAAAACGGAAAATTAATTATCCCACAACCTGACAACATCATCAGCCGCGGGGAAAAAGTAACCGCTCTCGTTAAAAGAGGATCATTTAAAAAATTAGCTAAAAAATTAGCGGAATAAATTATAAAAAGGAATAAGACAATTTTATATGGTCTTTTCCATTATTTTCCACTATCGGACCATGACCAGGATAGATGTTTTTAACATCCAACTCGGTCAATCTTTTAACACTATTTTTCATGTCCTGATAATTTCCGCCGATATCCATTCTGCCAACGCCGCCGCCGGCAAATATTGTATCACCGGATATTAAGTTTTCACCATCCCACAGACAGATTCCACCACTGGTGTGTCCGGGCGTGTGAATTACTTCGAACTCACCTATCTTATCTCCTTCTTCAAGTTCAATATCAACACGAGTATTGTTGGCTCCTTCAAAGCCAAAAGCTGTGCCAGTAGTTCCTAAAGTGTCTTCATTTTTAATTGGTATTGCATCCAATTTATGAACTGCAATTTTGGCATCAGGAAACAGATAGTTTCCCCCAATATGGTCAAAATGACAGTGAGTATTAACAACCATTTCAATGTCTTCCGGTTCAACACCATTTTCACGAAGTTTGGAGTATAAGTAATCCTTATTTTGACCGGTACCAGTATCCACCAAAGTATTTCCATTAATCAAATAACAGTTTGAATCATAATTGTACCCAATAATAAAAATAATATCCGAACTCATGAAAAATAATATTGTCAATAAAGTAATTAAAATTTTTGAAAAAAAGTTTAAAGTAAAAATGGGGTCACAGGGATTTGAACCCCGATCCTGGGATTTCTCTTGCCTCAGTACTCCAATTGTTCATCACAACGGATACTGTTCAGTTACGCGTATATTTCTTCAAAGACAACTGGAGTCCCAGATGATGCCAGGTTACACCATAACCCCACATAACATACTATATTAAATATATTTTAATAATATATAAAGATTACTCATTGATTAAAATTTCATTTGTTTATCAATTCCAGCAATCTCGTCAATTTCAAGACCTTTTTCAAGAGCATAATCCTTTTCGACTTTATAATTTCCATTACGTGTGCGAGGAGTATTTTCCGGCTCTAAAAACAGCCATTTTGTGTATTTGAATCTGACTCCGATATACGGCTTTGCACCAAATATCTTTGAAAAATCGCAAAGTGCTTCTATTTGAGGAGCTTCAATATAGACTTTGTCTTTGGTGGTTGTTTTAACTTCAATAGCTAAATATATCTTACCATTTCCAGCTATAACATCAGGTAACGGATTTTTAGTAGCTCCACCAGAAGCGGGAGCCCTCATTGCTGCAAAATTCCTTTCCCAAAGTTTATGTACCAAATCCCTTTCTTCAGCAGACCCTTTTTTAGCCATATTTATCCTCTCTAATCAATATTTAGAAAAACATCATATATAAAAAGAATGTGAGAGCATTTGAAAAGTAATGAAAAAATAGAATTATAAATGGGGCCGGGGCCGAGATTCGAACCCGAGTCCCGGGATCCACAGTCCCGGAGGATGACCACCTACCCTACCCCGGCATTATATAAATTAAGAGTAAAAAATTGTTAAAAGTGCGGGAGCAGGGATTCGAACCCTGGTAGACCTGCGTCAACAGGTCCTAAGCCTGTCCCCTTTGGCCTCTCGGGCACCCCCGCTTATAAAAAGTAAGGATACATAGAAACCATTAAAAATCTTAACAAATTTTTTAAATCTTAACAAATTTTTTAATGCTCCGGCCGGGATTCGAACCCGAGTCTTCGGCTCGAAAGGCCGAAATGATTGGCCGGACTACACCACCGGAGCATACAAATACAATAAAGTTTATTTAACATGGGCCCAATGGGGTTTGAACCCATGGCCTTCCGGTTATGAGCCGGACGCTCTACCTGGCTAAGCTATGGGCCCCAAAGCGCCGTCGACAGGGCTCGAACCTGTGACCAATCGGTTAACAGCCGAACGCTCTACCTACTGAGCTACGACGGCATATAATAACCCATCTACTCAACCAAATAAAACCCATGTTTAAAAATCAAAAGACTTTAAACAGTAATAATAATTAT
>CADAOO010000077.1 GCA_902789505.1 uncultured Methanobrevibacter sp. | reverse complement strand
AAGCCCCCTTACATTTTAATTTTGCCTTTGAATTTAGCATAAACAGCATAATCAACATAAGTCTTATTATCGATTATATCCTGTGTTTTTGGAGCTAATTCTCTTCTTTCAACAATTTCATCTTTTACAGTTATAGTGAATCCATCACTTCCTGCACCTGATCCGTATGAAACAACAAATATGTTATCACCAGGTTCTGCAACATCCAAAATATTGGATAATGCAAGAGGTACAGCACCAGAATAGGTATTTCCAATATTAGGAGTTAAAAGACCTTGTTTGATTTGTTCTGATGTGAAACCTAATTTTTTACCTGCCCTTAGGTAAAATTTACCGTTAGGCTGATGGAAACAGGCATAATCATAATCTTCAGGTTTTGTGTCTGTTTTTTCAAACAGCATTTTTGCTGCACTTAAAACATGCTTGAAGTAAGCCGGTTCACCTGTAAAACGTCCTCCGTGTGAAGGATAGTTTTGACCTTCCCTTCTGTAAAAATCAGGAGTGTCTGTAGTGAAACTTACAGTGGTATTGATGTCTGCCAATGTATTTTCTTTACCGATGATATAAGCTGCACCACCGGCGGATGCAGTATATTCCAAAGCATCTCCAGGTGCACCCTGTGATGTATCTGCACCGATAGCCAATGCATATTCCACCATATCGGATTCAACAAGTCCCATAGACATTTGAATACCTGCAGTTCCTGCCTTACAAGCAAATTCCAAATCAGCTGCGGTTAATCTTGGAGTTGCACAAATCGCTTCAGCAACAATGGAAGCTGTTGGCTTTACTGCATAAGGATGTGATTCGGAACCGACATAAACGGCACCAATCTTACTTGGGTCAATTTGAGCTCTTTTAAGAGCATATCTTGCAGCGGTTACTGCAATAGTTGCAGTATCTTCATCAGCAGAAGGAACTGACTTTTCATTAACAACCAAACCTTTTGATAAGGCTACAGGGTTATCTCCCCATACTTTTGCAATTTCTTCTACCTTAATTCTATATGAAGGCACATGTGCCCCATATCCTACTATTCCTACCATTAAATCACCTTAAATCATAATATTTAAAGACATTAAAAATTAATTTAATTATATATATTATATTTTTATTATTATATAAAACTAACTAAAGATTAGCATTTTTTAAACAAAATAAGAGTTTTAATTAAAAAAAAGTTTTACCAAACTATACCACGACTGCATAAAAAATGCGGCGTCCGGGATTTGAACCCGGGTCTCTAACGTGGCAGGCTAGAGTCTTAACCAGGCTGGACTAACACCGCACAAAAATAACAACAAATAAACTTATGTTTTAATGTTATATAAAACTTTCGATATTATTGAACTTTTCTTGCAGTTATGCATATCCAATTATTTTCATCATTGACATAAGATTTGAAATCACCGAAGCCGGCTATTTCCAATGATTCCTTCAATACCTCTTCAGGGTATATTTTCATGTCCAGAAGCTCCACCAACTCATCATATTTTTCCATTTCGCCTTCCCTGTAGACTGCTTCATTACAGAAAAATACAATGCCTCCTTTTTTCAATACGCGGTTCACTTCTCTTAAATCATTGATTAAATCCGGCCAGAAGTAAATTGTTTCAAAACCTGTCACTATGTCGAAAGTCCCATCATAAAAGGGCATTTCGGAAACGGATCCATGCAATACATTTACAATTCCCCTTTCAATAGCTTCCTTATTCAATTCAAATGATTTTTCAACGCTCACTTCAGAATAATCAATACCGACAACCCTTCCCTCATCGGATATTAGCTGGCTGAACCTTTGAATGTTTCTTCCGCCGCCGCATCCTATATCAAGAATCTTGCTGTCCTTTTTAATGTCAAGGTGGGTGACTCCCCATTGGGCCATCCTTTCATGGGATTCATTCATCCTGTCCAATATCTGTTGTCCTAACTCACCAACAGGCTTTCTGGCATTTATAATAAGTTCCTTATCTTCAACATGATTGCCTGTATTTACCTTATCTTTATCCATATTAACACCTATTTTTTCATTCCTTTTCTGGTTTTAATGGCCTGTCCTGTCTGGAACTGCTTTATTTCACATGCACCTAAAAGTGCCTTACCATAGGCAAGCAGTTTGTCTTCCTCATTAACAATCAAAACTTCATCCTTTGACCGGATATCATCATCACAGTCAACTACAAATTTACAGAATACGCTTTTTCCGTCAAGTGCAAATGGTTCAGAGTCCTTATTTACAACCACCCTATTGCTTGGATATGGCATTTTATTGTGCAATCTCTTAGCACCTTCCTTTGATAAAATCAGATATGAATCTGACGCTCTCATATTTACAATCAGGACTTTACCGTCATAGATGTGCCTGATTTTACCTGTCTTTTTACTTTTTTCTATGTTGATATTTCCGCTGAACAGTGCCTCTCCGGCTCCGACACCGAACTGATAGTCCGCAATTGCCTTGACCTTTTTGACATCATCCTTATGGTATCTTATTTCATCGGAATCTATGCATTTATTGTATAATCCGATTTCCAGGTCTTTGATTATTCTTGAATGAATCAGTATCTGCTCATAATATTCAACAAACTCGGAAATGAAATCCTCTATAAACTCAATGCTGTCAACATCACGGGTTTTTGGAGCATCATTTTGACTCAACGGGTAAACTTCATCAATTTCAAGAGGTATCAAACCGAATGGAACATCCAAAACCATAAAGTCTGTGTTGTCAAGGTCAATTTCCTGTTCTGCACCATAAATATAAAATTCACCAAGCTTTCCGGATATGAATTTTGAGTAAGGCTTTCTGCCCGGAGGCAATATCACCAAATCCCTCTTTTTGGGCATTTCGCGTAACTTTTGCATATGCCTTAATACTTCCGGCCTGCACAGTGATTCGGGACCGGTATAGAAAAATGCGGATTTTTTACTTCTAGGATCATATTTCTCCAAATCCTGTGAGTAGTTTCCAAGTTGCCTTACAGCTTCAAGAAGTGCCGGATGCGCCCTGCACCTTTCTTCTACAAGTTCCATCAAATTACCGTCATAAATTGCCTGCCTTATCAGTCTCAACTCTGCAAATGAAACATGCAGATTATGCTGAGCTATCAAATCCCTTCTCTTTTCTTTAGGCAATGCCCTTAAATCATCGGGAGTGTATTTGGTACAAACTTCACATGAGCATGGCATTTCCTGCAGGTTTTCCAGTTTGAATGTTCCCCTTGTTGATAAAAGCCTGTCGTCTTCAGCATATAAAATGTATGCCGCTGAATCAAACAAATCACAGCCCATCGCAACACATAATGCAAATATCATCGGATGTCCCGCGCCCATCAAATGGCGGGGAGTATCGTCCGGCAGTTCCTTCATTGAATTCATCACCACATCCACAAGATCCTTATAATGATATGATTCCATTAAAGGAACAACAGCCCCAATAGGGTATAAATCAGCATCCATTTTTGACAGCTCACTTGCACACCCCCTCCTCAAATCCAGAAAGGTTGAACCCTGAACAACTGAATTCAACAACATTTCCATATTCTGAGATTTTTTATATTCAACAGCTTCCTTTGCACGCTCCAAAGTGACTTTCAAATCGCTTTCAGCTTTTTCACGTTCAACAAATGGGGCTGTCGGAATATCAAGACTTGTTCCAATATCCGTTTTAATCAATTCCTGAAACTCGATGACCTCCTTGTTGGTGATTTCCACATCACCATATACGGAAAGCTGAAAAGAACCTGAATCAGTCATGATAGGGCCGTCAAAATTAATCAATTCATGCAATCCTTTCTCAACAGCCTCTTTTTTTAAGTTTTCATCCTTATATATCAAGTATGCATTTGTAATTACAATGTCAGCACCATATTTGCCCACATCGATTGTCTGTTTTCTAGGGTGAATGACCGGCATCAAAGCTGGAGTCTTAACTTCACCATGCTTGGTTTTCAAAACGCCGACTCTACCCATGTTATCCTTAGCTTTAATTTCAAACATCTAACTACCTTATCCATTCATTTAGCGAACTTAGACCATCATTTTAGTTCTATTTAAAAAAAATCATATCCAAAAAGTGGAGGTTGACAATAACTAAATTAAGTTTAAATTAGAAATTATATAAATTTTGCTCATTTAATACTCCAAAAATAGAACTGGCATGTTAAAAAATAATCCTCAAATTAAATTTAATTAAAACAATAAATATGGAAAAAAGGAACTCCTTCAATATAACAAGTCTCTAGACAAATAATAAATATTAAAAAATACAATATCCTTTTAGATAAAATGAGTTATGAAGACAGCGCTAGAATAATAAATGACGATATTTTCGATTTGGTGAATTCATGTTTCGATGAAGAAAAAAGTAGTCGAAATATTGAAGGAAGACTTAATTTTTTTAATACTTATAATGATTATTTTGTTTTAACGGATGATGGATCATATTCTATCAACTCTAAAGAAATAAACCATAAAATTGAAACACTTCATACATCTACTGGCGCGATAAGTGAGTCATTTGAGAAATTTATCAAACCCATGAAGTTTGACTATGACAGTGACATTGCAGTCCTGGACATCTGTGCCGGACTCGGCTACAATTCATCTGCGGCAATTTCTGATTTTATTGAACATGGTTCGGACTCAAATTTAAAAATAGACATGGTTGAAATATCCCCCGCCACACTGGCATGCGGTCTTTTGGTCCCCTCCCCTATAAAGGAGCATGACATCACTAAAAAAGCAATTGAAAATGAACTGATAGCACAGGATTATGCTACATTGTCCATGGAAAAATGCCAGATTCCGGAAAACATTGAAATTAACGTTTATATCGAAGATGCAAGGCAGACCGTTCAAAAGTTAAATGACAATACTTATGATGCAATATTTCTAGACCCTTTTTCACAGAACATGGCTCCCGAACTCTTTTCTCTTGAGTTTTTCAAGGAGTTTAAAAGAGTTATAAAGGAAGATGGAATTGTAGCAACATACACATCTTCAGCACCGATAAGAGCTGCATTTATCGAAGCAGGATTCTATATAGGTCAAGGTCCAATATTCGGAAGAAAACAGGGAGGCACACTGGCCAGCCCAAACCCACTGATGCTTGATACATCACTTCCAAAAAATGATGAAATAAGAATTGCACTTTCAGATGTTGGAATTCCATTCAGAGATCCTAATTTAAATAATTCAAGCGAATATATTCTGGAAAAAAGAACAGAAGAAAGGCACAGCGCCCGCCACAACACCAAAATATCCTCTGCCGTAAAGACACCAATATTTTTGGGAAACGAGATGGATGATGAAAAACTAAAAAGGAGAGTTGAAAGAAACCTTGCAAAAATGAATATTCCGTCAACAACATCACCTGAGGCATTCTACATCATTGAATGCGAAGAGAATTATTCAAAAAAACAGGACAGCGAAAACAACTCAAGAAATAGAATTCTCGATATGGAAAAAAGATTAAAAAAAGTAAAATCAGGAAATTATGATTTTACATAATTCCCGCTTTTTAATTCGTATGCCGCAGCTTTGGTTGAAGCGGCAGTTTTAGTAACAACAGTCAAATCGCCACCACTGCCACCATGGTTATGGCCAAACACTGACCAGTCACTGTCACAGTCAGCACAGAAAATTGCTCCTTCAGCAGAAGAACCTTCTTTAAGACCAGTTCCTGGGAATGTTGCATAATTTGTATATTCATTTCCTGCCCAGAAGATACCCCAATATAGATTGTGACCGCCGCAGCATGAACATGTTCTTTCAAATTCTGTTACATAAAAAGTGTAACCGTATTTTGAATATTCGCCTGAGGCTGAAGCCCTTCCGATAGCCAATATGGTTTTCCCATCAGATGAAACACCATATTTATTATAGGTTACAGGGGCGGAAGAAGTCAATTTTGTTTCGGTGAGTGAAACAGTAATTGTTCTGCTTATGGTATATCCTGTATTCAAATCCTTACATGTTACTGCATATGTTCCTTTAGCCAAATTAAAGCTTAGGGATGCAACACCTTTGGAATTTGTCTTGACAGTGGATGTTTTACCGTTAAGAGTAATCTGCATATCAGTATTTGAACATACTGTGCCGTCAGGATTTAAAAGAGTAGCAGTATAAGTTGAATCCGTATTAACAGCCGCATCCATATTGGCTGCAGATATTGTTGGATTTAGAACTTTAATATCTGTGGTTGCTACGTATCCTGTTTTCGGATCCTGGGATTTGAATTCATAAGTTCCTTTAGAGAGCTTGAATGTATAATAGGCAACACCCTTTGAATCTGTTTTGACCTGGTACTTTACGCCATTAACATAAACATTGACATCAGCATTTTTAGCCAGGTTTTCATCATCATAAAGGGTTATAACCAGTTTTGTATTCCTATCACTGAATGTGGTCCAACTTTTGGTTACAAGCAGATTTGGAAGCACAGTGATTTTATTTGTAATTCTTTGACCTGTTACAGGATTAATGGAAACGATAGTGTGGGTTCCAACACTTGCAGTAATCGGCAATCTAGCCACACCGTTTGAATCAGTAACCGCCCTAAGGACC
>CADAOO010000076.1 GCA_902789505.1 uncultured Methanobrevibacter sp. | reverse complement strand
ATGTTAAATCCAAAAGCTCCTTACGTAAATTTTTAAATTCCTTTTCGATTATATTATCTGATTTATTTAACATGATGACCCTTGTAGTGTTTAAAAATTCGGAAATACATTATATAATTATTATAACAATTAATTAATAAAGTTTTCTAAACAAAGCAAATTTGACTGAAAAGCATTAAAATTTAAAAATGAATGTTAAATTATAATGATACATATAATTTGGAAAACTGATTTATCTGCAGCTAGAATAGGGACCATTATATTTTATTTTCTCGCTTGCAATAGCCGATGCAAAGTTGCCTGCATTTTCAATCGATTTGGAGCGTAATTTCTGGGAGATGTATGCAGCCATATATGTGTCTCCGCAGCCTGTCGTATCCACAACATTATCACACTTTACAACCTCAATTTTGATTTCATCATCCGAAACTATCCTTGACCCGTGAGAACCGTTGGTTATTACCATCTCATCTACATCAAACCCCTGGCCAATGATGTCCAATTCGGATTCATCCAAAAATATTGCAGAAACACCCGATAAAATATCGGTCAAATCATATGACTTGTCTAATTTTATGGTGTAGTTTTCATCTACTTGCACATCCCTGATTCTCAAAAAACCCTGCAAGGACATGAAGATGGGAACGCCGAATGACTTGAGAAACTCGATAGTTTCAAGTGGAAAGTCGAATCTGTTCAAAGGATTTAAAACAAAGGCATCGATTTCATCAGGCAGCACTTCTTCCAAGTCGCTTTTCAAAATCGGAATGTCGGCAAAGTTGCTAAGTTGCTCACGGACATCCCTATTGTCTCTGAAGGGATATCTGTTAATGAAATAATGGGTGTCGTCCTTCATGATTATCCTTACCTTTCCGGAATCGGGAAATTCCTCAGCCAAATCGGAATCGGAACAGTTTATAATAGCCTGATAGTCAGGATAAAACTCCTCAAAAACAAATGACTGAAAGTAGGTTGCCCCACCCACCTTGCATGACTCATCATCACCTATAATAACCAAATCCTTAGTTGCCGGACCAATAACGACCAATGTCATGATAAAACCTAATCAAATTCAATAGTAATGTCTACAACATGATATCTGTTTGAAATGCTATATATCTCTTTTTTGATTTCACCGACATCCTTGCCGAAATCCACATCGACCTTCAGGGTCATCACTGAGTCTATGCCGTCAAGGGACCAGATATGGAAATCGTCGATTTCATTTACGCCGTCAATTGCAAGTATCTGGCTTGTGAAATCACCGACATCAAAGTTTTTAGGGGTCTTTTGAAGCAGAACCTCAACTGACCTGTACAGATTCCTTCCGAGATTGAATATCAGCCATAATGCAATTCCTATTGAAACGAAAGGATCCAGATATGGCGCCCCGTCCCAAAACATCAAAACCAGACTTAGGACAAGAATGGCCACCCATTCGAATACGTCGCCCATCTGATGGAACAGGATTGCCTTTTCGTTGAAGGTCTCGCCTTCATGAAGCCTGTAGACAGAAATCGATTTGAATATTATTCCTACAACCGCCACTATAAGCATGCCTTCGGCGTCAACAGCTTCAGGGGAAAACAGTCTTGGAATCGCCTCGGACAGTATCACAATAGCCATTATGATAACGAATACTGAAATTATGACCGCACCAAGAATGGAAAATCGCTGATATCCATATGAATAGCTGTCGGTCGAGTCCTTCTGTGCAACCTTTTCCAATGCCCAGGCAAGAGCTATTGAAATGGTGTCTGACATGTCATGAATGCAGTCTGCAAGAATCGCCATACTGTTGGTGGCCAGACCCCCAACAATGACAATAATGTTAAATGCCAGATTCATGAAAAAAACGAATGCCAAATTCTCGCCGGCCTTCTTGTGATGATGATGCGTGTCTATCCTCATGGATATTAATATTTAAAAACTATAATAAAAAAGTTATTTAACCTAAGAAATACAAAAATTAAAGTACAATTAAGTTATATTTATATAATTAGAAAAAGTAAATTATAGTAGTGATTTAAAATGGCGATAGTTGGAACAACAATATTTTCACATATTCTCCCAGTCATATTTGGGTTTTTTGGACTTTTATTTATTATTTCAGGTTCACTGGAAGAAAACAAACCTAAATTAGGTTTAGGCATCGCACTATTCATAATTGCATGCGTATTCCCATTTGTGGTCTTAAGTGTCCTAGTTTAGAATTTTTAAACTGTTTGCCTTCTAATTTTTCATCAATTTTCAATATGTTTTTATAACTATTTTTAAATTTAAGAAAATTCAAAATAGATGCAAAAAATACATTTTAGCCCCAAAATATGATATACATTTCTTGAAATGGATATCAGTCTGAAAACAAAAATCAATTAAAATTTTTGAATGATCTAAAAGAGGATGTGACGCAAAAATTTTAATCGAATTTTGTGTTTTTGATTTTTTTGTAATTTTTCTTATTTTTAGTTGTTTTTTCTGTTTATTTCGTTGTATATTCTTTTTAGGTTGTGTCCGATTGTGTATAGTTTGAATTCGGTATTTGTATTTTTTATTCCTGTTGTGGTGAATTCGTATAGTTTCATGTTTTGTTTTATGTGTGCAAATGGTAATTCTGCTGTTTTTGATCGTTTTTTGTAGATTTTTTGCGCCCAGTCAGTTTCCATTTTCCGTTGCATTCTGATTTTGGAAGGGTTTCCATAGTCTTGAATTATTCTGTAATTGTCTTTTTGGCAGCAATATTCTTTCATGATGCAGTTTTTACATTCATTTGTCCAATAACTTGTTCTTTGTTTGTTTTTGTATTCATATGTTCTTCTTCGATATAAAATTTCTCCCAAAGGACAAATATAGGTTTCAATTTCTGCATCATAGTCGAAATTATCTTTTTGGAAAGGTTTTTCCCATAGATTATATTTCTTTTCTTTTCTTGAGAGTTTTCTGGTGGATATGTAACCATCTATCCCTTTTTCTTCGAGATATGTTGTGTTTTGATCTGTGGAATATCCATTATCAGCACTGAATTGGAAATTGGAAGGCATTTCATCATATATTTCTTCTAAATTGGTTTTTAATTGTTCTAATGATGGAATTAGTTCGAAATGGTCTGTTGGATTTTGTGTAACGTATGATGTGAGTATTATTCCTTTGTATTCGTCTACAATGATTTGTGCATTGTAATCCCATTCCCATTTGCCTTTTTTATTCTTCATCAAGCGCGCATCAGGGTCATTGATGCTGATTACGTCTTTTGGTGATTCTTTTACTTTTTCTTCGAGTTCATTGAGTTTTTTTAAAACATCTTCAGGATTTTCTTTTGATTGTTTTAAAAGATTTAAACTTGAAGAACGAAATTTATCTTTGTTTCTATTACTTTTAGATGATTCTTCTATTTCTTTTACTGTTTCTTTAAATTTTTCTTTGTCAGTTAATGATTCTGGAACACTGTTTCCAGATTCATCACCCAATTCTTCATCTTCTTCATGATCTAATTCAATACTTTTTTTTCAAGTGTTCTTTCATGATTTTGATTTGATTTTCATCAGTTAATTTATTAATTGATGTTTTTGCTTTAATTTTAGTTCCATCCAAGCTCAGATGATGGATTTTGATTAAATCATTATCTTTTGCAATTTTAATGGTTGTTTTAAATGCATCGTCAATTAAATCTGAATATTCGACTTTAAATCTTGCTATTGTCCGATATAATGGTTTCTCCATCGCTGCAAGATACATATATGCAATGTCAGTTCGTGTTTTTCTCTCAATTTCCCTTGAAGACAATCCACCATCGAAAACACTCATTAAAATGAGCCTGAGCAATAATTCTCGAGGATAAGCAAATTCACCAGGAGTTCCACGAAATTCCTGGTTCGCTTTCGAACAATCAACTAAATCAACCACATTTTTAATAAAATAGCAAGGATGATCTTCAGGAATCAAGTTTCGCAAGTCCATAGGGACCAACATAGTCTGATTAATATTATCATCTTTCAAAACCATAAATAAAACAACCATAAAGATTAATCTCTATAATAAAAGATTGTACTTCATAGTATATAAAATTAAATGAAAAATAAGCAAAATAAAATTAAAAAAATAGTGACTTCGTGTCACATCCTCTAAAATAAAAAAAAGAGGTAGAGATTTGAAAAAATCCCTATCTTACTGAAATCTTTATTTTTCTTGTCACAGCATTGTATGCGCTGTTTCCTGCATACCTGAGTTCTGCATTGTAGATACCCGCCTTATTGATATTGATGTTTATGTGAGCAATACCTCCATAGTCAGTGTATCCTACATATGTTTGGCCGTTTACCTTGATTGCAACCTTGGATCCTGCAGGAAGCGGCTTGCTGTTTCTGTCCCAAAGGTATACGTGAACTGTTTTTGTATCTTTGACCTTGAATTGGGTGTTATTTCCTCTAACCATGATTGAAGGAGTTTCCTTGATTACACGAACGTTGCCAGTTCTGTTGCACAAATCATATATCTCATCTTCAAAGCTCACGGTAGCTGAGTGGACACCGAATCCTACACCTACTCTGATGTATGCATCACCATTCTCATCAGTTACACCGGAATATGTTAAGCCATATTCATTAAGGGTAATATGAACTACCTTGCCGGCAAGAGGCTTGTTATTAGCATCCCACAATGTAACCCTGACCAACTTGGTTTCAAGAGTGAAGTACAAGGCATTACGCAGGTAAATCTTGGCTTTTAACTTGTTAATGGTGACCTTAACGGTAGTGTTTGACTTATCATAGACATCATCACCGTCAAATGCAATTGTTACATTATAGACGTCAGGGACAATGCCATTTAATGAAAGTGAAACCTGACCGTTACTGTCTGTTGTCAAGGTCCTTGAGAAGTCGCCCACTTTAATGGTGACTTTGGCACCTGCTATACCCTTGCCGTTTTCATCCTTCAAGGTAGCAACAAGAGACTTGCCACCATCATAATCCATAGTGACATCACTAGAGGTCAATTTGGTGGAAATCTTGACTATATCGAAGACTTCAAAGTCCTTAGTGATTATGTTGGTGTTGAATGCTGAATCACCCATGTATGTAGCAACTACAGTGTAGTTTCCAGGATCCATGCTGCCGGTAACCGCTTCAACATGACCGTCTTTAACATCCATGTAGATAGTAGCGTTTTCACCAGTCTCTTTGCAGACTACATAGAATTTAACCAATCCAGTTGCGGATTTATTCAAATCAACATCAAATGTTGCTATGTTTTCATCAACTGTAATGTCAAGGTCAATAGTAGTATTTTCCTTGGAAACATCGGTTACAGTAAAAGTCACTTTAGTACTGTTCATATTATAGTTATCATCACCAAGATAAGTTACATCAACAAAGTAACTGTTTGGTAAAAATGCAGCTGTTAGTGTTGCAACACCATCCACCAATTCAATATTTGCAACAGTATCGTCAACTGTTAGTTTTACAAATCCAGTAGCACTTTCATCAACACTCACAGTTATGGTAACAACATCTCCAGTCACATCAGCACGGGCACTAATAGGAGTGTCCTTCTTAATGTGGCCTTTGATAGTGAATTCTCCATAAGTAATGTTAGTATTGAACCTGCTGTCTCCCAGATATTTTGCAATTACTGTGTAGTCGCCG
>CADAOO010000075.1 GCA_902789505.1 uncultured Methanobrevibacter sp. | reverse complement strand
ACCTACCGTGAAGTAACATATGACGATGGCGGATTCCGCCAATTTGATGTTGAGACTGGTGAGCTTATTGGTTCTTCTTACGATTCAGACCAGGAAAAGCTTCCGAGCATGGACTGAATTTGATGATTTTTAAAGACATTTTAAATCATTTCGATATATCTGGGGAATTTCCGGAATATATTGTGGACCAATCATTCAATGATGTGTTTTTGGATGGAAATTTCTCAAAAATCGATGATGCCTATAAAATAGAGATTACAACCCGTCAGGACGTTACACATCAGATGTTTATAAGACCTGGCGATGATTATCCTGTAGTTATAATGTCCCGTCTTCCGAACGGTTCCTTAAATGGGATGAAATTTGGCCTTACGGAAGATGATGTTTCTTACATTAATGAATTGTAACTACTATTTTTTTAATTTTTTAACTATTTTTATATAATATTAAAACTTAAATTATATTATAATAATTTAAAATTTGTTTTGTTGATATCATGGACAAAAAAGAGTTAATTAATAGCGGAAAAGTAAAAAGCGTTTATAATTCTACCGATGACGATAAGGTCATCATTGAGTTTAGAGATGATATGACTGCCGGTGACGGTGCAAGAAAAGAGGTAATGACCAACAAGGGGGCTTACAATGCAATAATTTCTGCTAAAATATTCAAGGTTTTAGAGGAAAACGGCATTGAAACACAATTCATTGATTTGCTGGAGCCAAACGTAATGCTTGCAAAGAAACTTGAAATGATTCCTATTGAGGTTATTGTTAGAAATATTGCAACAGGCAGTTTAGTTCGTAAATATCCCATTGATGAAGGTACCAGATTGGAACCTCCTATTGTACAAATGGATTTCAAGGATGATGAATATCATGATCCTATGCTGAATGATTCCCTTATAAAGGCATTGGGCATTGCAACTCAGGAGGAAATCGACATCCTAACTGAAAAGGCACTTGAGATTAATGAAAGTTTGGTGAAATTCTTTGCAGATGCAGGAATCATTTTGGTTGACTTCAAAGTGGAATTCGGAAAGGATGCTGAAGGCAATATTCTTTTAGGTGATGAAATTTCCCCTGACGGATGCAGATTGTGGGATAGTGAAACCTTGGATATGTTAGATAAGGAGTTATTTAGAAAAGGTAAAGATAATGAAGTTATGGATGCTTATGTGGAAGTTTATAACAGAATTATTCCTGATTCAGAAAAGGTGATTTAGATGTTATTTGATATTGAAGTGAAAATTTCTTTAAAAAGTGGAATGTTGAATCCTGAAGCTACAACAATTGAAAGGTCTCTTGATTTGCTCGGTTATGAAGTTAAAAATGTTAAAACAGTAGACATTATCAAATTCCAAATCGAAGGAGATGACAGGGAAGTAATCAGAGAAAATGTTGTAGACATGTGTGAAAGATTGCTCTGCAATCCTGTAATTCATGATTATAAAATTAATGTTATCCCACAGAACATGGCATGTGGTAAATAGAGGGATTTAAATGAAAATTGGTGTAATAAGATTTCCAGGAACAAATTGTGACCGTGATGTGGCACAGGCTATCGAGCTGGCGGGTCTTACTCCGGAATACATCTGGTGGAGTGAAGAAAAGTTAACAGACTTTGATGGTATTGTAATTCCTGGCGGATTTTCTTATGGGGATTACTTAAGGGCCGGTGCAATGGCTTCCATCACACCGGTCATTGATGGAATTAAGGAATTGGTTAAGGAAGAAAAACCAGTTTTGGGAATATGTAATGGAGCTCAGATTTTAGGTGAAATAGGTCTTGTTCCAGGAATTTTCATAACTAATGAAAATCCTAAATTCAACTGCGAATGGGTTGACCTGAAGGTTTCCACCAACAGAACCCCTTTTACCAAAGCGTTTAAAGCAAGTGACATCATTTCTCTTCCGATTGCCCATGCTGAAGGTAGATTTTATACTGAAGACATTGACTTATTAAAAGACCAGGACCAGATAGTCCTTCAATTTGAAGGTAAAAACCCTAACGGGTCAATGGAAGCCATTACAAGTGTATGTGATGAATCAGGACTTGTCTGTGCAATGATGCCTCACCCTGAAAGGGCTTGCGAAGAACTGTTCGGATCTGATGATGGTTTAAACTTCTTTAAAGGATTTTTATAGTGTGGTAATATGGTAGTTTATTTGATTGGTGCAGGTCCGGGGGATGCTGATTTAATAACTCTTAAGGCTGTAAAGGCTTTAAACAAAGCTGATGTTGTTTTATATGATTATTTGGCTAATGAAGAAATATTGGCCCATGCTCCTGAAGATGCCGAAAGGATATATGTAGGTAAAAAGGCAGGGGAGCATTATAAAACACAGGATGAAATTAATGAATTGATTATCTCTCAAGCCCAAAAGCATGAAAATGTAGTCCGGCTTAAAGGAGGCGATCCTTTTGTATTTGGTCGTGGCGGAGAAGAGATATTGGCTTTAATGGAACATGATATCAAATTTGAGGTAATTCCCGGTGTCACTTCAGCTATTGGAGCACCAACTTCTTTGGGACTACCGGTAACTCACAGAGCTGTAGCTACTTCTCTAACTATTGTAACAGGTCATGAAGATCCAACAAAACCTGAAAGTCAGGTTCATTGGGATTATACTGCAGATACATTAGTTATTTTAATGGGAATTGGAAATATTCGTGAAAATACTTCTGAAATAATGAAGTATCGTCCGGCAGATACTCCAGTTTGTGCAATTGAAAGCGGAACATTGCCTGATGAAAGGCTTGTATTTGGAACATTGGGTGACATTGCGGATAAGGAAATCAACACTCCTGCTATATTAATAATAGGCGAAGTAGTAAAACTTTATAAGGATATTTACAATTATGACGGTGATTAGATGTGTGGAATTGTAGGTTGTATATTAAAAGATGAAGAAGATGTAGCACCTATCCTTTTTGATTGTATTTCAAAATTAGAATACAGAGGTTATGATTCAATTGGCTTAGCGACTTTCGATGAAGGAAATATCTACATTAAGAAAGATAAGGGCAAAATTGAAGAAGTGAATAAAAAACTGGACTTGACCGATATGCCAGGAAACTTTGGAATTGCACATGTTCGCTGGGCAACACACGGTGACCCTTCAAAGTTAAATGCACACCCTCATGTTGATGAGGACACTTCAATTGCAGTTGTACACAATGGTATTATTGAGAATTATCTGGAGATTAAGGAAAAGTTAACTCTTGAGGGTCATGTTTTCAAGTCAGATACTGATACTGAAGTCATTCCACATTTAATTCAGAAGTTCATGGCTGAAAAATTTGATTTGGAACATGCGGTTAGAAAAACCATTGATGTAATCGAAGGAGCTTATGCAATTGCGGCCATTAGTAAAAACGAACCCGACAAGATTGTTGCAACACGTAAGGATTCTCCTTTAATTGTTGGAATTGGGGATGACGGTTATTTCCTGGCTTCAGACTCTCCGGCTATTTTAAAATATGCAAGGGATATAATCTATCCTGAAAAGGGTGAAATAGTTATTTTGGACAAGGAAGGTGTTGTTGTCCATGATGAATTTGACAATGTGGTCAACAAGGAAATAGACACCATCAATTGGACTCCTGAAATGGCTGAAAAGGAAGGTTACGACCATTTCATGATTAAGGAAATCAATGAACAGGCAACTGCCGTTAGAAATACATTGACACAAAAGGACAATATTCAGGAAATCATTGATGATGTGGGGGATATTCAGAGAATCTGTTTTGTGGCATGCGGAACTTCTTATCATGCTTCATTAACTGGAAAGTATTTAATAGAATCTCTTGCAGGCATTCCGACTGATGTAATATTGGCATCAGAATTCAAATATTCCGCTAATACCTTAAACGACAAAACATTGGTTGTTTTCATCTCACAATCAGGTGAAACAGCGGATTCACTCAAGGCTCTTGATGTTGCCAATCAGACATCCAAGACTTTGGGTATTGTTAATGTGGCTGGTTCATCCATTACCAGAAGAGCTCAATATGTAATTCAAACACAGGCGGGTCCTGAAATTGGAGTTGCTGCAACAAAAACATATGTTGCTCAACTTACAGCGATTTATTTATTGTCTGCATTGATATCCAAAAATATGGAATTGCTTAAAGAGATTGAAAAGGTACCTGAGTTTATTGATGAGGCTCTTGGAAATGTCGAGTTAGTTAAGGAGATATCAAAAAGATATAACTATGCGAGAGATTTCTTCTATTTGGGAAGGGGCTATTCATATCCTACCGCTTTGGAAGGAGCTTTAAAACTTAAGGAAATTACCTACATTCATGGTGAAGGTTATGCTGCAGGTGAACTCAAGCACGGTCCTTTGGCTTTGATTGATGAAGGAATTCCCGTTGTTGTAGTTATTCCTCCTGGAGACAATTACAGAAAGACAATGAGTAATTTGGAAGAGGTCAAATCCCGTGGAGCTAATGTACTTGCCATCGGATCAGCTGATGATGAATCTCTAAAGGCAAAGTCAGATGAGGTTATTCCAATCAATTCAGATGTTAAAGAAATCATTGCACCGTTGGTTTACATTGTGCCTTTGCAATTGATAGCTTATTATATTACAATTGAGAAAGGTCATGACCCGGACAAACCTAAGAATCTTGCGAAATGTGTAACTGTTGAATAGATTTTTTCAACATTTACTTTTTTTTATTATTTTGGCTTTGATTTTTGATTTCTATTTTTATTTTTCTTTATTTTTCAATTAAAGAATGTTTTTATGGTTGTTTTTTTCATTATTTTCTTGATGTATTTTAACTTTTATAATTAATGTTTAAACATTCTTAGGAGATATTTAATAGGATGTTGTATTGGTGAGCGTATTTTTAGATAAATCGTATCTTTTGAATTAATTTTATTCTATTTTAATCTGTTTATTTTATTTATTAACTTAATAATGTTTATTTTCAATCAATTAGCCTTATCTGTGCTTTTTTAAAAAATCAAAAGCTTTTTATAAGAAAAGCTAAAAAAGGATATAGTGCAAATTATATTTAAATGGAGTAAAAATATGTTTAATAAAAAAATTAAATTGTTTTTTGTAACTCTAATTTTCATGTTGTCCATTTCTTCAGTTGCTGCTGTTGAGATGACTTCAACTGATGATATGACTATTGGAGATGCCGAGGAGGAACCTCCTTCGGGAACGATTATGGTCGATTCTATTGATGAAGATCAAACTTATTCTAATGAAGTTTTAAAAGCTAGTTTTATTGAAAATGTTTCAAACTCTGCAATTCTTTCGGCTTCAGATAACACCAATGCCTTGAATGGTGATGGCGCTGCAGCTGATGAGTATGGAAATGAAAATATTTTGTTGACTAGTAAAAATACTGTGAAAGACACTATTGATGCTGAGGATTTTGGTAAACGTTATAGAAGTAACAGCAATTACTATGCTACTTTTTATGATTCAAACGGTAAGCCATTGGCTGATACAAACATTACATTCATATTCAACAATCGTTTGTATTTCACATCCATGACAGATTCCGAGGGTGTGGCCATGTTGAAAATTACCGCTACTGTCGGAACTCATACAATTACTTCTGTAAACCCTGTAACAGGTCAAAGCAAAACCAATAAGATTACTGTATATAATTCTGTCAGGGCAAACGATTTGGAAAAACGTTATAGAAGTTCTCAGACTTTTTCCGCTACTTTTTATGGATTGGATGAA
>CADAOO010000074.1 GCA_902789505.1 uncultured Methanobrevibacter sp. | reverse complement strand
TAAAATGTTTGGAACAAAGTACGGTAAAAGAGTTGAAGAAGAAGTGAAATGGGCAGGACGTGAACTAAAGGGAACATTTACTGATAAAGCAAAATTAGGTCCTGAAAAAAGTGAAGTTTCACCAGACTTGGACAAATTTGTCAAAAGGTATGTTAAAGAATCACTGAAAAATAAATATTAACAACAAACCTTCATCACCAAATAACTTATTTTCGATAATCTTTATAAATCCAATGTAACAAATATAAATATAATATAAATTATTGAAAAATTATCCCAACACTGTTGATATGATGTGTGGACTCGAAATCCACGTACAATTAGAAACTGAATCAAAATTATTCTGTGACTGTCCTACAAATTATCAGGACGCACCTGCAAATACAAACATCTGTCCAGTTTGTTTAAACCAACCAGGTGCAAAACCACACCCTACAAATAAGAAAGCTTTAGAAAATGCATTGATGATAGCTTTAATGCTTAACTGTGAAATCGATCAAGATGTTATTTATTTCATGAGAAAACATTACGATTACCCTGATTTACCGTCAGGTTACCAAAGAACCTCTATTCCTATTGGAATCAATGGTGAATTGAATGGAATTAGAATCAGAGAAATTCACGCTGAAGAAGACCCTGGTCAATACAACCCTGATAGAGGTTTTGTTAACTTTAATCGTTCAGGAATCCCATTAGTTGAAATCGTTACTGAACCAGACATCAAATCTCCGGAAGAAGCCAGAAACTTCCTGAAAGAATTGATTCGTGTTTTGGAATATAGTGGGGGAGCACGTGGTGAAGGTACAATGAGGGCTGATGTAAACATTTCCATCAACGGAGGAAACAGAGTGGAAATGAAAAACATCAACTCCATCAAAGGTGCTTATAAAGCATTGAAATTTGAACTTGTAAGGCAAAAAAACCTTATGAAAAGGGGAGTTGAAGTTAAACAGGAAACCCGTGCATACTTAGAATCCCAAATGATTACAGTTGCAATGAGACTGAAAGAGGATGCTGATGATTACAGATTTATTACCGATCCAGACTTACCTCCAATGCAAATCAGCGATGAAACCATTCAAAGAATTTCAGATACAATGCCTGAAGCTCCACACAATAAAGTGAAAAGATTTGTTGAAGATTACGGCATTGATGAAGAATCCGCGAAAGTATTGACATCAGAACTTGACCTGGCTATTGCCTACGAAGAAGTGGCAAAGGAAATCGATCCTAAATTCGCATCAAAATGGATGAGAGATGAGCTTAAAAGAGTATTGTCATACAATAAATTGGACTTCTCCGACAGTGAAATTACAGTGGAAAATCTAATTGAATTCCTGAAAATGTTGGAAGCAAAAGAAATTACCACAAAAGCAGGCCAAAGAATTATTGAACAAATGCCAAATAATGACAAGACTCCTAAAGAAATTGCAGAAGAAATGGGATTGCTTGGTGTTGTTAAAGATGATGAAGTACTGGCTGCCGTTAAACAAGCTATAGATGAAAATCCAAAAGCTGTTGACGATTATCTTGGTGGTCAAAAAGCTTCTTTAAACTTCCTGGTTGGACAAGTTATGAGATTAACCCGTGGAAAAGCAGATCCAGGTGAGACTGTTAAATTATTAAGGGAAAATATTGAAAAATAGGGGTGGAAAATAATGGCAAGTAAAAAAACATATGTTAATGATTACATGACAAAAAACGTTATCAGCGTTTCTCCAGAGACAAAAACCGAAAAAATCATCAAACTTATGAAAGAAAGTCATCACAACAGTTATCCTGTTGTTGACAACGGCAAACTGGTAGGAATGGTAACCGCATTCGATATCGTGTCAAAGGAATGGGCAGACACAGTTGAAGATTTGATGACTACAAAATTAGTTGTTGCCAATCAGGACTTATCCATAAATGACGCTTCAAGGGTAATGTTTAGAAGAGGAATTTCAAGAATGCCTGTTGTTAATAAAAAAGGAGAACTGGTCGGAATCATAACCAATACCGATATGGTCAGGTCACACATCGAAAGGTCAACTCCAAATAAAGTGGAATACTTCAAGAAGACAATGGAACAATTATACGGAATTAAAACTACCTTAAAACACATGCCTGTTGAAACAAACAAATTAAGGCCTACACAGGATAAGGTATATGCTGACGAACTTGAAGGAAGAGCATATGAATTGGAAAAAGGTTTAGCAGAACCTGCAATTGTTGTTAAAACTGGAGAAAGATGGATTCTGGTTGATGGTCACCACAGAGCTGTGGCCTCAAAACAAAGAGGATACAAAACCGTGGACTCCTATGTTGTTGACTTGGGCCAAGACATCAAATTAGGTATGGAAAAAACTGCTGATAAAGCAGGAATCAGAACTTTTGAAGACATTGAAATTATTGACGATGACAAACACCCATTAATAGCTCTTACAGAAAGTATCCAGGATCAAGCCTCTAAAGGTGATGACTAGATGGCTAATGACGGGATTATACGGGAAGTATATGAAGTATTAGAGTCCAGAAGGGACAATCCAATCGATTCTTATACCTCAAAAATCATGCAGGACAGCGACAAAAAAGCAGAGGACAAAATACTTGAAAAAATCGCTGAAGAAGCAGGTGAAGTTTTGATAGCTGCCAAAAATGATGAAAATCTAGTTTATGAATCAGTGGATTTGATTTTCCACACTCTCCTGATTTTAGTCCAAAAAGGCATAAAAATCGATGAAGTGTTTGATGAATTCGAAAAAAGAAGAAAATAACAGGGAAAAAACATGTTTGATACATTCTCAGAAATGAAATTTCTGTTAAAGCAATTAGTTAAAAGGGATTTAACTTCAAAGTATAAGGATTCAGTTTTAGGTATCCTATGGAGTTTTTTCAACCCTCTTTTAATCATGCTTGTTTTTACAGCAATTTTCTCAATGTTATTCGGTAGAACCATTGAAAATTATCCGGTGTATTTCCTTTCCGGAAGACTGATATATGATTTTTACAATAATGCTACAAAAGGAGCAATGAGATCCATTAAAAGCAATGCATATATTCTAAAGAAGATTTATGTTCCGAAATACATGTTTTCAATAAGTGCAGTCTGTTATGAATTTGTAAACTTCCTTATTTCATTTGTGATTTTATTTGGAGTAATGCTGATTACCGGAGCACAATTCCATATAACTTCATTATATGCAATTGTTCCGATATTCTTTTTAGTAATCTTAATATTCGGAGTTGGATTGATACTTGCAGTTTGTAACACTTATTTCTCAGATATCGGATATCTATACAATGTATTTACATTAATCCTGATGTATGCATCCGCATTGTTCTACCCAATGGAAATCGTGCCTGCACAGGTTCAAATGATTTTCACATTGAATCCTGTATATTCAGCGATTTCATGCTTCAGGGAATGTGTTGTTTATGGAATTGCACCAAACTTAAATACACTAGCTTATCTGGCAGTATTTGCATTTACAGTGTTAGGCGTGGGAATCCTGTTATTTAACATTTATGATAAAAAATTGTCATTAGAAATTTAAGTAGGTAATATTATGAGTTTCATGGATAAAGTTCTAAGGTTTTTTAGAAAAAAAGATGCGGTTGTATTACCTGCAGATGAAAAAGGGGAAGTTGTAATAGAAGTAAAAGACCTGGTAATGGAATTCAAGGTTTCAAAAGATAAAATCGATACCCTCAAGGAATATGTCATTAGAACCATCAAAAGAAACAAAAAGGAAAAGCAGAAAATAAGGATTCTTGACGGAGTTTCATTTAATGTTCATAAAGGAGAAAGAATTGGAATCCTTGGATTCAACGGTGCTGGTAAATCCACATTACTGAGAATCATTGCAGGAATTTATGAACCTACAGAAGGCAGCATTAAAATTAAAGGTAAACTTGCTCCATTGCTAGAGCTCAGTGCAGGTTTTGACAAAAATTATACTGGGAAAAATAATGTCTATCTGAACGGCGCTTTTTTAAGTATGGATGAAGAGTTTATCAAGGAAAAATATGACGAAATTGTCGAGTTTTCGGAACTTGGCGAATTCATTAACTATCCCGTTAAAAACTACTCAAAAGGTATGAAATCAAAATTGGGCTTTTCCATAGCTACTGCAGTAAATCCCGATATACTGATCATTGACGAAATATTGGCTGTGGGGGACATCAAATTCAAACAGAAAAGTTCAGCCAAGCTCAAGGACATGATGAAAAGCGGCGCCACAGTTCTTTTCGTTTCACATGCACTTATGGATATCCTGGAAATCTGCAACAGATGCATCTGGCTTGAAAATGGAAAAATAATTATGGACGGGGACACCAAGGAAGTTATTGATGCTTACGTTGAACGCAGCAAAAAGAAATAGAAAGGTTTTATTATGGATAAGCGAGTCATAATGATTATAGCAATATTGATTGTAGGAATAGGTTGCATGTATGTTGTAGTCGACAATTCATATACAATTGGACATGCCATTACAACATTCAGCAAAACTACTATAACATTACCCGACGGATTTTCAGTAGGAGAAACCAATACAAAATCCGCAGAATTATACAATAAGAAAAGTAGCGAAAAAATCAATATCCACGATCTGGGAAAAGGAGATTATGTAAAGGATAGCTTTAAAAATGTAACGGAAACCTACAAGAATAATCCGAAGTATTCCAACATTAATGATGAAACAAAGAATATTAATAGCGTGGAAGTGTTACAGCTTACTGCAGAAACAAACAACACAATATCGTCCAGTTCAGTTTTCTATTATTATAATCACACTTACCGTGTAGACATGAGCGGATTTGAGGATATGAATAAAGTAAACAATATCCTGGAGTTTATAATAACAACACTGCAACCGGATTATAAACAAGCACAAGATTAATAGAGGAATAAAGTTGAGTGAATTCAAATTTTCAATTATAATACCCACACACAATTCTGCCGAAGGTATTGGAAAAACACTCAACTCTCTAATTAATCAGACCCTTGATTTTGAAAAAAATATTGAAGCCATCATCGTCGACAATAACAGCGCAGACAATACCAAAAGAATTTGTGAAAAATTTACTTGCGAATATCCCAAAAACATCCGATTTTTTGAAAATGACTGCCAGATAGCTAAAAATATTGGCCTTGAAAAAGCAAATGGAAAATATGTCGGTTTTTTAGAAAACAATGATTACCTGTCAGAAAACAGCCTCAAAGATGTTTTAAAATTTTTCAATGATTCCCCCGATGTTGACGTAACAACCGTGCCCATATATTACTATAAAAACAACAGAAAAGAAAGATATCTCGATTACGCCGTGAAAAAGACCTCAACAGCCAACCTTCTAAAAGAACCTGAAAAAGCCCAATTATTAGGACCATCAACTTTCATTCGAAAAGATGCGATTAAAACTTTCTTTTTAAATGATTTCAACGAATACATCAGCTTTTTAAATGATATATTAATTAATAACCCAAATTTGGGCATTTGTAAGGAAGCCAGCTATTACATGAAATATATAGAAGAAAAAATGCTCCCAACCGAGGACAGATATCTTGATTTTAACGAATATGATGACTTTGTTGAAAACAATTTAAAGAATATAGTGTCCAAAAGTGAAGAAAAATTCATAAAGATGCCGAAATTCATACAATATGAACTGTTAAATCAAATTAACTGGATTTTTTCAATGGAACAGTCCAAATATGAATTAGACCTATCCAAATTAAAAAAAATAGTTGAACTCATTGATGATGAAATAATTTTCGACAACCTGCTCCTTGAAGAGGAAATGAAACCAGCATTATTCATGACAAAGTATGATAACAATCTCAATGAGGACATGATGGATAAATTAAAATTGAATACTGTATTCATCGATGTTTATGACATAATAAACAACAAGTTGAACATTTTGGCCCATATAAAAAATAATTATGAGAGAGACGTTAAAGTTTATGTAAATGGAAACAGCATCCCAATAAAAAAAGTCAGATTTCCTCAAAATGACAATTACAGTTTAGGACACAGATACCTTTATGATTATTCGTTTGAAGCAAAAATCCCATTATCAACAACCAAAAAATATGAAATCGAATTTAAATCAAAAAACAAAAAATTGAACATTGACTTTTCAAGACCGTGCAACTTTTCTAAAATAATCGGTTATGCCAAAACAAAACATTACCTGAGCGTAATCGGTTATGCCAAAACAAAACATTACCTGAGCGTACATAAAGACGATAAAATTGTCATAAAAAAGAAAAACGGATTAAGTTGGATTTTACAGGAAGCAAAAACTACATTCAGATTGCTTAAAAATCGTGACACAGAATTTCTAAAAGCATTTCCGTTTAGACTGGCTTACCTGTTGGGATATCCATTCTTAAAAAACAGAAGAATATGGTTCTATATGGATAGGCCCGATGAATCCGATGACAACGGACTGCACCTCTTTAAATACGCCATTAAAAAAGATGATGGGATAACCAGATATTTTATTTTAAGTAAAGATAATGACGACTATGAAGAAAGAGGTTATCCTTATTTTGCAGGGCTTTTAAAATCAAACAACATATTCCTGCAGCATGGAATTTTAAAGGACAACATTTCATCATGGTTAAATAAATCAAACATGAATTTATCATTCTTTTTGGTCAGTTCAACAAAAGAATTTTCATCAATTTTCAATCACCCCTACAATTACAGTGAAAAAGTGGTGCAATTAAAAGGGTTGCCAAGGTATGACAACCTCAAAAACATCGAAGGTAAAAAACAAATCATAATAATGCCTTCATGGAGAAGAAATCTGACAAGCAAATCCAATGAGTATATTCAGGAAACAGAATATTTCAAAAGGTTTAACTCACTAATCAATAATGAACGGCTGATTCAAAAGGCGAAAGAGTATGGCTATGAAATAATTTTCAGGCCCCATCCAAACGTGTATAACTTCATAAATCTTTATGATGAAAATGATTACGTCAAAATCGACTATGAGAAAACCAAATTTCAAGTACTGTTCAACAGCGGATCATTAATGATAACGGATTTCTCTTCTGTAGCCTTTGATTTTGCCTATTTAAACAAGCCTGTGATTTACTATCAATATGCACATGACTATCACTTTAATTTAGAAGACAGCTTTTATGACTATGAAACCATGGGTTTCGGAGAAATATGTAAAAGGGAAGATGAATTAGTGAATTTAACAATCGAATACATGGAAAACAATTGTGAAATTAAAGACATGTACCGCAAAAGAATTAATGACTTCTTCATTTTCAAAGACAAAAACAATTGTAAAAGAGTTCATGAAGCAATTGAAAACATACCCCTAAAGGATTAGTTCCATATTCATTTCTTAAATCAGCATCCAAAATAAGTCTTTTAAAATTTTTAGACCGAGCATATTCGATTGCATCCAATATGACTTTACGCCCTATGCCCTGCCCCCTAAAATTTTCATCAATAGCTATTTCCGAAAGATACAAATCGCCCTTTTTTATATCGCACAAAACAAAATGGTCCAAAATGTCCACTATTATTAATTTTATTGATTTGAAATGAAACTTGTGATGAGTGTCGGCGGAATACATTTTCAGTATCCCCACCATTTCATTATTATCATCAAATATTAGTTTAAAGCAGTATTCAATATCATTTCTTCTTAAATCATTTGCAATAGCTTTAACAGCATCATCGGGATTTTTAAAAAGCATGTCAAATGTTCTGAAATCAACGTCATAAACAAGTTTGGCTACTTTCAAAACATCATGGACTTCAGAATCAAAGGTTTCATATCTCATTTTAATCCGTCTTTACAATGGAAAGTGCGAAAACACCTGCACCGAACCCATTGTCAATGTTAACAACAGCAATTCCCGGAGCGCATGACTGAAGCATTGCATCTAGGGCGACTCTTCCACCTTTTCCTACACCATAACCAACAGATGTAGGAACTCCAATGACTGGAACATCAACAAGACCTGCAACAACTGAAGGCAGAGCCCCTTCCATTCCGGCACATACAATAAACACCTTTACGCCTTCCTTCACCATATGGGCTATCTGTGGAAATAGCCTGTGGATTCCGGCAACGCCAATGTCATAAGAAGTAATAGCTTCACATCCTCCCTCTTCAACAATCACCCTGGCCTCTTCAGCAACGTTAATGTCTGAAGTTCCGGCAGTTATGATTCCTATTTTCGCTATCGGATCTTTTTTTGTAACCTCTTTTCTGATGATTAAAATTTGCGCCCTTTTATTATAATCAAATATAAATGAATTTTCACCCAAATCACTCAGGATTCTTTCATATCTCTCAGGGGACAATCTGGTTAGTATTAAATCATCATCCCCACTCTCAAGATACCTTTCAATAATCAGCAATAAGTCTTCATAATCCTTGCTTTGTGAAAAGACAGCTTCCGGAAAACCTGCACGCTCATTTCTCTTAATGTCAATTTTTGCAATGTCATCAAATTCCAGAATATTATTTGCCTTGATGAGATTTTCGGCCTCATCAACATCAAGTTTTCCGCTGACCAGTTTTTCAAGAATTTCTTTCATAGTATTACTTAGGATAAAATTTTATATAAAATTTAACTTAAATAATATATTTATGAAAGCCCAAAAGATTTTGACACAAGGAATAGTCCAAGGCGTAGGATTTAGACCGTACGTTTACAGGCTTGCAGTTGATTTGAATCTTAATGGATACGTAAGGAACCTTGGAAATGTTGTTGAAATCATTATTGAAGGTGAAAATACCGATTCATTTATTGACAGATTGCCGAGGGAATTGCCTCCAATAGCAAAAATAGATTCCATGATTGTGGAGGATATTGATGAAGGCAATTATTCTGATTTTGAAATTATTGAAAGTGGAGATTCCTATTCCGGAATTAGTGTAATTCCCCCCGACATTGCGATTTGTGACAAATGTCTTGAAGAAATAAGAACTCCAAGTGATAGACGCTATAAGTATCCGTTTAATGCCTGTACTGACTGTGGACCAAGATTTACAGTTATCGAAAGTGTTCCATATGACAGGGAAAGAACTTCAATGGATGAGTTTCCATTATGTGATGAATGCCTTATGGAATATAGGCAGCCATTAAACAGAAGATACCATGGCGAAGCAATCTGCTGCAGTGACTGCGGCCCCAAAATGGCCTTTTATGAGGGATCAAATAAAGTCGATTGTGAAAATCCGATTAAGATGGGTGCAGAAGTACTTAAAGAAGGAAAGATACTGGCCATCAAGGGAATCGGAGGAACACATTTGGCCGTTGATGCATATAATGACGATGCAATAAATGAGCTTAGAAAACGCCTGAACCGTCCGAATCAGGCTTTTGCAGTAATGACCAAAGATTTGGAAAGCGTCAAAAAATATGCCCAACTGACAAAAAAAGAGATTGAAACTATCTTATCAAATAAAAGACCCATTGTAATTCTAAAGAAAAATGACAGTTATCGGTTCCCCGAATCATTGTCTCCCGGACTCCACAACATTGGAGTGATGCTTCCATACTCTCCGATGCATTATCTGCTCTTTGATGAAGGAGACATTGACACATATGTCATGACTTCAGCAAATACCCCTGGAGAACCCATGATGATTAATAATGAAGAAATCATAAATGGAATAAATGACTATTCCCTCATTCATAACCGTAAAATCTTAAATAGATGTGACGACTCTGTTATCAGGTTCAGAAACAATGAATTATCTTTCATCAGAAGGTCCCGCGGTTATACCCCCGAGCCTTACAAAATCAATTATGAAGTAAATGACTTAAACGTGCTTGCTTTGGGTCCCGAGCTTGATGTGACCTTTTCAATAGCAAAGGACGATATAGTGTATCCATCACAGCATATTGGAAATACAAATAAACCTAAAACATTGGAATTTTTAAAAGAAGCCATTGCAAATATGCAAAGGATTACCAAAATCAGTGAGTTTGATGTGATTGCATGTGATATGCATCCCCATTTCTTTACAACCCGTCTGGCTTATGAACTGGCTGAAAAATATGATGCCGAAGTCAATCCTGTTCAGCACCACCATGCACACTCAATTGCTCTTGCAAATGACAGCGCAATTGAGGAGATGATTGTGATAGCTGCAGATGGAGTGGGCTATGGAAGTGACGGAACCAGCTGGGGAGGAGAAATTCTCTATACGGATGTCAAAAACTTCGAAAGAATGGGTCATCTTGAAAGCCAGCTTATGCCCGGAGGAGATATGGCAACCAAGTATCCCGCAAAAATGCTTGCAAGCATCTTAAAAGATGAAGACCTGATTAAAAATTATTCCGACCAGTTCAAATATGGTGAAACTGAAATCAAAAACATATTCAAGCAGATAGATGCCGGAATTAATGTCGGTGAAACAACAAGTACCGGAAGAGTTCTTGATTCGATGGCTGTTGGCCTGGAAATATGCAACGAAAGAACATATGAAGGGGAATGTTCCATGAAGCTTGAATCCTGTGCATATTACTCCACAAATGATTTGGAAATTCCATTCACCATCGAAAATAATCAATTGAATACCACTGAAATTTTAAGGGAAGTTGTGAAGCTATATCAAAATGGCGAAAAAAAGGCAGACATTGCAAGGGCAGGCCAAATTGCAGTAGCCAGAGGACTGAGTGAACTTGCAATACAGGCCGCAGATAAGAAAAAGCTTAACAGTATTGGTGCCACAGGAGGAGTATTTTACAATGAAGCCATTACCGACACCGTTAAAAATTATATTGAAAACAATGAATATGAATTTATTCAACACAAAAATACATGTGCCGGAGACGGATCCGTATCTCTCGGACAGGCAATAATAACTAAAAAAAGGATTGTTTGAAGAAAATTCAAACAATTAAATTAATGACCACACAACAAAGTTATCTGTTTTTTATAGTTCTCTCAAGAATATATTCCGCTCTTTCCAAAAGGTTGCCGTACAGTCTGATTTGATTTTTAAGCTCATCAATCGCTTCAAGCTGTCCATCATCAATTCTTTTTTCAATATCCAGAAGTTTTGACCATTCGTCGCCTGATGGAAGCTGCAGTGTATTGAGGATGTCATCGGAAAGATTAACATCAAATGTATTCCTGTTGATTGTAATGTGGATATTGACTTCATTCTGCAAATCATAGTATTTGCGAGGACGGCCCCTTAATATTTTCTTATAAGAAGAGTTTAGAATACCAATTTCCTCCATAGCACGCAAATGTTCTATGATAGCTTTTTGACCTATTTCAAGTTCATTTGATATTTCGCTAACAAACATAGGCTCTTCCCTTAAAAGGTTGATAATATCCCTTCTAGTCTTACAACCCATTACATCAAGTATGTCTTCTTTATCAATTCCATCTAATGGGTCAGTATAGTTTCCTCTAATTTCTATGCGGCCATTAGAAGAATCGACATTTTTATTTTGTTTAATGTCTTTACTATTAGTCATGATTATAACTTATATCCGATACCATATTTAAAGTATTGTATTTTTATTACACTTTGTAAGAAAAAAGTGCCCAAATATCGAAACCTTTATATAACTTTTTGTTACTATAATATAGTAGGAGAAAGATAACTTTTTGTTACTTTAATATTTGGTTCAGAAAAACTTAAAGTAATAACTCCCAAATGATGAACCATTTTCCTATATGTCCATAAATTCCCAAAACCAATATTAAAGTGCTTAAAGAAAACCCTTCTCTTTAAAGAGTTATTACACAAGTTTTTCAAAAAACGTGAAAAGGGTGGCTCAATGACAGATGAAAAAAAAAGCGAAACTGAAGTTGAAACTCAAGATAATTTCGAAGAAGAACCTGAAGAGGTTCTTGATGAGTTAGCTTTGAAAGATAAAGAAATTGCCAAACTCAAAGAAGATCTTGAAAAACAAGAAGTTGAAACTCTGGAATATATCTCATTATCCCAAAGACTTCAAGCAGATTTCGAAAATTTCAAAAAAATCACAGACCGAAAAAATGCAGAAATTATCAAATTCGCAAATGAAAACATTATTAAAGAGTTTATAGACTGTTACGAAGATTTCGGCAGAGCTTTAGAAATTGAAAATGACAAAGACTTAAGAGGAGGAGTAGAACTTATCTACAATAAATTTACTGACATTCTGAAAAAAGAAGGTGTTGAGGAAATACCTGCAAAAGGAGAAAAATTTGATTTTACATGTCACGAAGCGCTGATGACACAAAAATCAGATGATGTCGAAGACGGATATATTATAGATGAACTCATGAAAGGATACATGTACAAAGATAAAGTCCTTAAATACTCTAAAGTTATTGTATGTAAAAAATAATCAAGTTTATTAATTTATTAAAAAAAATAGGTGATAATTATGTCTGACGCTAAAAAAGAAAAAATTATTGGTATTGATTTAGGAACAAGTAACTCAGCAGCATCTGTACTTGTAGGAGGTAAACCAACTACAATTCCTTCTGCAGAAGGTGCCAGCCAATACGGTAAATCCTTCCCAAGTTATGTTGCATTTACCGACGACGGTCAAATGTTGGTTGGAGAACCTGCAAGAAGACAGGCAGTAACCAACCCTGAAAATACAATAAGTGCTATCAAAAGAAGCATGGGTACTGACCACAAAGTAACCGTAAACGGAAAACAATACTCCCCACAGGAAATTTCCGCATTCATCCTACAAAAAATTAAAAAAGATGCAGAAACCTTCTTAGGAGAACCTGTTGAAAAAGCTGTAATTACTGTACCTGCTTACTTCGACGACAACCAAAGAACCGCAACGCAGCAAGCCTCGCATACGGTCTTGACAAATCTGAAGAAGATGACATGAACATTATGGTATACGATTTAGGTGGAGGTACCTTAGACGTAACCATTATGGAATTCGGTGGAGGAGTGTTCGAAGTAAGATCCACCAGCGGAGACACCCAACTTGGTGGTACCGATATGGATAACGTATTACTCAAATACCTGGCTGACGAATTCAAAGCAAAAGAAGGCGTTGATTTAATGGATAACGACCAGGCAGTACAAAGGTTAAGGGAAGCTGCAGAAAAAGCAAAAATCGAATTATCCACTACCACAACCACAGAAGTAAACTTACCATTCATTGCAATGGGTGCTGACGGAACCCCTAAAAACCTAATTATCAGTCTTACAAGAGCTAAATTAGAAGAATTAGTTGATTCCATTGTAGAAAAATCAGGAAAACCAATGCAACAAGCATTAGATGATGCAAAAATGAGTAAATCCGATATTGACAAAGTCATTTTAGTTGGTGGACCTACCAGAATGCCAATCGTGCAAAACTTTGTTGAAAAATTCATAGGCAAACCAGTTGAACGCGGTATTGACCCAATGGAATGTGTATCCATGGGTGCAGCTATTCAAGGAGGAGTATTAGCTGGAGAAATTAAAGACATTGTTCTTTTAGATGTAACTCCATTATCATTAGGTATTGAAACCTTAGGAGGAGTATCAACTACATTAATTGAAAGAAACACTACCATTCCAACCAAAAAAAGTCAAATATTCTCTACAGCTGCAGATAACCAGCCTTCCGTAGACATTAATGTATTGCAAGGGGAAAGAAAAATGGCTGCAGACAACACTTCACTTGGACGTTTCCAACTTGTAGGAATCCCACCTGCTCCTAGAGGAGTCCCTCAAATTGAAGTGACATTCGATATTGACGCAAACGGTATTATTAACGTAACCGCTAAAGATAAAGGAACCGGTAAAGAACAGGCCATTACAATTACCTCTTCAACCAAATTATCCGATGAAGAAATCGTTAATTTACACTTCAGAAAAAACTTTAGATGAACTCAAAGATCAAGTATCTGAAGATGAAAAAACTAAAGTCGAAGGACTTGTAGCTGAATTAAGAGAACTTATAGCTGGCGATGATGTTGCTGCCATTAAAGAAAAGTCTGATGAATTATCTAACGTAGTTCAGGAAATTGGTGCTAAAATTTACCAACAAGCACAAGCTGAGGCTCAAGCCCAACAGCAAGCACAGGGCCAAGATCCAAATGCTGGTGCTCAAGACAAGGATGATGACACAATTGATGCAGACTATGAAGTAAAAGACGATTAGATTAAATAATAAGTTTTTAATTTGTTAGGTTATATAATAAAATCAGAAATCAGAATCAATAAATAAACTAACAAATACATAAAACTATTATTTTTTCTATATTTTTTTAAATTATCATTATTAAGGTGAATAAATGGCAGAAAAGCGAGATTATTATGAAGTTCTTGGAGTAGATAAAACTGCAGATGAAAAGACAATTAAAAAAGCTTATCGTAAATTAGCCAGAAAATACCATCCGGATGTTTGTGATGAAGAAGGCGCTGAAGAAAAATTTAAAGAGGTAAGTGAAGCTTATGCTGTCTTATCCGATGATGAAAAGCGCCAAAGATATGACCAATACGGCCATGCTGGAATGGATGGATTTACTGCTGAGGATTTCTATCAGAATGTCAACTTTGATGATATTTTCCAAGGATTTGATATTGGAAACATATTTGAAATGTTCGGATTCGGTGGAGGAAACCGTAGCAGAGGCAGAGCCGGTCCTCAAAGAGGTTCAGACATTTACACAGAAGTGCCAATTACATTAGAAGAAGCATTTACCGGATGCGATAAAGAAATTAAGATAACCCGAAGTGAAATATGCCCTACATGTAACGGATCCAAATCCAAACCGGGAGTGGAACCGGAAACCTGTAAAACCTGTGGCGGAACAGGACAGATTAAGGAAGTCAGCAACACATTTTTAGGTCAAATGGTAAATGTAAGACCCTGCAGAGAATGTGGCGGTACAGGTAAAATAATTACCGACCCATGTCCTGACTGCCATGGTAAAGGAAGCAAAAGAAAATCAAAAACCATTAAAATCGAAATTCCCGAAGGAGTCGATGAAGGCAATCACTTAAGAGTTTCCGGAGAAGGAAACTGCGGTGAAGCACCTGGACTGGAAGGTGATTTGATTGTTACTGTTCACATCAAACGAAATAAGGAATTTACCCGTGAAGGAGATCATATATACTATGAACAGCAAATCAGTTTCCCTCAAGCGGCATTGGGCGATTTGATAAGCATTCCAACCATTGAAGGAAAAGAAGTCGAATTTAAAATTACTCCAGGAACACAAAGCGGAACAGTATTCAAATTAAGAGGTCAAGGTATGACTTCCTATAGACATTCAAACAGAGGTAACATGTATGTTACCGTCAGCGTTGTAGTTCCTAAAAAGTTAAATTCAAAACAAAAAGAACTGCTTAAAGAATTTGCTGATATAAGCGGTGATGAAATTAAATCCGTTGAAAAAGGACTCTTTGACAGGGTTAAAAATGCAATGAAATAAATTAGCTATTTTTGCTGATTTATTTTCCTCCATTTTAATCAATTTTACAATTAATTAAATTACAGTTCCACTACTTTTTTTAAAAAAAATACACCACCATTCAATTAGAGCCATCAATCATACGTTTTGACAATTTTTTAACTGCCGAATATACAGTCAGTCCCCACTTTTTTGAAAAATAGAATCACTGAAAAAATAGGCCACGAAAAAGTATTCGAATACTTGAAGAAAGCTATCATAAAAAATATGGTTTATGTTAAAATCATTAAAATAAATGATTGATTAAGCAATAATTATTAATATATATTTCAAAAATAACTAATTTAAATTAGTTCATCTACATGAAAAAATAAAAAAAAGATAGAGATTAAAAAATCTCTATTGAATTACGAATTTTACAATTCTTGTTACAGCGTTGTAAGCAGTGTTACCACCATACTTGACTTCAGCGTTGAAAGTACCTACCTTGTTGATATCAATGTTCATTCTGGCAATACCTTCGCTGTCAGTAAATCCTACATAGGTTTGACCGTTGATTTTAAGAACGATTTTTGAACCTACAGGGAGTGGTTTGCTTGTTCTGTCCCAGAGATATACTTTAACTGTTTTTACAGGATCAGTAACTTTGAATCTAGCATCAGCACCACGAACCATTACTGAAGGAGTTTCTTTAATTACTCTTACGTAACCGCTTCTGTTGGATGCTGAGTAGTCATCGTCACCATCGAAATGAACAACTGCATCGTGTACACCGAAACCGATACCTACTCTAATGTGTGCGGTACCTGTTTCATCAGTGATGCCTGACCAAGTTGAATTATACATAGTAATGGAAACTTTTTTACCTACAATAGGATTATTGTTAGCGTCCCATAAGGTAACATTAACAATTTTATTTTGGGTAACGAAGTACAATGCATTACGTAAGAATATTTTAGTTGGTTGTTGTTCTTTTACAGCAACAACAGTTGAAACAGCTTTGGATGCAGTGTAGTTGCCAGCACCAGGGTAGTTCATAACAATAGTATGATTACCGGCAGGAACTTCAGATAATCCATAGCTTATTGCACCATTTTCATCAGTAACGTAATCTCCAACAATGCCGTTGAATTCAATAGTAATAGTTTGATTAGCTAAAACATTACCATTTTCATCAATTAAAGTCAAGTTGAATGCAGTGTTGTTGAGATCTTTTACCTTTACAGTAATGGTAGGTTCTGCAACAATTTCAGTGTTGATACCTATGATTTCTACCTGAACTACATCTTGAGATGCAGCATAGCCGTCTTGTCCAAGGAATGCCATTGAAAGAGTGAAATTGCCTGCAGGAGTGTTTTCAGGAACAGTATAAACGATCATACCTAACCAACTGGTAGTGTACACTTCAAATTGATCATTAAAGTTAACTAAAACAGTCTTATTTATTAAAGGAATAGGAACAGTTGTGTTGGTAGCTAAAAAGATTGGGATTTTAGCAAATCCTGAAGTAACATCAGCAGCTTCGAAAGTTATGTTATCCGGAGCAATAAATACAGATTCAATGTCATAAATCTCTACATCAGTTGTAAGGCTAGCTGGAGCATAAATACCTTCTTCACCAGCAAATGCTATATCGATAGTGTAATTGCCAGCAGCAGTGGTTGTAGGAATAACATAATATGCAATACCGTATTCATTTGTCATTAATTCCTCTGAAACACCATTGAAATCAACGGTAAGGGTCTTATTCGCTAAAGGAAGTGGAATAGGAATAACAGTACCGTTTATAGTGAATGAAATGTTGGTAGTTAAGAGAATTGGATAGTAACCAAGACCTTCAAGAACTACAGGTGTAGGATATGATAAGTTACCAAGAGAAGTGATTACAGTAGGAATGTCATAAACTTCAACATTAGTAACAAGTCTGCTATCACGGTATCCATCAGTACCTGCAAATATCATTTCAACAGTGTAGTTGCCTGCAACAGTGTTAGCAGGGATGACGTAGTTGATTATACCTAATGCATTTGTAGTGAACTCTTCTTCTTCACCGTTGAAGAAAATATGAACTGTCTTATTAGCTATAGGAATATCAACAGGAATAGTGGTGTTGATAACAATAGGAATAGTCCAGTTGTCAGTTATGTTAAGAGTGTAGTTCACAACTACAGGAATAGGAATGTCAGTTGTTAACCCAATAGGATAATAAGCAAGACCTGCAGCTACTAAAGGAGCAGGATAAGACATATTATCAAGAGCAAATATTTGAGTATCTACATCGAAAATTTCTACAGTAACGTTGAGACTGGAAGGAACATAACCTTCATCACCTTCATATACCATTACAACAGTGTGATCGCCTGTGTAAGCTTCAAATGGAAGAGTGTATATGATTACACCT
>CADAOO010000073.1 GCA_902789505.1 uncultured Methanobrevibacter sp. | reverse complement strand
ACCATTAGCCTTAGCAGAATTATTCACAAATGAAGAATCTTCGATTTTACCATTTGTAGCACCATCATGCCAATCAATAGCACCACCATTAACAGCAGCGGAGTTATTCTCAAAGCGAGAATTAGTGAATGTAGTATTATCACATTTACTTCCTTGGATATTATCTAAATAAACCGCACCACCATTCTTAGCAGCAGTATTATTCACAAAGATACAACCATCAACCAAACCATTGGAACCAGTCCAAATAACAGCACCACCTTCACCAGAACGACAGTACCATACCAGTAAACAGCACCACCATTAGCGCCAGCAGTGTTATTTGTGAAGGTACAATTTAAAATTTTACCGTCAGTAGCTCCTTCGTGCCAATCAATAGCACCACCATTAACTGAAGCGGAGTTATTTTCAAAATTACATCTAGCGAACTCACCATCATGTGAATTTTCTAAATATACTGCTCCACCCAATCCTTCCATAACTGTCAAATTAGTTACAGAATTGTGTGTGAAATTACTATCACAAATGTTGGTTATGTTACCTGCGATATATATGGCACCACCTCTTACAGCAGTGTTAACATCAAATTTGGAATCTGAAATATTAACAATGTTACCTTCAATGTAAAATGCACCTCCGCCCATACTATTATTTCCATATTTAGCATTAGCATGGTTATCTGTAAAATTACTTGAAGTTATGTTAATGTCATGGCCTACAATGTAAACCGCTCCACCAGCAGTTTTTGAATTTTTCAAAACATCTGGTAAATCATATTTCAAATCATGGGTTGCATTGTTATTTTCAAATAGAGAATTTTTAATAATACTATTTTTCCCATCGATATAACCAGATCCACCTTTTATTGCGTGATTGTCTGTGAAATTAGATTCTTCTATTAAAGTGGATCCTCCTTCAAGATAGAAAGCACCACCTTTAATCGCTTCATTATCTTCAAATAAAGAATTGTATATGAAGTTGTCTGAACCATTTACAGAAACAGCACCACCCAAACCACAGTTTTCATATTTAGCAACAGCAGTATTATTAATGAAAGTGGAATTAATTATATTAACATCATCCCCATGAACTGTAACACCACCACCAACAGTAGTGAGATTGTTTAATTCACCGGTTACTGCAAATCTTAAATTATGAGTTGCAGTGTTGTTATCGAATTCACAATTAAAAATTGTAGTATTGAATGCAGCAATAAAGACTGCTCCACCTTGAATTGCACTATTTGATGTGAAATTTGTATAATTAAGAGCATTTAAAGTACCTTTAACATATATAGCTCCACCTCTAATAGCCTGATTCAAATCAAAAGCAGCATCTTTAATTTTAGTGTCAAAACCGTTTACAAAAACAGCACCACCAAGACCACCATCAGGATTAGCACCTATAGCAGTGTTTTCAGAGAATGTTACATTCTCCAATAAGGTGTTGTTACCTACAATATCAATAGCCCCACCTTCAGCAGACATGCTATCAAATATAGGATTTAAGTTGTAAGTTAGGTTATGTGTAGCATTATTGTACATGTATTGTGAATTTACAATAGTTGTGTTAATACCATTAACATAAACTCCCCCACCTCTAATAGCTCTATTATATGTGAAGTTAGTATTGTCTATAGTGGTATTAGTACCAGTTACATATAGTGCACCACCAACGATAGCTTCATTATCATTAAATAAGTTATTAGTAACATTTGTATGATAACCATCAATAGCGATAGCACCTCCAAGACCACCATCAGGATTAACACCTATAGCAGCATTGTATGTAAAGTTATTATTAGTTACAATAGAATAATTACCACTAATGGCAATAGCTCCACCTTTAGTAGGTAAGTTAAGTACTTGACTAGAGATATTGAAAGATAAATTATGTGTTGCATTGTTATCATAGAATGTATTACCAGTAATATTAGTATTAGCACCATTGACGAATATTGAACCACCTTGAACAGCATTATTTGTAGTGAAGTACATGTCTTTTATAGTAGCATCAGCACCATCAACATATATAGCACCACCAGTAACCGCTTCATTTAAAGTAAACTGATCATTATGGATTATAGTATTATTACCTTTTACAGCAATAGCACCTCCAAGACCACCATTACTATAAAAACCTGAAGCGATATTTTTTCTGAAAGTATTATTACCAGCTATTGCTACATTATTACCATTGATATAGATAGCACCACCCATAGTCAAAAGAGTTTCAACACCAGGTTTGATTGAATCAATATCCTGAGTGACAATGTTGTCCTCGAATGTTGAATTAACCACATCAGTGTTTTGACCTTCAATATAAACAGCACCACCATGAATAGCATTGTTTTCTTTTGCAGTGATTTTATTAAGAGTTATATCGTCACCGTCAATATAAACAGCACCACCCTGAACAGCAGTGTTATTGTACAAGTTTATGTTTGAAGTACCAATATTATTACCTTCTATATAAACACCACCACCGAATGTAGCATCGTTTTGAGTGAAATTAACATTGTCAAAATTTGGATTTTGACCAAAGAGATATAAACCTCCACCCAAACCGGTACGGGTAGAATAATTACCCTCAGCAACATTACTTTCAAAGGAAGTATCTTTAATGTTTACATCATTACTTTGAATAAACATAGCTCCACCTGAAGTAACCTTTGAAGAATTATCAAGAATTCCGCTTCCCAAATTATGAGTTGCAGTGTTATTTGCAAATGTTGAGTTGTTTACAGTTGCATCATTACCATTGATATAACATGCACCACCCTGAATAGCATTATTTTCAACGAATTTTGAATCATAGATGCCGGCACCGGAACCTACGATTTGTATTGCTCCCCCAAGAGGTGCGGAGTTATCAGTAAAGTTACAGTTTGTAATGTTTGCATAATCTCCCTGAATATAGACAGCACCACCGAACTGATTTTCAGCAGTGTTATTTTCAAATCTGCTGTTTACAACTGTAGTGTAATGTGCAGTTTGGTTATCTACAGTATGGATATCCATCGCTCCACCAAAGTTTTCAGCACGGTTATTGATGAATGTACAATTTTCAAGGTAATTATTGGGTCCGATAAAAGCAATAGCACCACCACCCCCACTTCTAGTAGGGTTCATGTAATTAGGCCCATAAGCTTCATTGCCTATGAAAGTTGTATTATAAACTTTTATTGAACCGAAGTGACATTCAATACCTGCACCATATGATGCGGAGTTATTTTCAATATGATTATTGGATACAATAACATCATATGCATTTATACAATAAGCTGCACCGTGTACCGCATTGGTGTTATTGATAAAGGTATTATTGTCTAAAATAGCACCATTAGTTTGAATTTTAAAACATAATCCTAAAGAGTTTGATGGGGCATCCCGATTAATGGTTCCCTTATTGTTTTCGAAACGATTATTATTAGCAACAAAATTAGACACAGCAGATTGAGTAAATACAATAACTGAACCAGTATTATTGTAAAATTCACAATTGTCAAAAGTTATGCCATTTCCCTTACTGATATGAACAATATACGACTTTTGAAAAACTGTGTTGTTTATAAAGGAACAATTATAAATTGAAGCAGAATTTTTAATAGAAATCATATGCCCCCTTCCTGACTCATCAGTGGTTGTCGCAGAATAATAATGATTTACAAAATTAACTCCAGAAATTAAAGTCTTAGCCTGAAAATCCAATCTGTTTTGACCCTTATCAGTATATATAAATTGGGAAAAGTCCAATGTAGCCCTTTTAGTGTCTCCGATGTAACTACCTCCATAAATGTTAACATTATACTTGAGTTGAATCATATAAAACGGTCCTTCAAATGTCAAACCGTTCAGGAAAATAGTATCTCCGTCTCTTGCATCAAGGAGTTTAGTACGTAAGTCGGACATACTGCCGGAAGTTACATTAATAATCTTAGCGCCCAAAACATCATTTTCACTAGAAGCACCCAAAACATCATTTTCAGAGCTTACGCTAATATTGCTTGTAATGTCTGCAGAGTCATTTAATAGCTCATCCTTAAATTGATTACTACTTATATCATCAACTATTTTATCATTAAATGTATTAACATCAGTTGTTTGCGTTAAATTAAAGTCATTATCATTTTCAAGCGCACAAGACGCCTGAATTGTAAACATAAGAATAACTATAGCCATTATCACGATTAACCTTTTGCCTTTCATTTTGCGTTTTCACCTCCTGATCCAATTAATTATAGAAAAATGAATATAATTACAAGGCACAATAATTAATATTCTTTATAATTTTTCTTTTTTAATGCATATAAACCTTGTTAAGAACATTTTAAAATGATTAAAATCAGATATAAACTCATAAAAATAGTAGAATAATATATAAAAATTGAAAAAAAAGAAAAACATTTTTCAAAATATTTGAAACTTTCCATTAATTTTAACAACAACATTCATTAACTATGGTCTTATTAATCCCAAAATATATCAATCAAGTCAAAATCTGTATTGACCTACAACACTAATGCCCAATATTATCCAACAAGTTACACATCATTGATGAAGCATTACACGATTGTTTAATTATCTATTTTTATAAAAATCTCAACACCACCAACAACCATTTCCATAACATTTTCATATGGATTTCTTGGGACATTTCACCATTACATCCATTTTTGGTTATGAGATATGAAGATGAAATCCTTTTTTTTACAAAAATGTTTTTTATATAAAAAAGATATATCATTAACTGATGAATTATAAACATGCTTAAAAAACATTGAAAAAAAGGGGTAGATTATTATAGACCAGAATAGAAAAAAGTCATTAATGCGTTCAAATGAACTTGATAAAATTGCTATTGATGATATGAAACATAAATCAAAAGTAAGAACAGGATTCAGCGAATTTTCTAGAAAATTATATGCTGATACCAAAAATAAAATTTTAAAAGAATTGAATGCAACTGAAAAAGATTGGAATGACCCCAAATGGCAATTAAGGAATCGTATTAATGACGTGGATGAAATTTCAAAATATATTGACCTTTCAAAAGAAGAATACGGAAATATAAAAAAGGTCGGTGAAAAATACAGATTTGCAATAACCCCGTATTATTTTTCATTAATTGACATTAACAATCCAAACTGTCCAATAAGACTACAGTCATTTCCAAATATTAAAGAATTTGAAGGGTCAGGAGAATTGGACCCGATGAAGGAAGAACAGTCCAATCCCGCCGGAAAAATCACCAGAAGATACCCCAACAAATTAATCATTAATGTTACCAATGCCTGTCCCATGTACTGCAGACACTGCCAGCGCCGCAGATTAATAGGAGATTATGACAGGAACACATCAAAAAAAGATATTGATGAATCAATAGAATTCATAGAAAATAATCCAACCATCAGGGAAGTGTTAGTTACCGGCGGCGATGCATTATTATTGCCCAATAAGAAACTGGAATATATATTCGATAAATTATCCCAAATCAGCCATGTTGAAGTAATACGGGTAGGTACAAGGACATTGGCGACGCTCCCATTTAGAATTGATGATGAATTAGCTTTATTGCTTAGAAAATACAAAGTGAATGTTTCAACACAATTCAATCATGCCTGTGAAATTACTCCCGAAGCAGTCCGGGCAGTTGACATATTAACCGACCATGGAATACTTGTAAGAAATCAGATGGTATTGCTGCACAACGTCAATGACGATAAATACTGCATTCAGAAAACAAATGAGGAACTGCAAAAATACCGTGTAATCCCATATTATCTATTCCATCCGAAAGATATCAAAGGTACAAATCATTTCCAGGTTGACATTTCCAAAGGTTTGGAGATTATGAAACATCTGGAAGGCAGAACAAGCGGTATGTGCAAACCGACATACGTATACAATTCACCTCTTGGCCTTGGTAAAGTGCCATTGGTGCCTATGGAAAATATCGAACATGATGAAAACGGATATGAATTCACAACATGGGAAAATAAAACTGTCAGAAAAAGATAGGCATGATGCTTAATCAATAGCTATTTTAAGAAAAAATAAAATATTCTTGTCATTAATTATTTAAGACAAATAATAACTTTTTTCCTACAAAAACTCTCAATTACATTCTTAAATTGAAAAATAATAGTAATACAAGAACAATTAAGAAAATAATAATTTCTGCATCATTTTAGATAAATTAATCCTAAATTTTAAATAATTTCGATTAAATACTTATTATTAATTCTAATAAAAAAAGGTGATAAAATGCCGGAAACAGATTATTTAAAAATACCTCAAAATAGAGTAGGGGCATTGATTGGAAGCAACGGAGGAGTAAAAAAATCCATTGAAAAAGCAACTGGAACCATTTTAGACATTGACAGTGATGACGGTACAGTTTATATAACACCTAGAGATGATATGGAAGATCCATTAGGCGTTTGGAATGCTAATCATATCGTTAAAGCAGTAGCCCGCGGATTTAATCCGGAAGTTGCGCTTAAATTAGTCAATGATGACATTTATCTGGAAGTAATCAGTTTACCGTTATACATCGGAAAATCTAAAAAGGCCCTTGCAAGACACAAAGGTAGAATTATCGGAAAGGACGG
>CADAOO010000072.1 GCA_902789505.1 uncultured Methanobrevibacter sp. | reverse complement strand
AAATATGAATGTGCTGCCCGAAGCCATTTACATGTTTTGCAAATCACAGGAAAATCTTTTAAAATTAAATGATTACTTATCCGAAAAACTTATGGAAATCGACCCTAATTTTGAATTGGAATTAAAAATTATCAACTAATACATTTATTTCTATACCATATAATTGAGTCATAATTTAATTTAAATATATTAAAATTTATTTATTGTAAAAAAAATATTATTAAATATGACTGCTGTAAAAAAACTTTCAATTGTAATAATGGATCATCCGTACATACATGATATTAATCATATTATAGTTAAACATTCAGATACCTCTGCACAATCCTCTTCCCATGTGCTTTTTGATGTAGAACCCGTTAATATGACAGATGTTGCCGAGGACCTTACTTTTTTTACAATGAGTGCAGAAGATGAAGCCGCTTTAGACAAAAAAGTTGATAATCTAATCGAAGAATTGAATACGTTAAACACTGATTACTCAATAAGGAATATGGAAACTAATAATTTTTATACAACCATATTAAAAAATATAAAAACAGAATTTGGATACTGCAAAGGATTTAAACCGACATTCCGTCGGCTTGAAGGAAATTCAATTGAAAATCTTGAAGTAAAAGATGAAAATATCTACTTATTTACCAACCCTGAAGGGGATATGTCAAAATTAATAGAACACTTATCCGAAAAGGTTATGGAAATTAATCCTGATTTTTATATAGAAACTAAAATTTTCATATAATTACCTTTAAAAAAAATAATATTATTTAGAGAAATTAATCTCTAAATTTTACCTACCCCCGCCATCGGCACACCAGTTAATGCGGATGCTTCCAATGTCAATGCGCGCAGGTTCTCTTTTTCAAGTTTTGTAATATGAGTATTTCCAGCCTGCTGAACTAACATGCATGCCTCATCGGTCATGGTGTTAATGTAATTAGCCACATTTTTACCCATCTCCTTATAGTCAAGCCTATGTCTCAGGGATAAATCCTGAGTGGCTATTCCTTTTCTGCATGTTCCGGTATAACACATCTGACATACTCTGCATCCGATTGATATCAATGCAGCTGTTGCAATGTATACAGCATCAGCCCCAAGTGCAATAGCTTTGGCCAAATCAGCACCTGAACGAACTCCACCTGCAGCAACCAAACTCACTTGATCCCTTAAACCTATTTCCTTTAATGCCAGATCTGCTTCTACAATTGAAGCAAGGGATGGAATACCGGAGTGCTCCATAATTACTTCAGGACCTGCTCCAGTCCCTCCCTGCATACCGTCGACTACGATTATATCCGCTCCACCTTTTGCAGCGATTTTTACATCAGAAGCCACTTTACCAGAAGCAAATTTAACCATAATCGGTACTTTCCAATCGGTTATTTCACGTAATTGTGATATTTTCATACTTAAATCTTCAGGCCCTACAATATCCATGTGCCTTGCAGGTGACAATGCATCTGATCCTTCAGGAATGTTTCTAATTCTGGATACTTCAGCAGTTACCTTTTCACCGAGCAAATGTCCTCCCATTCCGGATTTTGCTCCCTGACCTATTTTTATCTCAATCGCATCCCCTTTTTTCAGATAATCAGCAGACACTCCAAAACGACCGGATGCATATTGTGCAATTAACTTATCTGCCAGTTCCCGCTCTTCAGGAAGCATTCCACCTTCACCGGTGTTTGTCACTGTTCCGGCAAGTGAAGATCCAATAGCCAGAGCCATTTTGGCTTCTTTTGATAAGGCTCCAAAAGACATTGCTCCAATCATTATTGGAGTAGCTAATCTCAGAGGGTTTTCCGCATATCTATCTCCCAAAATCACATCAGTTCCACACGGTTCTCTATATTTATCAATAGGAGGTCTTGATACCTGAGCAGGAATTACCACCAAATCATCGAAGTCAGGAATTCTTCTAAGTGCACCGGTACTTCGGAGCTTATATGATGCAGTCTGGGCTTGCCTTACAATTTCTACAATATCCGGGAATCCCCAACCCTGCCTTGCATCTTCCGGAATTGCATTTACTTCAATTGCACGGTTAGGACACATTTCAAGACAAATTCTACAACCAACACATTTTTCCTGGTTCAATGGATATGGATCACCCTGAATAATTTCATAAACACCATGAGGGCAATTATTAAAACATGAAAAACATTTTCCACAAATTTTTTCATCCCTGTCATCACACAGATACCAGCAACAACCAGGACGTCCAAAATTTTTTTTACATAAATCTGGATTTCTTTCAACTCTGTATGGCATACTCCTTCCCCCTTAATGACCATAAAATGGTCTTGTACTTTCCGGAACTATTTTTTTGAATTCTGAATAATCATCAATGTCAAAATTATATTCTGTTAATGTTTCCTCGAGATTCAAAGTATCTTCAAAGGTAAGTTCCTCCAACTTTGCATTATAGCCCAAGCTTTTGATTTCACCTTTGACATATACTACACCGCGTATGATTGATTCGGCCACATCATCTCCAACATCACCCAGGATGATTATGCGTCCTCCCATCATGAAAATGCCTGTCATGAATCCTGAGTTTCCTCCAATGATTATTGTTCCATTTTTCATGATTTCACCAGTTCTGGAACCAACTGATTCACGTACAACAACAGTACCATCATATATTCCCTGACCTGCTCCGTCACCGGCAGATCCATCCACTATAACTTCACCACCTGTGATGTTATCTCCTACAAACCATCCGGCATTTCCGTTGATTTTGATTTTTGGTTTGTCACACATGCATCCTGCAAAGTATCCTACAGATCCGTCAAATTCTATTTCAACATCTTCAGTCACTCCGGCAGCAAGGTAATGTTTAGCATTAGGATTTCTGATGATTATCTTATCATATTCGCATGCAGCCTCTTTCACTTGTGAGTTTATCTCACGAGGGGTTAAATTTTCAGCATCAATCTCAAAAACTTTCATCCAATCACCTAAATTTCATATACCATCACTTCACCGGGAGAAATTTGCTCTACATGGTGTGTGTCAACTACTTCCCTTAGGGATACTTCCTCCGATGCAATTGCAAATACCTCATCAGTTTCTGCCATTACACCCGGTCTTAGACCCAATTTATCTTTTGCTATTCCGATTCCCTGTGGAGTTCCTATGATATAAGAAAACGGACCGTCCATATCTTCTACAGACTGTTCAAGTGCTTCCTCTAATGTGTAGCCTGAATCCAACTTATCTGCAATGTAGTGAACAAGACATTCAGTATCATTGAATGTTTCGAATGTATGGCCTTTCCTTTCTAAAGGATCGCGTATTTTCCAGTAATTTGTAATCTGTCCGTTGTGCACTACGGAAATGTCACGTACAATATATGTTTGGAAAGGGTGAGCATGATATCTGTCAACTCCACTTTCTGTTGAAAAACGGGTATGGCCTATTGCATGAGTCCCTTTAACACTTCTTACATCATACCTGTCTGCAATGTCAAGCACAGACCCTACATCCTTAATCATTTCAAAATCATGGCTTCCATTTATTACTATTACATCATCAATAGTGTCCACTTTAGTAATCAATGGTTTTAACTCGCAAAATTTATCTAAAGATATTTTACATTTGTAGATGAATGAATCTCCAACAGAAGGCAAGATTGCATCCTCTTTAATTGGAGTTGAAAAGCTAATGGTGTCTTTAACTTTATTCAGTAATTTTTCACTTTCTTTTACTTGAATTTTTAAAATGTATTCATTTTCATCCAAACCGGTTCCACCATAGATTGAATAACCTGCTGAGTCAGGTCCCCTGTGCTGGAGTTGGTGAAGCATATTGGTCATGTCATTTCCAATATTGTGTAATTTTTTATCTTTATAAACGATTCCTGCGATTCCGCACAATTTAAGTCCTCCACATCATAAATGTTATAGTCGGAAGTTTACTTCCGTATTATACTTTAGCCATACCCCTATATAAATGTGTTGGAAAATACCTTCCGACAAAGAAAAATTCTGAAAAAAAGTAGTAAAAATTAAAAAATATTAAAAAATGTTTAGAAAATATGAGAAAATAAGTTAAAAAATTGAAGGAATATTAATTTTCATTAATAAAAATATTAAAAAAAAGAAAGGTTAAAGATAATTTGAAATTATCCTTATTTTTTAATTGAAGCTATTGCACTTTGTGCGCCCTGTCTTACGAAACCGCTTTCGTCATCAAGTAATTTTTCAAGTGCAGGAATAGCTCTTTCATCATCAAGGTTACCTAAAGCCCAAGCAGCAGCACCCCTAACTTTCCAATCATCATCATCCAATGTTTCAATCAAAGGTTCTACAGCAGGTTCACCCATACGGCTTAAAGCAGTTGAAGCTTCTCTTCTGACTAGTTTATTATTGTCTTTTAAAGTTTCAATTAAAGCAGGAATAGCTTTAGGATCATTTATTGCGCCTAATAAAGTAGCTGCATTTAGTCTAATTTGTTTTTTTCTGCTGGATAATGCATCGATTAAAGGGTCTACAGCTTCATCAGCCCTTAACTCCAATTCTCCAACAGCATCCTCAACAACAAAATCATCTTTGTCGTTCAATAGTTCAATTAACTCATCGATACTTCTTTCCATTTTAATCCCTCACAAATCCAATAATGAAATTTAAGATTATTTATGTATCTACAATATAATTATAACTTTAGTAATATAAAAGTATTTCGATAGTATACGAACAAATTTTTTAAAACTAACATTAAATAACAATAAAATCAAAACTATAAATATACGAAAAAATTTCAAGTGAATATAATGTATGACATTGCAATAATTAGTGGAGACGGCATAGGCAGGGAAGTAATGGATGCCTGTGAATACATGCTGGATAAATTAGATTTGGAATTCCGTTTTACCTATGGTGAAGCAGGATTTGAATGTTTTAATAAGAATGGAACTACATTACCTGACGAAACAATTAAAATGGCCAATAAAAGTGATGCAGTGCTGTTTGGAGCTTCAACTTCAACACCCGGCGAACCCAGCCCAATTATTAATTTAAGAAAAGAACTTAACGTTTATGCAAACATACGCCCTATAAAATCATATAAAGGAGTTAACTGCATTCGTGATGACATTAACTTTGTAATAGTCCGTGAAAATACTGAAGGCCTTTATTCCCAGGTGGAATATGGTGACTGTGACAAAATGATTGCTGAGAGGCATATCACCCGAAATGCTTCAGAAAGAATTTCAAAGGCTGCATTCAACCTTTGCATAAAAAGGGGTGAAAACAAAGTCACTTGCGTTCACAAAAGCAATGTATTGAAAAAAACTGACGGCGTTTTTAAGGAGAGCTTTTACAAAATAGCTAAGGACTATCCTCAAATCACAACTGAAGACTATTATGTGGATGCAATGGCAATGTATCTGCTTACACAACCTCAAAACTTTGACGTTATTGTTTCAAGCAATCTGTTTGGAGATATCCTGTCTGATGAAAGTGCAGGATTGGTGGGAGGACTGGGTCTCGCACCATCTGGAAACATCGGAGCCCACAACGGATTATTCGAACCAGTGCATGGATCAGCACCGGATATTGCAGGAAAACATATTGCAAATCCATGCTCCATGATACTGTCTGCTTCCATGATGCTTGACTATTTGGGCGAATGGGAAATATCAAACGACATCAAAAGCGCTGTGGAAAAAGTCATTGCAGACTGTAAAATAAGAACTCCCGATTTGGGAGGAGATGCATGTACAATGGATGTTACAAAAGCTATTGTAAAGGAGTTAATTTAGATGCTTAACATTACTACTTTTTTAGATGCCAATTCAAAAAGATTGGATAAGGATGTGCTGTACAATCCTACAACCGGCAATAAATACAACTCAAAAGAAATTTTATCAATTGTCTCAGGAATTGGACATGACCTTAAAGATTTAGGAATTGAAAAAGGAGATAGAGTATTGATTTATCTACATAACTCTGAAGAATACTTATTTTCACTTTTTGCAATATGGAGAATAGGTGCAATAGCAATCCCGACAAATAGAGTTTTCACAGCTGCAGAACTTGAATACATCATAAATGACTCACAGGCAAAACTGATGATTACCGACAACGAAGCCAAAGACATCGCCGACATTGACACTTACATTCCTGAAAACATTGCTGATTTCAAAGATGGGGAAGTCCTTGATGCTGAAGCTACCGATTGGGATGACCTGTGCCAACTCCAGTATACCTCCGGAACAACAGGAAAACCTAAAGGAGCAATGCTTACACATGGAAACTATTTTACAGCAATCCACAATGAATGTGATGTGTTATCATTAAAACAGGATGACGTGTTTTTAGGAATTTATCCGATGGCACATGTGGGGCTCTCCTGGGCAATTTCAGCCCTGAGGGCAGCAGCTTATTATATCCTAATAGAACAGTTTAACCTAGATGAATATATAGAATTATGTGAAAAAGAAAAAGTGACTGTTTTAAGTGGAATGCCACCAGTAATACATTCATTGACTACAATGGATGCAAGAAAACACCTGAAAACCGTTCGTGAAATAATATCCGGTGGAGGACCGCTACATAAGAAAATATGGAAAGACTTCCATCAAACCTACCAGATACCAATCATTAATGCATACGGATTATCCGAATCCATTGTAATCGGAACAGGGACTGTCATCAGACCGGAAGATTACTGGGAAGCAGACAGATTTGAAAGTGTGGGCCATCCAGTTTGTTTTTCAGAAGTGAAAATTGTAGACGAACATGACCCGTCCATGACTTTGCCCCAATACAAGCAGGGAGAAATTGCACTTAGAGGACCTGCAATTGCCAAAGGCTATTGGGGAAATGAAGAAAAAACCAAAGCATCCTTTTTAGATGACGGATGGTTTTTGACAGGAGATGTCGGATACCTTGATGAAGACAATCGTTTATTTATTACTGACAGGAAAAAAGACATGATTGTAATGAGCGGTTGGAAAATCTATCCAACTGAAGTCGAAGAGGTCTTGATAAAATATCCTGCAGTTAAAGAAATAGCTATTTTCAGCATAACCGACTGCCACAGAGGCGAAATTCCAGTGGCTGCTGTCGTATGGGAAGATAATCCTGACAGGGAAGGATTAATAAGTTATGCACATGAAAATCTATCCAGATATAAGGTTCCCCGAGAAATCTATGACCTGAACGAACTTCCAAGAGTAAACGGATGGAAACTGCTTAGAAGAGAATTAAGGGAAATGTTCAAAGGATAATCATCCTATAAAAAAGAGAATAACTATGATTATTTATAAATC
>CADAOO010000071.1 GCA_902789505.1 uncultured Methanobrevibacter sp. | reverse complement strand
ACACTGTAAAAATGAAATTTTACGGAAGTGACTCATACCTAGAATCCGATCAGATATCTGCCACAGTAACAGTAACTCAAAAATCCGATTCAGGTAGCAGTTCCACTAATCCGGCTACAGTATCAATCAATGATATTTTGGCTGGTGCTGATACTTTGAAAAATTATTATTCAAAAAATAATAAGTTCCCGACTACTGTAACCGTTGCAGGTCATGCTTTCACTTTACCTGAATTCCTTTATCTGATGAATCAGGCTATTAATCAGCTTGGCAGTTCCAACAATGCTGCAATAAAATGTATTTATGGTGTTAAAGCACCATCTTCACCTAGTGGGGATGCAATTAATACTCAATTATATAAGAGCAATTACTTAGCAGTTGCTAAGAATGTTGTTAGTTATATTCAAACTAATAATAATGCACCAAATTATGCTACTTCAACTGCAGGTAAAATAATGTATTCCGACTTGCTTGATATATCTTCACGTATATTGGCGTTCTATAAAAATAATGATAAGACAATGCCTAATTATGTGACTATCAATACTAAAGGTGGAAGCAGCAGCTCATCTGATAGTTCTTCAAGCAGTTCATCAAATAGTTCATCAGGAAGCACTTCCAAAGGTCCTGCTACAATAGCCATTAAAGATATTTTAACCGGTGCAGTTAATTTGAAAAATTATTATTCAAATAACGGAGCATTGCCAAAAACTGTTACTGCTGCAGGTCATGCATTTACTTTATCTGAATTCCTTTATTTGATGGCTCAAGCCACATATCAAATAGGAAATTCAAATACTAGTGCCATAAAATGTATTTATGGTGTTAAAGATGCATCTTCTACAACAGCAGATTCAATCAATGCGCAATTGGTTAAAAATGATTATTTGACTTTGGCAAACAACCTTGCTACTTATATTAAAAAGAATAATCAGGCTCCAAATTATGCGTCTTCCGCAGCCGGTAAAATCAATTACAATGTATTGGTTGATGCATTCTCACGTATATTGGCTTTCTATAAGAACAATGACAATTACATGCCGAATTATGTGACAGTCATACAGGGATCCCAGTCATCTTCATCATCTTATACGATTGGTGGAATGAATGTCAGAAATACAATAACCAATCTGGATCCGTATTACAAGTCAACAACTAACTGCCAAGTCAATAATTCCGCAATTAAAAATATTGTAAATTCATTGACCGCCGGCTTGACTAGTGATAAAGAGAAAGCTACAGTTATCTACAACTATGTGAGAGACCAAATATCCTACAGTTTCTACTATGATACTAGATATGGTGCTGCAGGAACTTTAAATGCCAGAACAGGAAACTGTGTTGATCAGGCACACCTGCTTGTTGCAATGTATAGGACTGCAGGTCTCGCTGCAAGATACGAGCAAGGAACTTGTTACTTTACATTAAGTGGAAGTACATATGGACATGTATGGACTCAAGTGTTAATCGATAATGTATGGGTTGTTGGTGACCCTACAAGTAACAGAAATTCATTTGGAAATGTAGTTAATTGGAATACAAACTCATATACCCATAAGGCGTATTATGCAAGTTTACCATTCTAATTAATTTCTTCTTTTTTTATTTTTTTTCTAAAATCATTAAAATTATTTAGGTTTTCCAAAACTTTTTTATACTCTTAGCTATAAATACTAATTTAGTTTAGTCTAAGGTGAATCATATGGCTGAGAATAAAATTAGTGAAAATATTGAGGAATACTTAGAAGTTTTATATCGTAATGGAAGCAATAAGGAACAAGTTTCAACTACAAAACTTTCAAAAGAATTGGGTATTGCACCAGGCAGTGTAACTCAAATGCTTAAAAAATTAGAAAAACTTGGTTATATTGATTATACTCCCTATAAAGGAGCTACTTTAACTGATGAAGGTATGAAGATAGCTCAGAAAATCACAAGAAAACACAGGATTTTAGAGAAATTCTTAATTGATGTCTTAAAAATCAAAGAGGAAAATGTTCATGATCAGGCTTGTGAGATGGAACATACCTTATCCGATGAAGCTGAAAGAGCGTTATGTGCAATGTTAAACAATCCGGATGTATGTCCTGATAATAATATTATTCCTGCTTGTAATTTTGATTTTGACAGTTGTCATCAATGTTATTCACAAAAAGACTTTGATAAAATTGTAAACCGGCAATTTAATTTATTGTCAATTTCCGAATTGACTTCAAATACTGATGGGACTGTTTCATTCATACGCGGAGATTCAGATTTGCTGGATGAAATATCTGATTTGGGAATTAGGATAGGCTCTCAGATTAAATATACTCCTAATGAGAATCAGGCGGAAAACTATTCTGTTATAATTGATGATGAAGAGTTATCCATTTCCAGGGAAATGGCTAATAATATTTTTATTAGAGTTTAACTTTTCTTTTCTTATTTTTAAAAAAATTTATATAATATTTACTTGAAACATAATAGCATTAAAATATAATTTATTTCTTTTTTGGGTGTTTTAATGCGCGGAAATTTATCTAATGAAATTGTATCAATTAAGATTGAGCCAGGAAGTAAAAGACCAATTGCTTTACATGAAAAAAGTAAATTCGGTAAAATTGAAGCTGATTGCTTGATTCTTTCTTTAATTGAGGCATGCTATTTGTTAGAGAAGGGTCGTTTGGATATCTATGAGGATGACGTTGAATGCAGCCTGGGTTATTTGATTGACATTTTAAAAGAACAGGAGCTATATGGAAAATATGTTGTTTATAGAGATTTGAAGGACAGGGGATTCGTCATTAAAACAGGATTTAAATATGGATCAGAATTTAGGCTGTATAATCGCGGAAGAGGTCCCGGTGAAGAGCATTCAGATTATCTGGTAAAAATTATTTTTGAAAATTATAATATTGATGCTCTTGACTTTGCAAGTTATGTCAGGGTTTCACACGGAGTCAATAAAAAGCTTCTCCTGGCTATTGTCGATGAGGATTTCGACATCACATACTATAATGTCGAATGGACCAGGCCATAATTTAATTGAAGAAAGAGGTTATATTTTTAAAGTTTCATTATTTAAAGTTTAATAATTTTAATTACAAATTTAATTTAAGATATTCATTGGTGAAAATATGGCAGAATTAATAGACCCATGGGCATCATTTACCCTGGATTATGATAAGTTGGTTAATCAGTTTGGTATAGGCAAGATTTCAGATATATTGAAAGACATTAAAAATCCTCAAAAGTTAATGAAAAGGGGAGTTATTTTCGGACACAGGGAATTTAATGAGATAAACAATTTAATAAATCAGAACAAGGATTTTGCTGTTGTCACAGGTATGATGCCGAGTGGACAGATGCATATAGGCCATAAGATGGTTGTCGACCAGCTTAAATGGTATCAGGAAAAGGGTGCTATGCTGTCCCTTCCGATTGCAGATCTGGAATCATATGCCGCCCGTGGAATGAGCTTTGAGAAAGGCCGTGAAATTGCCGTCAATGAATATCTGACCAATTGGATTGCATTGGGTTTGGATTTGGAAAAGGACAATGTCAATGTTTATCTCCAGTCACAAAATAAATTATTGCAGGATTTGGCTTTTAAAGCTTCAAGCAAAACCAATTTCAGTCAGCTTAAAGCTATTTACGGTTTTACACCATCAACCAATATAGCTCATGTTCAGGCACCGCTGGTTCAGGTTGCAGACATTTTGCTGCCGCAGATAGAGGAATTCGGCGGTCCGAAAAAGGTTGTTGTGCCTGTCGGAATAGACCAGGACCCTCATATCAGACTGACCAGGGACATTGCACACAAGTTAAATGAAGATTTGGGATTTTTGTCACCTGCATCTACATATCACAGGTTTTTGACAGGTTTGACAGGTGATAAGATGAGCAGTTCCAAGCCTGCAACTGCAATTTATCTCAACGATGAAACCAAAGATGCTGTTAAAAAGGTCAAATCCGCAAAGACCGGCGGAAGGGAAAGTCTGAAGGAACAGCAGGAACTGGGCGGTGAAGTCGATAAATGCGTCATCTATGAAATGCTTCTGTATCACTTCATTGATGATGATGAAGAGCTTGAAAAAATAAGGCAGGACTGTTTAAATGGTACATTACGCTGTGGGGACTGTAAGGTAAGGACTGCAGAGTTAATGGAAGAATTCATGGATGATTTAAAGGAAAAGCAGATTGAAGCTCGAGAAATTGCAGAAACTTTGATATGATGGTATCCATAAAAAAAGAGATAAAATCGGCTTTCAGTGAAAACAGGAATATAATCATTGCATCTGCCGCAATATTTTTCATCGCGCTGATTTTGGGATATTTATTTCAGCCGGCATTATACAGCTATTTCAATCCTCTTGTTGAGGATTTATCCGACAAGGTTCGTTCGGGCGTAATTAAGTTAACCTTTCAGGATATTTTTCTCAATAATATCATGATTGTTCTTCGAATGTTTATTCTGGGAGTGTTTTTCTTTATTTCACCTTTAATTTTGGCATTCAATGGATTTTTTGCAGGATATTTTATATCTTCTGCACCAAATTTAACATATGCATTGGTTTTGATTATTCCTCATGCAATATTCGAGTTTCCATCATGCATATTGGGATGCGCTTCAGGATTGGTGCTGTTTAAGTTCGTATATAATCTGATTAAAACATTCAAAAGAGAAAAGGGAATGAAATTCTCCGGAAGGATTGTAAATGCATATTCTGAAAATTTCAATATCCTATTGCAGGCTTTCATATTGCTGATTGTCTCTTCGGTTTTAATGATTGTTGCAGGCATTGTCGAAGTTTATATTACTGTACCGGTGGGCATGCAGATAATGTCAATTTTAAGTTAAATTTTATATAATAATAGATTAAAAAATATATATAGTGATATTTTATGATAAGATGTGTTTCATGTGGCGAAGAATATGATGATGATGAAGTAATCTACACCTGTGAAAAGTGTGGATCAGTGCTTGAACTCGTTAATGAAATTGATGTTTCTAAAGACACTTTTGACGGAAGAAAAGATACATTGTGGAAGTTCAAGGAATGCATTCCCGTTGACGAATCCAAAATTGTTTCTCTTAATGAGGGAGGAACCCCATTCTGCAAGTGTGACAAATTGGGTGATGAGCTTGGCGTGAATTTATACGTTAAGGTGGAAGGTTCCAATCCGACAGGAAGTTTCAAGGACAGGGGAATGACCGTAGGTATGACAAAAGCTATGGAATTGGGTGTAAGCACTGTCGGATGTGCTTCAACAGGCAATACTTCAGCATCACTTTCAGCTTATGCCGCAAGAGCTGGTTTACGCTGTATTGTATTCCTGCCGTCAGGAAAAGTCGCATTGGGAAAATTGGCTCAGGCCATGTTCCATGGTGCGGAAGTAATGTCCATCAACGGAAACTTTGATGAAGCACTTGAAGCAATGACTGCCCTTGCACTTGAAAAACATCTTTACTTATTAAATTCAATCAACCCTTACAGGCTTGAAGGTCAAAAAACCATAGGATATGAAATTGTCAGGGATTTGGGCTGGCAGGCTCCGGACAGAATTATTTTGCCTGTTGGTAATGCGGGAAACATCTCTGCTATCTGGAAAGGTGTAAAAGAGTTTTATGATGCCGGATTCATTAAGGATGTTCCGATGATGACTGGAATTCAGGCAGAAGGTGCATGTCCTGTCACTAACGCATTTAAAAAAGGAGATAAAAGAGTCGTTCCTGTCGAAAATCCTGAAACAATAGCAACTGCAATCCGTATAGGCGCTCCTGTCAGTGACATTAAGGCATTAAATGCAATTTATGATTCAAACGGTTATTCAGAAACAGTAACCGATGAAGAGATTCTGGACGCTCAAAAGTTGCTTGCAAGAACAGAAGGTATCGGTGTTGAACCGGCTTCAGCAGCTTCAATAGCAGGTCTTAAAAAACTTGTCAATGAAGGTGTTGTAGATAAAGGTGAAACAATTACCTGCGTTGTTACCGGACACTTGCTTAAAGATCCTAATACAGCTATTGAAGCATGTACAAAACCTACTGAAGTGGATGCGGATATAGACACTTTAAGAAAAATCCTTATGAACAAGTAGATTTATTTTCATTAAATCTTATTTTATTTTTTTATTGGCTTTTTTGCTTTTTATTTCTTATTTTTTCAAATTTAATCAATACATTTCTTAATTAAACTAATGTATGAAAAACATTTTCAAAGATAATACTGCCAATTTTTAGGTTATTTTTATGTAGTTTATAATGTTGAAATCTATCAAAATTAAAAGGAATAAACCAATATATTTATATATAAGCAAATTAAAACTATTATTATCAAATAAATGAGGTGTAAATTATGAGTGAATTACCAATTGCTCCAGTAGGAAGAATATTAAAAAATGCAGGTGCACAAAGAGTAAGTGATGACGCAAAAATTGCTTTAACCGAAGCTATCGAAGATTACGGAAATGAAATCGCAGCAAAAGCTGTAGGATTTGCTCGTCACGCTGGTAGAAAAACTGTAAAAGCTGAAGACGTAAAATTAGCAATCAAATAGATTTGTTAGTGGTCGTAGATAGTAATCCAATTACTATCTCTTTTACAATTTTTGATTTTATCTTTTTCAATATTTTTTTCAAAAGTACTTTTTTTAACCTTATTTTTACAAACATTTATATACTATGCTAACTAATTTAATATTGTCTAGTTCTCTAGAATTATTTCATTAATTACTAAATTTCTATTTTTAGTTTTGCTAAAAATTATATGAAATTCAGAAGTATTTGTATTGAAAGTCTAATCCCCCTTGTTTTTTTATTATGGGATTATATTTAGTGATA
>CADAOO010000070.1 GCA_902789505.1 uncultured Methanobrevibacter sp. | reverse complement strand
AAGGTGATTATTAATGGCACAAGGACAACCAATTTTTATTTTACCTGAAGGTACTAACAGGTCTGTCGGTAGAGATGCACAAAGAAATAACATTTTAGCCGGTAAAGTATTGGCTGAAACTGTAAGAACTACTTTAGGTCCAAAAGGTATGGACAAAATGTTAGTTGACGGACTTGGAGACATTGTAGTAACCAATGACGGAGTTACTATCTTAAAAGAAATGGATATTGAACACCCTGCAGCAAAAATGCTCGTGGAAGTAGCAAAAACCCAAGAAGATGAAGTTGGGGACGGAACTACCACTGCAGTTATTATTGCTGGAGAATTATTAAAAAAATCCGAAGGATTACTTGATTCTGACATTCACCCAACTATCATAGCTATGGGATACAGAAAAGCAGCCGAAAAAGCACAGGAAATCTTGGATGAAATCGCAATCGAAGATGTTGATTCAGAAGTATTATTAAAAGTAGCAATGACTGCTATGACAGGTAAAGGAACCGAAGCTGCACGTGAACCATTAGCAAAATTAATCGTTGATGCTGTAGAAGCAGTAGAAGATGACGGTGAAGTTGACATCGACAACATTAAAATCGAGAAAAAAGACGGAGCTGTTGTTGAAGAATCCACATTAGTTGAAGGTGTAATTGTAGATAAAGAAAGAGTACACCCAGGTATGCCTGCTGAAATCAAAGACGCAAAAATCGCATTGGTCAACACCCCATTAGAAGTCAAAGAAACTGAAACCGATACTCAAATCACTATTACTGATCCTGCTCAAATGCAAGCTTTCATTGAACAAGAAGAAAAAATGGTTAAAGACATGGTTGACAAAATCGTTGGTGCAGGCGCAAACGTATTATTCGCACAAAAAGGTATCGATGACTTAGCACAACACTACTTATCCAAAGCTGGCGTTTTAGCTGTAAGAAGAGTTAAAAAATCCGACATCGAAAAATTATCCAGAGCAACCGGTGCAACTGTCATCACCAACTTGGATGACTTAACTGCAGATGACTTAGGTGCTGCTGGTATCGTAGAAGAAAGAAAAATCTCCGGCGAAGAAATGATTTTCGTAGAAGAATGCAGCGGAGCCAAATCCGTAACATTATTCGTAAGAGGAAGTACCAAACACATCGTAGATGAAATCGTAAGAGCAATCGAAGACGCTATCGGTGTTGTAGCAGCTACCGTAGAAGATGACAAAGTAGTTGCTGGTGGAGGAGCTCCTGAAATCGCAATGGCAAAACAACTCAAAGACTATGCAGAATCCATTTCAGGAAGAGAACAGTTAGCTGTAAACGCATTTGCAGAAGCTTTAGAAATCGTACCAAAAACCTTAGCTGAAAACGCAGGTTTAGACAGCATCGACTCCTTAGTGGACTTAAGAGCTGCACAAGAAGACTCATTCTACATGGGATTAGACGTATTCTCCGGTGAAGTGGCAGACATGAAAGAAGCTGGTGTAATTGAACCTAAACGTGTCAAAAAACAAGCTATCCAATCTGCATCTGAAGCAGCTGAAATGATTTTAAGAATCGATGACGTAATTGCATCCACCAAAGGCCCTGAAGACATGGGTATGGACCCTGCTGCAATGGGCGGAGGAATGCCTCCAATGATGTAAGCGTAAAGAAATTTTCTTAATTTCTTTTCTTTTTTTTATTTTTTATGTATTCGAATAGACTTATTTTTAAAACATCCCTTAATGATGAAGTATATTACTTAAAGGACACTATTTTTGTTAAATTCAATGTTGGACGCAATGGAATCTCCACATCCAAACTTAACGGAGGTTTCTCTTCAAGTTTTAAAAGCGTTTTTAATCATCATTTGTCACAGGAAAACATTGATTATCTTGAAAACCATGATTTGCAGGATTATTTAATCAAGCATTGCCAGTCATTAGATATTGATTCTAACTATTCCACCGGCTTGACCACATTGGCTGAAATGAATCATGTAAGTATTGTTACCAAATCATATAGGAACCTGGAAGTTACAGCATTAACGACTGCAGGTGTCAGAACCAATGCGGTAAGGGCAGGTGATTCCGGTGCATTCTATGAGGAAAACGGAAAATTCGGCACAATAAATACAATAATTCTAATCAATGCCAATCTGGGTTATGAAACATTGCTTGATGCATTCATGGCAGCGACTGAAGCAAAAACCGTTGCACTCACTGAGTTAAAGATTCCTTCCCAGTATTCGAATGGATATGCTACCGGAACAGGAACTGATGGGCTATGTGTCTTTTCCAATTTGGAGTCTGAAAATGTCCTGACAAATGCAGGGAAGCACTCCAAGTTAGGTGAACTGATTGGGCGTGCGGTTATTGAATCAGTTAAGAAGGCAGTTAAAAAGCAAGTTTGGATAAGCCCAAAATCACAGTCAAATGCATTGGTTAGGCTAAATCGCTATACCTTGGATATTGATGAGTTTTATTGTAATTTGGATTATGACAAGGAAGAATTTATCAGGCTTTTGCAAAAGGATATGAAAAAGCAGGATAATGTTGTCATTACAAGCTCTGTTTTGAATCTAATCGATGAAGTTGGGTGCGGATTGGTTGAAAAAGAGGATGCGTTGGTTCTGGTCAATGAACTAATTGATAGTTGCAGCAGCTATCCGATATCTGAATTATTGAAGTATTGGATCAGTTATTTTGTTTATTAATTTGGGTTGTGGGTTCAAATTTGTGAATAGAAATATTTTTTCCACTGATGCGAATATTTTTTCTTTATAATTATAAAATTAAAAAATTATTCTCTTTATATTTCTTTCAAAAAAATTGAAAAATATTTTAGTCTTTTATAATTTAAGCATTGAAATTTTTATTAAAATGAATAAAAATATTGTATTTCAATAAATTTTAAATATGTTATAAATTATAAATTATCTTATTATCTATTAATTATATAATTAGGGGAATTATTTTGAAATTTTTGGATATTAAGTTTAAATTTTATCTTGATTTATTTGATGATGAAAATATAATTGGAGATATTTTCAATAAGGCTAAACACCTATTGAATTTCCAGTTTGATGATGATTTTAATGTGTCTTTCATGGACAGTGATGTTGATTATCAATTTAAGGATGTTTCTAGTTTAAATTCTGATGATATTAAAAGGATTACAGATTCCTTTTTTGATTTCACATTTGATGAAGTTTGTAATGTTTTTTTATATCGATTTCTTGTTTTAAGGAATGATGAAAAATTAACAGTTTTAGCAATAATTAATTCCTCTATATTTGATTACTCATCAATAAATGATTTTTATCTGTTATTCAATAATTTAAATAGCAGTCCCCTTGAAAATAATTTAGATATCTATTATGAAGATGTTAAAACTTACTTAAATTCCTCTGATTATGATGAAGATTTAATTCATTGGAGAAATCTTGCGCTAAATGCAAGTGACCATGTCAAATTCTATAATTTGGAATCCAATAACTATAACTCTCAAAAAATTAAGATTGATAATGGCCCTGTCTCAGCTTTCATTGAAAGTCATGATTTCTCTTTATTTGATTTTTATGCGGGTGTTTTTGCATTGTATCAGTCCCGTGTTGATAGGCAGAGCGGTTGTTTACTGAATACTGATGTTCAATCAAAAAGGACAGATTTGAATGTATTCAATAAGACTGTTTTAAAAATTGATTTTAATCAGGACAGCTCTTTTGCCGATTGCTTGAGTCAGTTTGATTCAGTTTACGATGAGGCAGTTGACCACACTATTGTAAGTATTGAAAGTTATTTGGATGAGGATTTATCTTATTATTCAGTTTATGATTTTTCAGATTTAAATGAAAACATTCATATTTATAATGGTGAAGATTCTGTTTTAACTCTAAATGTATATGAAAATTATTTGGAACTTGTTTATAACTGCGATTTGTTTTCAGATGTCTATATTGAGCATATGGTGAAGAATATTGAAAATTTAATTGGCAACATCCTGGATTCCCCTAATCTGCCTATATCTGATATTGATATTCTTTCAGATGAAGAAAAGGATTTGCTTTCTCAATATTGCAAAGGAAAAACTGCTGAAGTTGATGAAAATAAATTTTTGTCTCTGGCTTTTCGTGAAAATGCCAAAAAATATCCCGATGTTGTTGCAGTGGATGATGGTATAAATAAGATAACCTTTGGGGAGTTGGAAAAATCAAGCAATTCAATCGCCAATGATTTGCATGAAATTTATGGTATCACCCATGGCAGTCATGTTGCTTTGATGCTTCCAAGAACTTATCATTTTCCGGAATTGGTGTTGGCATTGAACAAGATTGGAGCTACATTTATTCCTATTGATCTTTTTTATCCATTTAAACGTATTGAATACATGCTGAAATTCAGTCAAAGCAAATATATTGTCACAACTAGGGAAGTTGCAAGTGCATTCGGTTTGAAGGACGGGGTTATTTGCATTGAGGATTTGAATGATTCCAATGATGTGGATGTGGATATTGTTACTAGAGGTGAGGATTTATTCACTATCATATTTACATCAGGAACCACAGGACTTCCTAAAGGTGTGATGGTTTCCAATAGTCAGGTTCCTGGTGTGGGGATTTCATTTAAAGAAATTTTCAATTATTCTCAAGGAGATGTCATTGGTAATTATCTTGGTTTTACTTTTGTCGCATCATTTGTAATATATGCTGCACTGTATTTTGGAGGATGCTGCAGGATTTTCAATGAAAGGGAGCAGAAAGACAGTTTGCTTTTAATCAAAGAGCTTAAGGAAAATCATATGAACAGTCTGATTTTGCCTCCGAATATCGGTATTCCAATTTATGAGAATGAAGATTTGCAGTTGGATTATCTGGTATTGGCCGGTGCAAAACTGAACGAATTAAGCAAAAAGGAAAAGCATACAAAACTGATTAATTTCTACGGAACAACAGAAATAATTTGTGGAGTAACAAAAATATATGATTTAAAAGACATGGAAAGCAATAATGCTGCTCTTGGCAGTCCTGTTGCTAATACATGGATTTATATTTTGGATGAAAATGGTAATCAAATGCCTATTGGAGTTCCCGGTGAGATATGTGTATCTAATAAGTATTTAAGTGTAGGATATCTTAATAATCAGGAGTTGACAGATGAGGTTTTCATTGACAATCCTAATTGCACATGTGATGGAAATATGAGAATGTATCGTACGGGGGACATCGGTTTTTATAATTTTGACGGTGAACTTGAAATTATTGGCCGTGAGGACGATCAGTTGTCTGTTAGGGGATTCCGTGTGGAATCTGGCGAAATTTTAAATATCATGAAAAGCTTCAATGAGATTTCTGATGTCTATTTGGATGTTGAAAATGATACTTTGACTGCATATTACACTACCAGTGATAATTTGGATATTGGTGAAGTTAAAGATGCTTTAAATAAAGATTTGCCTTATTATATGGTGCCTTCTCTTTTCATTGAACTGGATAAGATTCCTTTAAATATAAATGGAAAACTTGATAAGTCTTCATTAAAGGCGGCTATAAATCAGGAGGATATAGACATAGCTGATGATGTCCTTAATGAGGTTGTTGATGCATTCAAGGAAGTTCTGAATCTTGATTTTGTTTTAATCGATGATGATTTTGTCGCCTTGGGCGGTAATTCATTGTCTGCAATGAAACTGCAGCTGTTGTTGAAAGAGAAATTGGATGTCACTTTATCCTCAAATGAATTGATGGGTCTTTCCACACCAAAAGAGATTAGTGATTATATTAAATTTAATTTGGATGTTCATTCTACTGTTGATGAAGATAAATACACTTTTGATGAGCCATGTCCTTTGTCAGAATCTCAATTGAACGTGTATCTTGATGAAAGCATCAACAATATGGGTACAGCATACAACAATTCATTTAAAATAGAATTCACGGACAAGTATTCTGTTGACGAAATTAAAGATGCTTTGATTAAACTGTTTGATGTGTTCCCTGTTTTAAAAGCACGTGTCTTAAACAAGGAAGAAGGTTTATTTTTTGCTTTCGATGCGGAACCTGAAGTTGTTGAAGGGTCTTTGAATGATATAAATACTTTTGTCAAACAGTTTGAATTGGATAAGTATCTGTCCAGATTTTTGATTGTAGATGATGATGGTTCTATTGTTTTATGTGCTGATTTCCATCATTTGATTTTTGACGGCACATCACTGAATATCCTACTGAAAAAGCTCTCTTCAATTTTAAATAATGAAAATGTTGATTATGTTGATAAGGGAGTATTAAGGCAAATTGCATTCGAAGAAATCATTGATTCAAATTATATGGATGATGCTAAGGAATTTTATGAAGGCATGCTGGCCGATAGGGATGAAGCACACAATTTGTTGCCGTCTGCGGATGATGAGGATAAGGAATCTGTGTTAATCAATACTTTTGATATGGATATTGAATATCTTAGTTCATTTTTGCAAAGTCATTCTATTACTTATAATCAGTTCTTCACAAGCGTTTTTGCATATACATTATCCAGATTCAGCGGCTCCGAGAAGGTTCTTTTCAATATTGTTGAGGATGGTAGAGGACATATTGACTTATCTGAGTCTGTGGGCATGTTTGTAAAAACATTGCCTGTTTTGATGGATTGTGGAAATCAGAAGATTAGTTCTTTTCTTGAGTATTCTTCTAATTTGGTTAATTCCGTCATGAGGTATGATTTGTATCCTTTCCGTGTTTTAGCCAGCGAATATGATTTGAATTCAAATGTCATATTCCAATATTCCCATAATCTTTTCAGTGATGTGGTTAATAAAGAGGATTTGAAGTATGTGTTGATGAGTTGAAACATGACTTGGATGCGGATTTGTCATTCTATATTTTAAATAATGGCGAAAATAGATTGACAATTAGAATTTTGTACTCTTCCCTTTATTCCAGAACTTTCATTGAGCATTTTGTCGAGTCTTATAAGTTGATTTTAAATGGAATTATTGAAGCTGACCAATTGGATGACATTAATTACATATCCGATGATGATGTTGAGATTTTGGATGAATATAATCAAACAGAACATCCTTTACCATATGAGGATATTTTGGATGCTTTCAATGATAATCTGTTGAAATGTCCTGAAAGTAAGTTGGTTGAGTATAAAGATGTTTCTTATACCTATGCCGAAAGTGCTTACATAGCAGATGCAATTGGTAAAAAACTGGTTGATTTGGGTATTAATGCTCAAGACAGAGTTAGTTTTCTGGTTCCACGTTCTGAGTTATATATGTTCTGCGTTTTAGGTGTCGTTTCGATAGGTGGAGTTTATGTTCCTCTGGATGATGCCCTTCCAAATGAACGTATAGAATTCATGATGGAGGATACTGAATCTAAAGTTCTTATTGTCAGCGATGAGACTTATGAACGAGGATGCGATTTGGCTAAAGATTGCACCATTTTAAACATATCTGAAATCATTAATGCTGAAATCAGATCTTTAGGTAAACTGGATGTTAGTTATGGTGATTTGGCTTGTATTTTGTATACCAGTGGTAGTACTGGTCTTCCTAAAGGTGTTAAGATTACTCGCAGGTCCATTCTTAATTTCATTGATTTCCATGTAAGTGATTTGGATATTCTTA
>CADAOO010000069.1 GCA_902789505.1 uncultured Methanobrevibacter sp. | reverse complement strand
GGCGGAATCGCATACACATTCTTAATTGACCATACAGAATACAACACCATCAACCTTATTGAAAACGGAACCACCATTGAAATACCAAATGACATGAAAATGAAATCGAACAATAATGGAATTTCAGTTCTTGAAAATGACAACACAATTATAATATCATTCAACAGTGCAAATAAAGGCGTTGGGGAAATAACTGCTTTTGCAGACATTAAGATACCAATTTTTGGAGCTTCATACAGCGGAAATGTCACTATAAAAGATCCGACTGTGGCGGGCTGCAGCCTCAGCGGTGAATGTAATGCCGTGCTTGTCAGCAATAATGAAACTCACGACAATATAATCGTTATCAGCAAAAACAAGAATATTGTAAACCATATCATCAACAGCATCCAATGGCATGCCGTATCTTCCAACGACGACAGCAGCACCGCCACCACAAGCATCCAGCAACCGTCCGCATATGCATACAAGTCAGATGGAACACCAATGTACAGTCAGGCTGAAGTAGACAGATATATGCTGAATAAATACGGTATGGTGGACTACCATGTTGGAGACAACGGATACATTGACATGGATGAACCCGGATATGATGATGCGGGACATAGGATTTATCCATGAATTAAAAAATCAATTATAGCAGGTACTCATTGCTTTAAGAGTACCCCAATTTTCTTTTTTAAACTAAACCTCACCAGATATAGAAAAAAATCAGATAAAAAAAGCGGGAGTAAAAGAATTTGAATATCCCCGAGGGAATATTCAAATTATGAAGTGATTGATTATTAAAATCAAACGGAGAATAACTCTAAAAAGATAATATTTAACTCACCACCAGCATCAAGCCATCTACAGGGAAATGCGCTCACACCAGCGATTAAATAGTACCTTTCAGCACCATGCATGAATACACAGCACCAACCTTACTCTATTGAACACATTATAAATAGTTTTTCGCAAGCAAGTACTTGCTTGCATAACCAAAAACAAAAAAAAGACAAAAAAACATGAAAAATCTAAAAAAACGGGAGTGAATGAAGCGAACATCCCAAGGACATCCACCTCACTGTTAAGAACAATTTAATTTCAAACTGGGGAGAAAAAAATTAAATTCTTTAAATCATAATGCCGGCACCACACCGCTACAGCGTTAATGCCGGAACCTATTTGCACATTTCAAAAGCATGATGTATAATGAACACATCACACCTACCCCTTACTATATCAGCCACACTATAAATACTTTTTCGACTGCAAGCGCTTACTTACATCACTAAACTGCAAAAATAATCAATTTAAAAGTGTTTAATTAAAAACAAAGCCAAAAAATGAAAAATAGTATAAATTTGAATGTAAAAAATCAAAATCAGCAGTCTTTCATTGCCGCAATGTTTTCGAAATCCCTAATAATTTTCACAGGAACGTAAATCTGTTTCCATCAGGTTCTGGATCTTTGCTTTGAAAACATTCACATCAAACTTAACCCTCACTTCACTGAAGCGAGATTCGGTCAGACAGACTTCAGCATCTGCAGACCGGACACTTCCATATTTTTTTAAAAAAAAATGTTATGGGAGTTATAAAAGCAACAATTGGCTAACACCCAATATGACTGGTAAAATTCCAATCAAATCATTAATCAGATGTATTATGTAGGTTAATGTTAAATTTTTAGTTTTTACATATATTATCGGCAATATTATTGTTCCTATGCCGATATATACAACCAATCTTACAATGTCAAGGCCATATGCAGGTATGTGAGCAAATGAAAAAATTAACTGTGATACTATCACTCCTGCAATTATTGCACCTTTACGGCCTAACGCCTTGTATGTAAATGTCATTGTCAGTATTATTGCGATGAATTTAAACAGCTCTTCGCCAACTAATTGTATTATAAGGCTTATAACCATTACGCTTGCAGAACCATTAACTGAGTTGTCTGTTGGGGAATTTGTTCCGCCGGTTAAAATCATATTACATATAATTGCCATTGCGAAAAGCCCCACGAGACCAATGATGATAATTTTAATATCGCCTAATTTTGGCTTTTTAAAAACTTCGGATAGATTTCCATCCATAGCATACCATACAGGTATCAATGTGACTAAAGTGAAAAATATTGCTTTTTGAAATTTATAACCCTCTATTGGGAATATGAATAGTGAACAAAAGGCTATTGCCAATCCCGCTATCAGTGCGATTAGTTTTTTCGAAGTGATTTCCGGATTTCCGTTATAAAAAGGAATATCAAATTCCTTGTCTTCAAATTTGAAAAATTCTGTATTCATGTCTGTTCCTCTTTCAGTTTTTTATCTGTTTATTATTTTAGTTTAATAATTATTAATAATTTTTTAATGTTTTAATGTTTGCTTTGAAAAACATTCGATTTAAACTAATAGTCTTTTCGTTTTAGCTTTAAAGAAAAATCATTTTAAAAATATTTCTCCATCCTCATTAACCGTTTCAAACAAATTGAATTTAAAAATTGTAAGAATTGATGCGATTGCCGAAATACCTACTACAATTATCATAAGAATACCTGACCATGGGCCGGGAATACTGTTTAAAATGCCGCTCAATTCTAAAATGCTAAAAGGAATTACCAGATATGAAGAAATGACAACAGCCCTCTTGAATGAACGAACACCATATTTTCTAAGTGATCATAAACAAATGACCAGCATTGTACCATTCACGAAGAATGCACTAATACCAGTGTTCGTGTTTTCAAGCACAATACATCACCATGTCCAAATGACATATCACACTTACTAACTAGTATCTCAAAGCCCATATAAATGCTTTCTAGACTCAATCACTCACTTGCATCATTAATGACAAAAAAATAATCAGAACTGTAAAAATCAACAAAAAACGGGAGTTAATGAAGTGAACATCCCAAAAGAACATCCACTTCATGTGTTTAATAACAATTTAATTTCAAAGGGGGAGAAAAAAATTAAATTCTTTAAATCATAATGCCGGCACCACACCGCTACAGCGTTAATGCCGGAACCTATTTGCACATTTCAAAAGCATAATGTATAATGAACACATCACACCTACCCATTACTATATCCGCCACAATATAAATACTTTTTCGACTGCAAGTGCTTACTTACACGTCAAAAAACAAAACAACAGCAAAAACATGAAAAAATCAGAAAAAAAAACGGGAGTGAACGAAGTGAACATCCCAAAAGAACATCCACTTCTCAATGAAATATCAATTCAAATTTAACGGGGGAGAAAAATTTAAAATCTATCTAGCCAGCATTACACCATCCCTGGGGATGCACTAACACCAGCAATTCATAAGTGAGCATAACATATCACACTTACACCTTAATATATCATCCATTATATAAATACTTTTTCGACTGCAAGTGCTTACCTGCACATTAAAAAACAAAAAAAAGAAACATAACCCCCTAAAAATCAACAAACACCAATTTAAATCAAAAGAAAAGAAAAATAAAAAATTACAATACGCCACATTTCAGTTAACCGCATTTAAAAAAATAAAATATTGGACTGATTTTGAGATGAAATCAGTCCTCTTCCACCTCACCGATCATTTCGATGACTTCAGATACCAAATCCTCAAATTCCTGACACTGCCTGTCTCTTGGATGATCCATTTTAATTTCAAAGATTTTCTTAACCATTCCAGGCCTTCTGGAAAAAACGACAATCCTGTCTGAGAGATATACCGCCTCATCGATGTCGTGTGTAACGAAAATGATTGTCTTTTTCTGTTCCTTGCAGATTTTAAGAATCTGGTTCTGCAGTTTGTGTTTTGTCTGTATATCCAGCGCACTGAATGTTTCATCCATCAAAAGACTTTTAGAGTCATTAATCAGTGACCTGATTATTGCAACCCTCTGTTTCATACCACCGGACAGTTCGCTAGGGTATCTTTCTGCAAAGTCTTCAAGTCCGACAGTCTTGAGATATTCCATTGCACGTTTTTTGCTTTCCTTTTCGGGTTTTCCGTTGATGTTCAATCCGAATATTACATTGTCAATGACATTCAGCCACGGGAAGAGCGAATAGTTCTGGAATATGAATCCTCTCTGGTTTGAAGGCCCTGTCACCAGTTCTCCATCGTCCTTAACAGTACCCTCGGTAGGCTTTTCAAACCCTTCTATTATACGCAGCGTGGTTGTCTTTCCACATCCTGACGGACCCACAAAGGATACGAATTCTCCTGTTTCGATAGTAAGGTTAATGTCCTTTAATGCGATTACCTCTTCATCGCTGTCGCCTGATACAAAAGTTTTAGATACATTCTCTACTTCAAATGTCATATTATCACCTTACCAGAATATTCTTTCCTGTATTTTTGTAAAGATATAATCGAAAATTATACCTATTATACCGATTACCAGCATTCCGACCACTGTTGAACCTGTATCAAAGAGGCTTGTGGATGTCAGAATCATGTATCCTATACCTGAACTTGACCCGATCATCTCACCGGAAATGGTACACATCAGGGCAATGCCGATTGCCACCTTAAGTCCGGATACAATATACGGCAGGCTTGACGGCACGATAACTTCAGTCAGCATCTGTGAATTTGATGCCCCGAATGACTCTGCCGCCTCTATCAGGACAGGATCCGTTCTGTGCACTCCGTCAATTGTTGAAATCAGTATCGGGAAAACGCATCCCATGAAGATGATGAACACTGCAGGCCCTATTCCGATACCGAACCATATAATTGAAAACGGAATCCATGCAATCGGAGGGATAGGCCTTAAAATACTGATTACCAATTTGCATAATGTTTCCAGGCGTTTGGACCAGCCCAATATTATACCAAATGTAATACCGACCACTGATGCCAGAAGCATACCGAACAGTACCTTGTAGAGTGTATCGAAGACATCCTTGAAAAGCTTGCCTGAAACAGCCAGCCTGACAAAGGAATTTGCAACGTCTGTCGGTCCAGGAAACATGAAGCTTGGAATCAGCTGGAATACATCGCAAACAATATACCAGATTATTATTAGAATAATAGGCAATATTAACGTCTCTTTTGTATATTCATTTCTGAACTTTTTCATGTTAAAAACCTTCCGCTAAACTTTAAATATTTGCAAATAACTTGTCCTGAGGCAATGTTTGATTGATTATGCCCAAATCCTTTTCAATATTCATGAAATTATACAAATTTTGCTTATATGTATCATTCAAATCGCTTACCCATTTGATATGAGTCATGCTTTCCTTTTCAATTTCGGCATTAGGAACAATATGTGACGGCAGGTACTCCACCATTCCTTCAGGATTTTCCTTTATTTTCTCAGTTGCATTTTTATGAATATCTAAAATCTTACTTACCTTGTCGGAGTGTCCTGAGAGGAACTTATCACTCATAACTACAACACAGCACGGGTGGTCAGGCAGAATTTCTCCGGAACTTTCCACGAGAGTCTGATTATTGATTTCCTTTGAAATTGTCACATAAGGTTCATATGACACCATTCCGTCGATACTGTCGGTTTTTAATGCATCATTCATTGAAGAAACCTTCATGGTAGGACTTTCAATATCGGACATGCTCATTCCGTTTTTCTTTAAATCATATTTCAGCAATACGCTTTGTATTGATGATTCACCCGGTGTAGCTATAGTCTTGCATTTCAAATCAGAGATTGACTTGACAGATGGGCTGTGGGCAACCAGACCGCTTCCTTCATTTTGAGTTCCCGCAACAATCTTTACAGGCACTTCCTTGGATATGGAATATATTACCGGAGTTATTCCGACATAGCCAACGTCCAAATCACCGCTGGCCATTGCACTCATCAAATCTCCGCCATTATTATATTCGAAAAATTCCACCTCCAGTCCTGCATCCTTAAACATTCCTGTGGAATTTGCAACAAATAATGCCGCATCATGATCTGTAGGCAGATATCCGATTCTGACGATTTCAGGATTATCACCGGACATACCGTATAATGTAAAAACAATCAGTAAAAGAACCGCTATCGCTACAGTCAGTCCAATATATCTTCTATTTTTTGACATGATATTTCAAACTCCTAAATTAATATACATTATCATTCATTTAAAAACAGTGATAACTGACTATATATTTAAGAGCATTTCCATAAATAATTTTTTATCGTATCATAAAGTTGTTTAATTCAGATATATTTTCTAAAAAGCGCCCGATTATAAAAATAAGATAAATGAATATGAAACAGCAATCGGCTGTTGTTCTTAATATACTTTCAATTTAAAAACAGCGATTCAAATTAATTAATGCGCCAGCAGTACATCATCGACAGATAAATGCACAATGCCGGCGGTTCATCAGAATCTTAGCAAGCGCAATGCATAACAACACATCACACCCATAACTAATATATCAGACAACATATAAATAGTTTTTTGAATGCAAGTGCTCACTTGCATGCCTGAAAGCAAAAAAAAGACAAAAATCATGAAAGATTCAAAAAAACGGGAGTTAATGAAGTGAACATCCCAAGAAACATCCACTTCATAAGGTTAATAACAATTTAATTTTAAATGGGGAGAAAAATTTTGATCAGTGATATACTCACCGGCCTACGCCAGCGGTTCATCAGTATCTTTTTCGAGTACGATGCATCCAGGGCATCACACTTACTCATTACTATATCAGCCACCATATAAATACTTTTTCGACTGCAAGTGCTTACTTACATCATAAAAAATAAAATAAACAATAGAAATATGAAAAATGCTAAAAACAAGGTAGTAAATGAAGTGGATATCCCCAAAAGGGAGCATCCACCTTAAAAGACACTATTTTCAATAGAGGATGAAAACTGAAATCAAATGATGCCGGCATCACATCAATACCGGCCTCGATTCATGTTTTCCAAGCAAGCATAATGCATCAAGAACGTCAGAAGAACGCATCACACTTACCAAATACTCTATACAACACCATATAAATACTTTTTCGACTGCAAGCACTTACTTACATACCCAAAAACAAAAAAAAGACAAAAAAAT
>CADAOO010000068.1 GCA_902789505.1 uncultured Methanobrevibacter sp. | reverse complement strand
TGAAACGTTAGTCAAATTGACTGACGGGAAGCTATACACATTCCCTCTTGCAGGAACCAGACCTCGAGGCAGGACTGAAGAGGAGGATTTGAAACTTGAAGAAGAACTGTTGGCTGATGAAAAGGAATTGGCTGAACATAACATGCTGGTTGATTTGGGGCGCAACGATATTGGTAGGATATCTGAAATAGGTTCGGTAAGCGTTGACAAATATCTCTCAATCGAGAGGTTTTCTCATGTAATGCACATAGGGTCAACTGTCACAGGAACTTTAAGAAGTGATTTGGACCCGCTTGCAGCTATCGATTCAATTTTGCCTGCCGGAACCTTGTCCGGAGCTCCAAAAATAAGGGCCTGTGAAATTATCAATGAACTTGAAGACAATAAAAGGGGAATTTACGGTGGAGCTATTGGATATGTCGATTTGAGCGGCAATATTGACACATGCATTTCAATCAGGATAGCTTTCGCCAGAAACGGTAAGGTGTTCATACGCTCCGGTGCAGGAATTGTTGCAGATAGCGTGCCGGAAAGTGAATTTGACGAAAGCTTAAATAAGGCGGCTGCTGTAATAAATGCATTAAGGATTGCTGACGGAGGGTTGGAATGATTCTATTAATCGATAATTATGACAGTTTTTCATATAACCTGTTCCAATTGATTGGTGAAGTCGACAGTGACATTTTAGTATACAGGAATGATGAAATAACAATTGATGAAATCAGAAAGTTGAATCCGGATGCTATTATTCTCTCTCCGGGACCTGGCAAACCTGAAAATGCCGGAATATGCATGGATTTGGTCAGGGAATTTTATGATAAGATTCCAATTTTGGGAGTCTGTCTGGGCCATCAGGCCATTTGCACTGCATTTGGAGGCACCGTTTCTTACGCGGGCAGATTAATGCACGGCAAATCCTCAAGGATATCTCTTGATTATGATTTCATTTTCAAGGCTCTGCCGAGTGAAATTACTGTTGGAAGGTATCATTCCCTGAGCCTGGTCGAAGATACTCTTCCGGAATGTCTCAGGATTATTTCAAAAGCAGAGGATGACGGAGAAGTAATGGCCGTAAGACATAAGCAGTTCAATGTTTACGGTCTTCAGTTCCATCCGGAATCAATATTAACACCTGATGGTTTAATTATTATTACTAATTTTATCGAGAAAGTAGAAAGGGGTATTTTATGATTAAGGAAGCAATATTAAAAGTGTCACGTCACAAAGATTTGACTTATGATGAAGCATACTATACTATGGATGAAATTATGAGTGGTGAGGCAAGTGAAGTTCAGATGAGTGCTTATTTAACCGCCATGTCCATGAAAGGAGAAACAATTGAAGAAATCACAGCATCAGCCAAGGCAATGAGGGATCACTGTGTGAGATTATTGAATGATAAAGAGGTTTTGGAGATTGTCGGAACCGGAGGGGACGGTTCAAACACATTCAACATATCTACCACATCTTCAATAGTAATTTCCGCAGCCGGTGTTCCCGTAGCCAAACACGGAAACAGGTCTGCATCAAGCAAATGTGGGGCCGCTGATGTTTTGGAGGAATTGGGCGTAAATATTTACATTGAACCGGAAAAAAGTTTGAAATGTCTAAGGGAAATTGATTTATGTTTCTTGTTTGCTCAGAATTATCATTTGTCCATGAAATATGTTGCGGGGGTACGTAAGGAACTTTCCATCAGGACAATATTTAACATTCTGGGACCATTGACCAGTCCTGCAGGTGCATCAATGGAAGTGCTGGGCGTTTATGAAAGGGAACTGCTTGAACCTCTTGCAGATGTTCTGAATAATCTTGGAGTAAAATCCGCAATGGTTGTTTATGGTTTGGATGGAATGGATGAGATTTCAGCCAGTGATAAGACAGCGGTCTGTGAGCTTAAGGATGGCAAAACCATGACATATGAACTTTCCCCGGAATACTTCGATATGGAAATTGCATCCAAGGAAGACCTCGTGGGCGGTGACGCAAGGGAAAATGCGAAAATAACTCTGTCAATTTTAAATGGTGAAAAAGGACCAAAAAGGAATGCAGTTCTTTTAAATTCTGCGGCAGGATTCTACGTTGCAGGCAGGGTCGATTCATTAAAGGAGGGTGTCAAGTTGGCTGAAGAGGTCATTGACTCCGGAAAAGCATTAAAACAGCTTGAAAAATTTATTGAAGTTACAAACAGATGATTATTATGTTGGATAAAATTGTAGAAAAAACTGAAGAAAGGCTAAGGGAGGCCATGGAAAACAAACCATTGGATGACCTTAAGCAGGAAGTATCCAAACTGGAAATTAACAGTGATTTTCCATTTAAGGAAGCTTTAAAGGATCCTCAAATCGCAATCATTGCTGAAGTCAAGAAGGCATCTCCTTCAAAAGGGCTGATAGCTGAGGATTTTGATTATGTTGAAATTGCCAAGGAATACGAGCAGGCCGGCGCTTCAGCCATTTCAGTCTTAACAGAACCCTATTTTTTCCAGGGCTCTAACGATTACTTGGCAGAAATCGCTCAAAACGTTTCAATTCCAATCTTGAGAAAGGATTTTATCATTGATGAATATATGATTTGGGAAGCCAAATTGCTGGGAGCTTCCGCGGTGCTTTTGATAGTTTCCATATTGGACATTGTCCAATTAAAGAAATTTTTGGATTTGGCTCATGATCTGGGTCTTTCGGCAATTGTTGAAACTCATGACGGCGATGAAATCAGAACCGCAATGAATGTTGGTGCTGAAATAATAGGTGTGAACAACAGAAACCTTAACGATTTTACTGTTGACATCGAAAATAGTATTAGTTTACGTAGATGTGTAAGTGACAATATAGTGTTTATTTCAGAAAGTGGCATTAAAACAAAGGAAGATGTCACCAGATTAAAAGAAAATAATGTTGATGCTGTTTTAATAGGTGAAACTTTAATGAAAAGCGATGATAAAATGTCTTTGATTTCGGAGTTGAAGAATGGTTAAGATTAAGATTTGTGGACTTAGGCGTTTGGAAGATGTTGAGATGGTAAACAGGCACAAACCAGATTACATAGGTTTTGTATTTGCAGATTCCAAAAGAAAAGTATCCCACGAATTTGCAGCCCATATGAAAGACAATTTAAGTTCCGATATTATTTCTGTCGGTGTTTTTGTTGATGCAGAAATTGATGAGATAGTTGAATTGTTTGGTGATGGGGTTATTGATATTGCACAGCTTCACGGAAGCGAAAGTGAAGACTATATTAGGAATCTAAAAGAAAGAACTGATTATAAATTAAAGATTATTAATGCGATTGAGATGTCCGATGAATTGGATTTGTTGGAATATGATAATTCTATTGCAGATTATTTGCTGCTTGACAGTGGAAAAGGCAGCGGAAAGACTTTTGACTGGAGTTTGATAAGGGATGATTTGGATAAGGAATTTTTCCTTGCGGGAGGAATCGATGTTTCAAATGTCGGTGAGGCCATTAGGAAATTCAATCCTTATGCAATTGATTTGAGTTCAAGCCTTGAAACTGATGGATTTAAAGATGAAAGTAAAATTAGAGCGATTATGGAGGTTGTAAATTGAGTAATGGAAGATATGGTGAATACGGTGGTCAGTACATATCTGAAACATTAATGAATGAATTGCTTTATTTGGAGGAGCAATATTATCGTCATATGAATGACCCTGAGTTTGTAGAGGAACTCAATACATTATTGAAGGAATATGCAGGAAGACCTTCTTTATTATACTATGCCAAAAGGATGACAGAAGACCTTGGCGGTGCAAAGATCTATTTGAAGCGTGAAGATTTAAACCACACTGGTGCCCATAAGATTAATAATGTGTTGGGTCAGGTATTGCTGGCTAAAAAAATGGGCAAGACAAGAGTTATAGCAGAAACCGGTGCAGGTCAACATGGTGTAGCTACTGCAACTGCAGCCGCTTTGCTTGATATGGAATGTGAAGTATTTATGGGTGAAGTCGACACTAAAAGACAGGCACTGAATGTTTATCGTATGGAACTGCTGGGTGCTAAGGTCCATTCTGTAAAATCAGGAACCAAAACCCTAAAGGATGCGGTAAATGATGCGTTCAGAGATTGGATTGCACGTGTTCATGACACTAATTATGTAATAGGTTCAACAATGGGGCCACATCCATTTCCTATGATTGTAAGGGATTTTCAGGCAGTAATAAGTGCTGAAGCCCGTGAACAATTCCTGGAAAAGGAAGGCAAACTTCCAAATGCAGTTATTGCTTGTGTCGGTGGTGGAAGTAATGCAATGGGGGCATTCTATAATTTCATCGACGATGAAGAGGTCAAGCTGATAGGCTGTGAAGCCGGCGGAAGGGGTATTGACACTCCATATAACGCAGCAGCGTTAACCAAAGGAAAAATAGGGATATTCCATGGTATGAAATCTATTTTCAACCAGGGTGAATATGGCCAGATTGCACCGGTATATTCAGTTTCAGCGGGACTTGACTATCCTGGAGTCGGTCCGGAACATGCATATCTTAGAGACACTGGAAGAGCAGAATATGTTCCCGTCACTGATGAGGAAGCTGTTAATGCATTCGAATATTTATCCAGAATGGAAGGAATAATTCCGGCTATTGAAAGCGCCCATGCTGTTGCATATGCAATGGAACTGGCTCCGAAGATGGATGAGAATGATATGATAATGATTTGTCTTTCCGGAAGGGGAGATAAGGATGTCCGTTCAATTGCAGAGTATAGGGGGGTTGAGTTAAATGAGTAAAATTGCTAATGCATTTGAAAACGGAAAGGCATTTATCGGATTTTTGACTGCAGGAGACCCGACAGTTGAAAAAACCGTTGAATATATATTGGCTATGGAGGAAGCCGGGTGTGACTTAATAGAGATAGGCATTCCGTTTTCGGATCCTATGGCTGAGGGTGTGGTGATTCAGGATGCCAATGTGCGTGCCCTAAAGCACAATACCACAACTGATGACGTGTTTGATATTGTAAGGGAGGTGCGTGCAAAAACCGATATTCCTCTTGTATTTTTAACATATATCAATCCGGTTTTCTTTTATGGTTATGAAAGGTTCTTTAAAAGATGCAGTGAATTGGGAGTTGACGGAATTATATCTCCTGACCTGCCTTACGAGGAAAAGGGTGAAATTGCCGAGATTGCCAGAAAAAATGATGTTGACGTGATATCACTGATAGCTCCAACTTCCAAAGAAAGAATTCAAAAGATAGCTGCTGATGCAAGCGGTTTTATCTACATTGTATCTTCATTGGGGGTTACCGGAATGCGTTCTGAGATAAAAACGGATTTGAACTCAATAATCGGAGATATTCGTGATGTTTGTGATTTGCCTCTTGCTGTTGGTTTCGGTATAAATACGCCTGAACAGTCAAGGGATATTGCTAAAATTGCTGATGGAGTTATTGTAGGCAGTGCAATTGTAAAAATCATAGAGGAACATGGTGAAAATGCCGCTGAACCATTGAAAGAATATGTTTCCAGCATGAAAAAGGCCGCAAACGAGTGATTCTTGATAAATGAAAATATTTATATAAATAATAAGCACAAAAATATATGTATAATTTATTATTTTAATAATTCAATTCAGAGGATTATTTATGTTTAAAGCAGAATTAAGTGATTCTAGTATATTAAAAACCAGTTTTGAAGCTATTTCATCAATTGTTGATGAAGTACAAATTCAAACTGATAGTGAAGGTATGAGATTAGATGCCTTAGACCGCAGTCACATAACTTTCGTACATTTAGAGTTAAAATCTAGCTTATTTGACGAATATATTTGTGATGTTCCTGAAAAGATTAACATCGACACTGATGAGTTCATGAGAGTGCTTAAACGTGCCAAATCTCAGGACAGAGTTTTAATGTCAGTGGATGAAGGTAATTTTATCATTACTTTTGAAGGAGATGCTACTAGAACTTTTAAAATAAGATTAATAGATATGGAATATGATAATCCTGTTCCACCAACTATTGAACATCCTACTAACTTCAAAGTTCGTTTCTCTATCTTGAAAGACTGTATTAATGATATTGATATATTTTCAGATAAAATTGCACTTCAGGTTGATGAGGACTACTTCATTGCATCAGCCGATGGTGAATTCGGAGATGCAAGCATAAAATACTTGCACGGAGAAAATATTCAAGAACATGCAAAAGCTTTATTCTCACTGGATAAGATTAGAGAAATGCTTAAAGCAGATAAATTTTCAGAGGAAGCTGAAATTAGTTTAGGTACCGACATGCCATTAAGCTTAACTCTTACCATGGTTACTGGCGATGGTAAACTTAGTTTCTTGCTTGCTCCTAGATTAGAAACAGATGAATAATTTCATTTGTTTATCTTTTTTTATTTTAACTAATTTTTTAGAGATGGTATTAAGTGGATGAATTTTATCAGGAATTGCGAAAAATTCAAAAGAAGGAACGTAACAACGCTACATTGGCCCGTGTAGAAGAGAATTTCTACTCTAAGATTCATGAATACATGGACAGGCTGAAAGATGAGGCAATAAGCGATCCTTTTTCTAAAACCCTGTCACTGCTTAAACAGTCTCAGATTATTGCAACTGAAATTTGTGAAAGGCGTGAAAAGAAAATTACCGAAGCCGCAGTAGTAAATATTCACAGGTCTTATCATTTATTTACTGGCAAACCGCAGTTCGATTTGGTCGATACCACACCTTTGAATTTGACTCCGGAAGAGGAAAAGTTCTATTTCTCACTGATCGATACCCTGAAAAATCACAGGGGCAACATTTCCCTAGAAAAGCTTTCGGATGATGATAGTGATGATGAGAAGGTTATAATTAAACCTAAGGAAACTCAAAAAAATACTCTGATTCCTCCAAAAGAAACCAAAAGCAACGATGAGGTATTGGATAGGCTTGATGAAATTTCCAAAGCCAAGCCAATAGTTGAAGAAAAGCCAAAACCGATTCAAAAGCAGATTGCCGATTCAAAAAGGGAAGCTGTTAGAAAACTTCAAAATCAAAACCTCGAAGAAAATCCAAATGCCTTTGATGCCAATGAGGAGTTTTATGACTTGGAATCCAAAAGGATTGCTAAAGAAACAGAACTCGTTACCATGTTGGTTTTTGATGAAATCGGTGCTATTGTAGGTGTTGATGAGAAGGTTTACGGTCCGTTCAGACCTCAGGACCTGGTTACACTGCCTCTCATAAATGCAAAAATATTTTTCAAAAATCGTAAGGGTCGTCAAGTTAAAATTTAGGTATTTTCCATTAACTTTAAATAACTTGATTAATAGATATACTAATCGTATCTATTTGTGATAATAAAAAATTATATTTTATATAATTTGGATTTCTGCTGTCTGTAGACTTGATGCGTTACAATACAGTTTTAATCTCTAACGTTTTTTAATATAAATTGAGTTTAGATAAATTCACTGATAGATTTATAATGACTTATTAATTACGGTGAAAAAATGAAAATACCAAAAGAAAAAAGAACATGGTTACAGAGGTTATCCAAGGCCTTTACCTGCCGGAAACAAACCTGTTAAAAAATTAGACTTAAGACTTAAATGCAAAGAATGTGGTAAATCTCACATTAAACAATCTTTCAGAACAGGAAAACCTGAATTTGTAGCTAAATAGGTGATTAACATGGTTAGTAAAGGTAGAGGAAACTTTTTAAAAGTTAAATGTTTAGATTGTGACAATGAACAAGTAATATTCGATCGTGCAGCATCTGATGTAAAATGTATTATTTGTGGTAAAACTCTTGTCAAATCTCGCGGTGCTAAAGCTAAAATCACCGCACACATTGAAAAAGTTTTAAACTAGATTTCTAGTTTTTAACTTAATTTTTTACTATTTTTTTATAATTTTTATTAATGTTGGTGAAAGTATGGTAAGAAAAAGTCAAGAATGGCCTGATGAAGGAGAACTTATTGTAGGTACTGTTTATAAAGTTCTTAATTATGGGGCTTTTGCTAAATTAGAAGAATATCAGGGCAAAGAAGCTTTTATTCATATTTCTGAAGTATCTTCTGGTTGGGTTAAAAATATCAGAGATCATGTAAGGGAAAACCAAAAAATCGTTTGTCGTGTTCTCAGAGTAAATCCTAAGAAAGGGCATGTGGATGCTTCTTTAAAAAGAATCCGTGAAGATCAAAGAACTAAAAAAATCCAACATTGGAAAATTGAACAAAAAGCTGAAAAATTTTTAGAATTATCTGCTAAATCTTTAGGTAAAACTTTAGATGAAGCTTATGATGAAGTAGGTTATGAACTTATGGACATCTTTGGGGATGTTTATGGTGCTTTTGAAACTGCTGCTGATGAAGGTGCAGAATCACTTACTGAAGAAGGAATCCCTCAAGATTGGGCTGATGCTATTACTGAAGTAGCTAAAAAGAATATCACTCCTCCTGAAGTTCATATTAGTGGTTATGTTGATATTGAAACTTTCGTGCCAAACGGTGTTGAAGTCATTATTTCCGCTCTCAAAGCCGCTGAAGACAACGGTGATGAAGAGGAAGAAATTAAAGTTCAATGCGTTGGTGCACCAAGATACAGAATCACTGTCAAATCCACTGATTATATTTTAGCTGAAAAAGCTCTCAAAGCTGCTGCTGACAGATGTATTGCAGTTGTTGAAGAATCTGAAGGAAATGGTGCTTTCTTAAGAGAGTTAGATAATTAGATTTTTATGAATATGAAAATGAATAAATGTCCCGATTGCGGAATTTATACTTTAAAAGATGCTTGCCCAAAATGTGGCGGGCAACTTAAAGTTATTTATCCTCCAAAATTTTCTGTTGAAGATAAATACGGTAAATATCGTCGTATATTAAAAAAAGAAGCAATGAAGGAGAAATAGGATATGGACGTTACAGAAATAATTACTTTAGAAGAAATAGAATTAAATAATCCTATTTTTATAGAAGCATTACCTGGTATTGGTCATGTTGGTAAGTTGGCTGCCGATCATATGATAGATGAATTGGGAGCTACAAAATTTGCTGAAATCTATTCTCCAACCTTTCCACCTCAAGTTCTTGTTAAAGAGGAAGGCATTATCGGTAATATGATTAATGAATTATATTATCTTAAGGAAGTTGGTGAAGATAATTTGGATTTAATTATTCTTGTTGGTAATACTCAAGCTCTAACTCCGGAAGGTCAATATTTGATGTGTAAAGATATTTTGGATTATGTCGGAAAATTCGATATAAATAGAATTTTTACATTAGGTGGGATGGCTACTGGTCAACCTGTTGAAATTCCAAAGGTTTTAGGAGCGGCTACTCATGAAGAGGATATTGAATTATTAAAAGAAGCAGATATTGAGATTAGATCTAATGATGGCGGCATTGTCGGAGCTTCCGGACTCTTTTTGGGTTTGGCTGTTCGTCAAGGAATTCATGGATCTTGCCTTATGGGTGAAACCCCAGGTTATTTCATTGATGCTGAATCTGCAGAAGCTATATTAAACAAACTTTCATATTTACTTAATTTTGAAATCAACGTTGATAAATTAGAAGAAAGAGCTGAAGAAACCAGACAAATGATTGCTAAAGCTCAACAAATGGAACAAGATTTAATAAATAAGGCTAATGCTGGAACTGCAGATGATTTAAGATATATTGGATAATCAATATATCATTTTTTAACTTTTTTTTTTAGATTATGAATGTTATTGTTGTGCCCGATGCGGCAATGATTGTTATTCCATTAATAGAAAAAAATGGACATTCTTATTTGTCTCCCTCAGACTTTTCCAAATATGACAATATGGACATTTGTGAGGGTAATTTAACTTATGACAACTTATTGCATACATATTCTTCAAGTGAAATTCCTTCTGGAATAAGGGGGAGGCTTTTTTTGTTGTCTCGGGTTTTGAATAATGCTGATGCAGCGATTATTATAGGAAAAAGGCCAAAAAATTACATTAAAATGTATAATGCTTTAAATGATTTGATATTGTTTGGGGGAAATGCCTGCAATAACGCCCATAGCATTACTGTCAAGATGGTTGAGGATTTGGGCATTCCAACATTAAAACTTGCATATCCAACAAATCAAAATCAGTTAATTGATTTGATTAACAAGACTAACTCATTTTTAAAGGACTTGAACCCTTATTCAGACTCTGTTAATGAAGATGGGCTAACAGTTGATTTTAAACTAAAAGAGGATAAATATCCGATTGAAGATGTTAAAAGCATTTTAAATAAGTTAATATAATATGAATTATAATTTTTAAACATGTTAGTAAATGCAGATTTTCATGTTCACAGCTGTTTTTCATCAGCATCATCAAAAGACATGTTAATAAAGAATATGGCTCCAAAATCTAAATTAAAGGGTCTTCAGCTTTTAGGAACTGGGGATGCGTTCCATCCAGGTTGGTTAAATATAATTGAAGAAAGCACCACCTATTCTGGAGATGGCATCTATACTGCTGATGGAACGGACTTTGTTTTGACATGTGAAGTTGAAGGAAAACATAGAATCCATCATTTAATCATCATTCCAAACATTGAAATTGCAAGAGAATTATCTGAAAAGTTGGTATCAAAAAATAAGAATAGTGATGGTAGGCCAAGAACAGGATACTTGGGAGCTGAACTTTTGGAAATGGTTAGGGAATATGACTGTTTGATTGGTCCGGCACATGCATTTACTCCATGGACTGGTATGTATAAATCCTATGATAGTATTTTTGATTGTTATGAGAAAAGACCTGATTTTGTTGAATTGGGCTTGTCTGCAGACACGTTTATGGCTGACAGGATTAGAGAACTTAACGATTTTCCATTTTTAACTAATTCCGATGCGCATTCTCCATGGCCTCATAGGTTGGGCAGGGAATTTAATGCATTAGAACTCAAAGATATTTCATTTTCTTCGATAAAAAATTCAATAAAGCACAATAAGATTCAGGCAAATTATGGTCTTGTGCCAAATCTTGGAAAATATCATATGACTGCATGTACAAGATGCTTCAAAATAATAGATCCTGAAGTTGCAAAGGAAAATAAGATGAAATGTGATTGTGGCGGAAGGATAAAGAAAGGTGTTGATTTTAGAATATCTGAGATTGCTGATTATGACGAACCTAAACATCCTGATTTTAGGCCAAAGTATGTTCATTTAATGCCTCTTGCAGAGTTGATAGCAACGCTTTTAAATAAAGGGGTTACCACAAAAACTGTTCAAAATAGGTGGCAAAAGCTGATTGATGCTTTTGGAAGCGAAATTGATGTTTTAATTAATGTTTCATTAGATGAAATTAAAAAAATTGACTCTGATGTTGCAAATATTATTGAATCGTTTAGAAACAATTCAATTAATGTTGTTCCAGGTGGTGGGGGTCAATACGGTAAAATTCTCTTTGATAATAAAGTTAAAGAGAATAAAACAAAAAAATTAGTTACTTTAGATAATTTTTAAAGCGGACTTGGAGGGATTTGAACCCTCGATCTTAAGATTAGGAGTCTTACGCCCTTCCAGACTAGGCTACAAGCCCAAAATAATTAAAATAATATTTTAAAATTTTTTTTTAGAAAAAGAATAAAGAGAGCGGACCCGCCGGGATTTGAACCCGGGGTCTTCGGATTAGAAGTCCGACGCCCTATCCAGCTAGGCTACGGGCCCTCTATTACAACAATTATATAATTTATTTTTCTTATTATATATATTTATCTATTATTTTAAAAAAATAAAAAAGAAGGTTAAAATTTAACCTCTTCCAGTAGCGCCTGTTGAATCGCTAACACTTATGGAATCTACAGCATTTCCATCTTGGTCATATACTGTGAAATACCAGTATCCATCAGAATAGTATCCTCCTCCAGCATAGCATCCAGGTTCTGAAACTGCACCTGCTGCGATACTTTGAGCATCTGAGTAAGATAATGAAGTACCTGAACTGGAACTTGAACTACTATCTGGGGAATAATCACTGCTACTACTGCTGCTACTACTGCTACTGCTACTGTAATCACTTGAGTCTGATCCAGAACTTGATCCACCATCACTATAACCTGAATCGGAACTTGAACTGCTTGCACTACCTGCAGTGCTTGCTACAGAAGATCCATTTGTTTTGTTTATTG
>CADAOO010000067.1 GCA_902789505.1 uncultured Methanobrevibacter sp. | reverse complement strand
CAATGGATAGTCAAATGAGATTAGCTGAAGTAGATATTGTAGACAGTGAAGGAAACCTCATTAAAAAATTCTAAATTTAAGGGGGTTTTTATAAATGATTGTATTTAATGAAGATGGCTGTATAAAATGTGGTGCTTGTGAAGGTACTTGCCCTACATCAGCTATTGAGGTAACACCTAATGCTATTATTCACTGTGACACTTGTGGTGAAGAACCAAAATGTGCTGATGTTTGTCCTAACGGAGCATTAAAAGTAGAACAATACGAAATTGCTGATGGTATTGAACAAGCAAGATTAGTATTTAACTCTGTATTATGTGACTCCTGTGGCAAATGTGAAGAAGTATGTCCACAAGAAACAATCAAAGTCACTGGTGAAAATTTAAAAGAAGTTGAAGGTTTCTGTGTAATGTGTCAAAAATGTGTTGACATTTGCCCAGTAGATGTAATTGGAGTTCCTGGCTTAAAAGAACCTGCTGAATATGACTTAGACCTCAAAGGTAAAGGTCCTGTTTACATCAATGATTGTGTTGGATGTGGAACTTGTGTAGAACCTTGTCCTGTAAGCGCAATTACTCTTGAAGAAGTTGGAAGCCCAGTTACTGTAAATGATGATTGTATCAGATGCGGTTTATGTTCACAAACCTGTCCTTGGAATGCAATTTTCATTGCTGAAAAAGTACCTGTTAAACGTACTAAAGAAATCAAATCTTTCACTTTCGATTCCGCTAAATGTATCGGTTGTAACACTTGTGTAGAAGCATGTCCTGGAGACTTTATTGCTGCAAACGGTGCTAGTTTAACCGTTGCAATCCCTAGTGTATGTGCTGCATGTGGTTTATGTGTAAAACTTTGTCCTGTTGATGCATTAGAAATTGATGTAGAATGGGGTGAAGGTTCACCTGTAGATGCAGAAGGTATCGGAAGAGATGTAGAAAAATGTGATTTCATCGGTGCATGTGCTAACAAATGTCCTACTGAAGCTATTCGTGTAGTTACCAAAACTGGTATGTCCTGCCCTGCTTTAGTAGAAACTGATGCTGAACCATCTTTCACTAGTTGTATTAGATGTGGTGCTTGTGCTTCCGTATGTTCCAACGATGCATTAAAAGTTGAACAATACGAAATTACTATCGATGGCGAACCGGTAGCTAGAGATAGGATCTCATTCAACCCATCTAAATGTGATCAATGTGGTGACTGTATCGAAGCATGTCCATATGACATGATTCACAAAACAGAAAATCCTAAATTACCAATTGCAGGATTCTGTACTTTATGTGGTCAATGTCTTGAAGCATGTCCTGAAGACGCATTATGTTATAAATAGGTGTGATAACACACCTTTTTATTTTCTTTTTTTTAAAAAATTAGTTATAATTTATTCATTACTGTTTTTCCATTAACTATTGTCATTACTGGCATTCCAATATAGTTTTCACCATCAAATGGAGAATATTCTGCTTTTGTTTCGAATTCTTCGATATTGAATGTACCTTCTCTTTTCAAATCAATAACAGTAAAATCAGCATCTTTTCCAACTGCTATTTCACCTTTATTTTCCAGTCCATAAACATCGGCTGCATTTTTAGAGAATATCCTTGGAATTAATTCAAAATCAATGTTTCCCCTATTGACTTCGGTTAAAAGGAGAGGAACGACGGTTTCTAAATTGGGGATTCCAGGTGAGGAATTCCATACTCCTTTTTGTTTGTCTTCTAATGTATGAGGAGCATGGTCTGTTCCAATAATTGATGTTTCATCCAAATCACTAATCCTTACGCTGTCCTGCTTTTCTCTGAGTGGGGGATTTGTCTTCATGAATGTTCCATAAGTATTGTATGCGGAATTATCCAAAAGTAAGTGGTGTGGTGTAAATTCCCAGCTCACTTGCTGTTTTTTGCTTGCGTTTTTTACAAGGGCCAGTGATTTCTTGGAGCTTAAATGACAGACATGTAAAGACAGGTTATTTTTGCCGGCAAGTTCTATAGCCTGCCTTACGGATTCATCTTCAGAAACGGCAGGTCTCGCATAACTGTAGTCAATGGCTTCATTTTCATCTTTCTGTTTTAATTTAGCGGTTTCATTTTCAACTATAGATTTTTTCTCACAGTGGGTTGCAACGAGTCCATTGTAATCAGTTTTTTCTTTTAATAAGGATAAATCATGGAATATGTTTTCTAAGTTTTCATCGCTTTCCAGGTCCATGAATATTTTAAAGGCAATAGGTTTCAGTTCAACCATCCTTTCCATTTCGTCAAGGTCATTGGTTCCGGCAAAAATTTCAAAGTTTACAACGGATTTGGATTTAGCTATTTTGATTTTTTCTTTAAGGGCATCGTATGTATCGGTTTTTGGAAGGGTATTCGGCATGTCAAATACTGTTGTAAATCCTCCATTTGCAGCACTTAAACTTCCGGTTTTAAAATCTTCCTTTTGAGTTAATCCCGGATCTCTAAAATGTATGTGGGGGTCGATAAAACCGGGGAGCACATAATTATTTTTGACATCTATTGTTTCACTGGCGCTGAGAGGTGATTTTGAGATGTCTGAGATTTTTCCGTCATCTACTTTAATGTAATATTCTCCAATTTTATCAACTAATCTGCAGTTTTTTATAACTAAATCCATATTTTGTCTCCTGGTCCTTTTTTGTAATTTAATATATGTCTTAATTAAACATAAGTTTTTTTTAATTTAAAAATTATATTTTATTTTATGGCCAATGTTTCTGATATTCTTAAAAGAGATATGAATTTGTTTTTGAATGATTTGGATGGTGAATGTAAAATTTCTGATACATCTTCGGACATTAATTTGGTTGCCGATTTCACTGAATATAATCCTTTACATAACGGTCATTTTCATTGTATGAAAACAGCTAAACATCATTTTCCTGACTCGTTATTTGTAGCTGTTGTGCCGGGGTTATTTGAGAGAAGTGGTAGGGGCATACCATATATATTACCAAGACAACATAGGGCAGAAATTGCAATATCTGTTGGGGCAGATATTGTTGTTGAGGGGCCTCCGATGGGTGTTATGGGTTCCGGCCAGTATTCATTGTGCCTTTGTAAAATGTTTCAGGCATTAAATACTTCACATATCCCCAGGGGTTATAAAAAGGTCGAAGGTATTGATGAAATTTTAAGGAGGATTAATATGGGCCATCACGTTGCACCCAAACCTTATAGGATTGTTGACAAAACAACGGGTGAAACTCTTTTGAAGGGCAAGCTTGAAGAGGATAACTATGTCATAACTTCATTTGCAAATTCCTTATCGAAAATTGGTTTTGATTTTAAAGATAAATTCTTGTTCGTTGAAAGAATTGAAGGTGTAAGCGGCACTTTAATAAGACAGAGCATTTTGGAGGATAATTTCAGCGGAGTTTTGGACATGATGCCTGAAAAAACTGTTGAAGTGTTAAAACAGGCAATTAAAGACGAGGATATTATTTATGGGATTCGTGATGTTGAATCAATTTTGGATACTGCTAATAACTTCACTTTCAATCAATTGTCTGCTTTAAATCTATTCAATGACAAACTGGCTCAAAATATTATGGATAACCGGCCTTTTGACAATTTAACTGAGTTAAAGGAATCAATATTACATGGATTTTCAACACATTTTAAAGAGCGTATTATCAGCATTTTGGAAAATCCAATTGAAAAAAATAGTGTTTCCGAATATATTGACAGATACCCATCAAATATCCGGATTTTGGGATATAAGAATGAAGAGTGTTTGGAAAGATTTAAACAAAAGATAAATAATGAAAATATTTCATTATTTATGGGTTAAAACATTGTTAATAACATTTTGTGGATTTTTAAGTCCATATACTGCATCCATAAATGTAGGATAGCTGTTGTGTAATATGAATAAGTAAATCAAGTAGTATATAACGATTAAAATAACAATAACTAAAATTATTGTTAATAGAATATCAACAACTCCCATTGGTTCTTTTTCCTCTTGATAATTTAAATTATGGATTGATTTTTCATTTTTAATTTGTTTAGGTTCAATGCCTTGTTCTCTTAATATTTGAGCTCTTATTCTTGCTTCCATTTCTTCAGGAGTTTCTGATCTTTTAGCTTTTTGTTCTATGGCAGGTTCTTCTTTAGGCTGGTATGGTTTTCTTGTTAATGATCCATACTGTTCTTCATCTTTTGCAAGCTGTTCATTTAGTGGAATTTCATTTTCATCAAAGTATAAATCGTCTAAATATTTTTCATACTTGTCTTCCAAATCGAGTCTAGCGCTTGTTGGCTGAGGTTCGTAAGAATGATCAGGATATATGAATTCATCATCTTCTGCAGCAACTTGAGTTATGACGGTTTCTTCAGTATATTCCTTGGCTGCAGGAGCAACAGGTTCTTCTTTTAAGTAGGATGATTCAAGACCTCCACTATATTCGATATTCTCTCTGATATTATATGGTGAGTCTTCAGTTATTCCATGATATTCGCTAACAATCGGTTCAGGAGTAGCAGGGGCCGCTTCCGGTTGAGCATATATGTTGTCCATCGGGTCTTGTACTGTTTCTTGTACAGGTTCTTGCACGGATTTTTCTTGAGTTTTATTTTCAAGTCCGATGCCTATAATTTGCTGTAGACAATCCTTACAATAGACTTTGCCCGCAATTTCTAAACCACACTCTTTACAAATTTGTTTTCCACAAATCGCACAAACGTCTGTGCTTTCTCTTTCCGGATGATAATGACATGCCATATTATAACACTCTCATAAAATTAATTATATTAAGTTATTATCTTTTTTTTTATTTATATAAAACTTTGCTATTTTTAATAGTTTTTTTTCAAATTCAGTCAAGGTAGTAATTATATTTTTTTAAAATAAGCTATTTTTTTGTTTTTTTAATTATTTTTTCAGACACGATTTCTGAAGCTATCAAATCGTCTGCAGTCGCAAGAAAGCTTCCCAGGTTCTTTGAGGTAATCTTATAACTAATTTCATTGCCGGTTAATTCGGATTCAAGATAGTTCTCATTATCCACTTCCAATGAATCAAATATAAGTTTGGCGTCCTTTTTGCTTTTGTAGTTAAATAAGATATTTCCTTTTATTTTCATAAAGATCACTACTTCCCACTACGATTATATTTATGTTATGATTATTAATAAATTTGTTATTGTATTCTGGAATTAGGGTAACATTTATTAATAACTAAGTCAATATATTTAAGTATTCTATTATATTACGATATATAATTTTTATATAGCTATTTTAGAAAATCATTATTTTATAGCTATTTTTTAATTAAACATGTTTAACATGTCAATTTTATTTCGGAGGAATAATTATGGTTCGTGCTTATACAAGAAGAGATTATATTAGAAAAACCCCAAATTCAAGAATCGTACAATACGATATGGGAAACTTAAGAGAAGAATTCCCAGTTTCTATAAGTTTAGCTGTTAAAAAGCCAACTCAAATCAGACACAATTCTTTAGAAGCTGCAAGGATTGCTTCTAACAGATTAATGCAAAGAGCTGCTGGTAGAATGGGTTACCACTTGAAATTAAGAGTTTACCCTCACCAAATCGTTAGGGAAAATCCAATGGCAACCGGTGCAGGTGCAGATAGGGTGCAAAGTGGTATGAGAAATGCATTCGGTAAACCTATCAGTGTTGAAGCTATTGTTAAAAAAGATCAAAGGATTATTACTATTGATTGTCAAGCTAAAAACTTTGAAGAAGCTAAAATTGCATTAAAAAGAGCAGGTATGAAAATACCAGTTCCATGTAAAATTGTCATCGACAAAGGTGCAGAGTTAATTAAATAAACTTATTTTAATTAACTTCTTTTTCTACTTTTTTTATTATTCGCTTTTTTTATATATTTTATAAATAAATATTTAAACATTAAAATTTAAAGTTAATATTATATAATTGGCTTTGTTTTTTTTATCTAAACTATTGTCAATATATTAATATTTTCAAACCAAGAGGTTATTTTTCATGTATGTTGTAAAATTTGAGGATTTAAATAAATCTGATATAGGAATTGCCGGTGGAAAAGGTGCTAATTTGGGTGAATTGACTCAAGCAGGCATTCCAGTACCGCCAGGTTTTGTAGTAACTGCAGAAACTTATGAAAAGTTCATGGAAGACTCTGGAATTAATGGTCAAGTAATGGATATTCTTGATAAAATTGATATTAATGATACTAAAGCGCTCCAAGCTGCTTCTGAAGAAATAAAATCTTTAATTGTCGCTACTCCTATTCCAGAAGATATGACTACTTTAATTGTTGAAGCTTATAATCAACTTTGTCAAAGAGTTGGCGAAGATGATACCGATGTAGCTATTCGTTCTTCAGCTACTGCAGAAGATTTACCTGAAGCTTCTTTTGCAGGTCAACAGGATACTTTTTTACATGTTTCTGGAAATGATGAAGTGATGGAATATATTAGAAAATGTTGGGCTTCTTTATTTGAAGCAAGAGCAATTTTCTACAGAGAAGAAAACAATTTTGAACATTCTAAAGTATTCATTGCTGTTGTAGTTCAAAAAATGGCTAATGCAGATAAAGCAGGAGTAATGTTTACAGTAAACCCATCCACTGGTGAAGAGATTGCATTAATAGAAGGATCCTGGGGACTTGGTGAATCTGTAGTGTCCGGTGATGTGACCCCTGATAATTATCAGGTTGACAAAAGGAACAATGAAATTATCAACGTGACCATCAGTGACAAAAAAGTAATGTACACCAATGATGAAAACGGTACAAGTATCAAAGTCGATGTTGATGAAGATAAAAGAAAAGAAAGAGTTTTATCTGATGAAGAACTCATTGAGTTAACTGAAATGGGTAAAAGAGTTCAAGCTCATTACGGCGAACCAATGGACACAGAATGGGCTTTTGAAAAAGGTAATTTATTCTTATTACAGGCAAGGCCAATCACTACTTTAGGCGATGTGGATGAAGATAAAGATGATGACGTAGCATCCGATTTAGGTGATGTTCTTGTCAGAGGTCTTGGTGCAAGTCCGGGAATGGCTTCCGGTAAGGTTAAAATCGTTTTGGATATTGACGAGTTAGATAAAATTGAAGACGGAGACATAATGGTTACAACAATGACCACTCCTGATATGGTTCCTGCTATGAGAAGAGCAAGCGGTATCGTTACTGATGAAGGTGGAGTAACCTGCCACGCATCAATCATTTCCCGTGAACTTGGAATTCCTTGTGTTGTCGGAACCGGTGATGCTACAACTACATTAAAAGAGAATTCCGGTGTTACTCTGGATGGTAAAAAAGGATTGGTATTTGATGGTATTTCTGATGCTAAAGCTGAAGAAGCTCCAGTCGCAACAGCTGCTGCAGCAGCCCCAATTCTAACTGTAACTGAAGTTAAAGCTAATGTAAGTATGCCTGAAGCTGCAGAAAGAGCTGCCGCTACAGGTGCTGACGGTGTTGGACTTTTAAGAACTGAACATTTGATGTTGACTGCAGGTATTCACCCAGGCAAATTCATTGCTGACGGCAGGGAAGATGAATTAATTGACACCATTGCTGACAATGTAATGATTGTGGCAGATGCATTTTATCCAAAACCAGTATGGTACAGAACTTTAGATGCACCAACTGACGAATTCATCACATTGGAAGGTGGAGAAAACGAACCTAGAGAACACAATCCTATGCTTGGTTGGAGAGGAATTAGAAGGGAACTTGATCAACCTGAAATCCTTAAATGTGAATTTAAAGCTATTAAAAAATTACATGAAAAAGGATACACTAACATTGGTATTATGATTCCGTTATCACAAAGTCCTTCCGAATTAGTTCAAGCTAAAGCATTATGTTCTGAAATAGGTTTGGAACCTCACAAAGATGTTGACTTCGGAATGATGGTTGAAATTCCGGCAGCAGCAATCATGATTGATGATTATATTGATATTGGAATAGACTTTGTAAGTTTAGGAACTAACGATTTAACTCAATACACTCTTGCTGTTGACAGAAACAATGAATTTGTGGCAAAACACTATACTGAAGAACACCCTGCTGTAATGAAATTAATTGAAAGAACAATTAAAAAATGTGTTGCAGCCGGTGTAAAATGTAGTATTTGTGGTCAGGCTGGTAGTGTACCTCACATTGTTGAAAAACTTGTTGGATTTGGAATTACAAGTGTATCATCAAATGCTGATGCTGTAGAAGAAGTTAGAAAAACTGTTGCTCGTGCTGAGCAAAAAATTATTCTCGACGC
>CADAOO010000066.1 GCA_902789505.1 uncultured Methanobrevibacter sp. | reverse complement strand
TCATTTGAAAAGTCCGCAACCGAATCAACAACCAGCTGCCTCTCCGTTTGAGTTACTGGATTCAAAGAATTAACATCATCAAGAAATTTATCATCCAGATTAACCGAATAAATCCAACCGTCCGCCAGATTGGTATCATTGTAATAATCGTTACTGTTGACTTCAAGGCCAACAGATTCCCCGCCGACACCGGCAAAAACAAAAACACCCAAAAACGCCATTAAAAAAATAGATAGAAATTGGGTCTTATGCTTCCTGATGTCCCTTAACATCTTTTTTGAAAGCATGTGCTCACCAGTCTATATCAGTGATTTTCATCGGATTCTCATTAACGACAATGCTTTCTATCTGGCCGTTTTTAATTCTGATTACCTTATCGGCAGCTTCCGCCAAAATTGCATTGTGTGTAACGATAATGACAGTTGTTTCTTTGTTATGGCTCATATCCTGAAGAAGATTTAGAATTAAAACACCAGTTTTGGAATCCAGTGCCCCAGTAGGCTCATCACATAAAAGCATTGTAGGCTGTTTAGCCACTGCTCTTGCAATGGATACTCTCTGCTGTTCCCCACCTGACAGCTGTGCCGGAAACTGATTTGCATGGTCCCTTAACCCAACTGAATCAAGAACATCCAAACCATTTATGTCTATATCCACAATGTCCTTCATCAGCTCAACATTTTCAAGCGCAGTCAAATTTGGAATTAAGTTATAGAACTGGAAAATAAAACCCACATTTCCCGCCCGGTAGAGTGTAAGCTGATTATCATCAAAATTCTCCACATGATTTCCGTTTACAATTATCTCACCCGAGGTAACTGAGTCAAGACCACCCAGAAGGTTTAGAAGTGTAGATTTGCCTGCTCCGGACGGCCCCAGGATTACAACAAATTCCCCCTCATCAATTGAAAAATTGACATTATTCATAGCCTTTAAAATGTGACCGCCAGATTTATATTCCTTGTTCACATTTTTAAATTCAATTATTTTACTCATTAATATTGCCTTCTTACATTTACTCAAATGTAACATATATTTAATCAAGTATATAAAATTTAGGTATGCCTAAAAATATTTTATATTTTACAAAAAATAAATTAATCGAACAGGACATGAACAGTCAATTCTTCAATTAAAAGATAATGAAATCTAGAAAAAACAATATATGCCCCAATAAAACAAACATCAATACTGAACTATGAGTTTTAAACGAATATACTGCAGATATTTAATTTTGAACGAAAATCGCAATACCTATTTTTTAAAAATCAGCGAAGTTTTTGAAAGAATTTATTAAATCCGCAACAAATATAAATCATTTCAAAACAAAAAATATTATTATAATAAAATATTACAGGAAAAATGCGAATGTCATTCAAAAAAGATGAAATGTTAATAATGCCTGCAGTAGATATTAAAAATGGAAAATGCGTGCAGCTTGTTCAAGGCGAACCAGGAAGTGAAATGGTAGAAATTGAAAATCCAGAACTTGTTGCAAGACACTGGGAGGACTTGGGAGCTAAAAACATCCATGTAATTGACCTTGACGGGACAATAAATGGAATTGCAAGCTTCGATATAATAAAAAGCATCCTAAATGAAGTCAGCGTTCCAATACAGCTGGGCGGTGGAATCAGAAGTGTCGAATATGCCCGTGAATTGTTGAACCTTGACATTGAAAGACTGATAATCGGAACAATGGGAATCCAACACCCCGAAACCATAACTGAATTATCTGATGAATACGGATCTGACAGAATCATGATTTCACTCGACAGCAAAGACAACAGGGTTGTAATCAAAGGATGGCAGGAAAAAATTGACAAAAGCCCCACTGAAATCTCACAGGAGTTTAAAGACCATGGGGCGGGTAGTATTTTATTTACAAATGTTGATGTTGAAGGCCTCCTGGGCGGTTTTTACACAGAACCCGTAGAGGAACTTAAAAAATCTGTAGATTTGCCCATTGTTTATTCCGGAGGAATAACTACAATAGACGATATCAGGAAATTAAATGAAAGTGGTGTGGAAGGAATTGTTATTGGTTCTGCACTTTATAAAGATAAAATTGATTTAACTGAAGCTTTAAAATACCAAAAGAGGTAATCAGATGAAGAAAGTAATGGCAACCGGAACATTCGATATACTCCACCCTGGACATGGCGTTTATCTTGAAGAATCAAAAAAACTTGGTGGAGAAAATGCTAAACTTTATGTTGTTGTGGCGCGTGATTCAACAGTTGAAAGGCGAAAGAGAGTCCCGATTGTTGGAGAGGACCAACGTTTGGAATTAATCAAAATGTTAAAACCCGTAGATGAAGCATATCTTGGCGATCCAAACGGAGACGTGTTCAAAATCGTTTATGAAATTGATCCTGACATAATTACCGTCGGTGCTGATCAAAACCATGATATTTCAAAATTACAGGCAGCCATCGATAAAAGAGGATTGAAAGCAAAGGCCATACGTGTTGATAAATATCGTGACTGTGAACTTGACAGCAGCTGCAAGATTATTAAAAAAATTCAAAATACAAATTTCGAAGGAAAAATATTAGACAACTGTGAAGATTAAGGAGATTATTAAAATGTTTAAAGTAGCAATAATTGGAGCAAGTGGATATACTGGAGGAGAACTTTTAAGAATGCTTTCAAACCATCCTGAAGTAGAAATAACAGACATTACTTCAAGACAGTATGAAGGTACTCCTGCACATAAAATCCACCCGCATGTAAGGGATTCAGGACTTGTTTTCAAAAACAAAAGTCCTTCAGAATTGGATGCTGATGTCGTATTTACCGCAACCCCTCATGGAGCATCAATGAAGATTGTTCCTGAAATCCTGGAAACAGGTGCAAAAGTGGTTGATTTAAGCGGAGATTACCGATACAGAGATACTGCAGTTTATGAAAAATGGTATGGAATGGAACACACTGACAGTGAAAACAAAGGCGTGTTCGGGCTCCCTGAATTATACAGGGACGAAATTAAAAAAGCAAATCTCGTTGCAAACCCGGGATGCTTCCCAACCGGAGCAATCTTATCTTCATACCCATTAGTTAAAAATGACATAGTGGAAAGAATCGTTATCGATTCAAAAACTGGAGTTAGCGGAGCTGGTGTAAATCCCTCTGCAACAACACATTACCCAAATATTGCAGACAACGTAAACCCATATAAAATAACTGCACACAGACACGCATCCGAAATCAAACAGGAACTGCATGGATTTGATGATGTTAAAGTATCATTCACACCTCATTTGGTGCCTGTCAACAGAGGTATTCAAACAACAAGCCATAGCTTTTTAAATGATGAAAATAAAGATATTACTTCCGAAGAATTAAGAAAACTGTATGAAAAGGAATACTCCGGAGAGTACTTTATCAAACTTATGGATGATGGAGAAGTACCGCACTTAAGTTCAGTCAGAGGATCCAATTTTGTCCATATCGGAGGATTTGAGATTGACGATACCGGAAGGATTGTAATGCTTTCAGCCATCGACAACCTTGTTAAAGGTGCATCTGGCCAAGCCATACAAAACATGAATATTATACTGGGTATTGATGAGAGAACTGGCTTAACACATATAGGTCTTCATCCTTAGATAACTAGGAGATAATAAAATGGCCACATTAATTATGTATTATTCACAAGGCGGAACAACAGATTTAATTGCAAAAACATTAGCCAAACATTTAGATGCAAGTTTAGTTAGAATACATGATTTAAAAAATCGTGACGGATTTAAAAATAGGTTTATAGCTTCCATTAGTGCATTCAGAGAATCTAAAACCGATATTATACCTGCAAAAGTCGATTTGACCAACTATGATACAATATACATTGGAAGTCCCACATGGGCGGGAAATCCGACACCGGCAATCATAACCATAATTGACAGATGTAACTTTACAGGCAAGGATGTTGTATTATTTGCAACAATGGACACCACCCACGGTGATTCCAACATCGAAAGACTTGAAGAAAAAGTCAAAATGAGAGGAGCAAGAGTCATTGAAAGCTTCACACTTGCAACAAAAGGTAAAAGTCCTGAAAAAATAGTTACAGATACTGAAGCAATTATTGAAATGAAAGATCTAAAAATGTACAAAAGGTAGATTAAATTGACAAAAAACGAAAAAACAGAATTGAAAATTAAGGCTATTGAAAACGGTACTGTAATTGACCACATTACTGCCAACAAGGCTTTACACATTCTTAAAATTCTGGACCTTCCTGATGCTGAAACACAAAATGTCACAGTGGCTATGAACGTTTCATCATCTGAAATTGGTAGAAAGGACATTGTGAAAATTGAAAACAGGGAATTGGATCCAAAAGAGCTTAATCAAATTGCATTAATTGCTCCAAAAGCTACAATAAACATCATAAGGAATTTCCAACCTGTTAAAAAAGGTAAGATCATACTTCCCGACAAGATTACATCCATACTAAAATGTACCAATCCGAAGTGCATTACAAATTATGAAAACGAGCCAATCACTCCAATTTTTAATGTAATCAACAAATATCCGCCAGTTGTCAGATGCCACTACTGTGAAAAATTAATAAAAACAGAAGATATCGATAAACAATTCGAATAATCTTCTATTTATTTTTGACCAAATAATCTGCCAATCTCTTAGACAATGCAAGTATTGTCAATATTGGAGGTTTTCCAGGAGATACAGGCAATACGCTCGCATCACTAACAAACAAACCTTCTATTTCTGTTTCCTGATTTGAATCAACAATCTTGCCTATCGGAGCGGTTCCTCCAGGATGCGCTCCCCTATAAACCGTGGACCCTATTGTTGACGGGTCAACACCTGCCTTTTCAAGAATGAAACCTGCAGTGGCTGCCCCTTCCGCCAGATATCTGATATCCTGAATTGTATTTATTTTGACAACATCACCGTCATCATCAACATAACCTTTGCACTCGTCAGCTGTTTTGACCATGATGCTTAAGATATCCTTATCCCCAACATCATCATTTGGAATGTTTGCACGGATAAATGACGAGAAATGCGGAGACAGAACAAAGTTTTCTCCAATTACCAAACCTGCCATTTGAACTTCAGTATTGAAATTGATATCCTTCAGATATCCTCCAACACTAACGAACGGATCAAAGAATATTTCACGACCAGCATCCTCAATTCCAGAATTCCTTAAAATTAAAGTGGATCCGATAGCTCCCGCAGACAGGATTACTGTATCTGCATAAACTGATTCCTCATTATCTTCTTTAATGTAGGTTACACCACACGCTTTGCCGTCTTCACTGATTACGCTAACGACTTCCGCATCGCATATCAATGTAGCACCGTTTTTAACCGCCTCGTCAACAAAGTCCTTTCCGGACCATTTTGCATCAGCAGGACATCCGAATGCACATTTTCCACATTGTATGCAGTCCTCCTCACGAATGGCCTTAGGCATTTTAAGAGTTTTTAGACCCAATTCATGCCCTGCATCCAGAAATGCCTGAGTTCCCTTTCCGATGTGTGAATCATCCAGCTGGTGCACTCCAACCAGATTCTCCACATATTCATATGCGTCACTCAAATCTATTCCAAACTCATGGAGCTCTTCATCCAGCGCTCTCACCATATTTCCCATAGCTACAATTGACGCTCCGCCAATGCAGGTAGTTGTCAAAAGGTCAACACTATCAGAATATTTGTCATAATAGTTGAATGCATCTTTAGAATCTATATAAGGTCCTTTTTCTATAATGGTGACTGGAATATTGTTTTTTGTGAGTTCATATGCCAATATTCCGCCGCCTGCACCTGTACCTACAATAATAATCATCAAATCACCAATAATATGTCAATTGTTATATATGTTTTTTGAATATAAATAACTTTTATTATATATGTAATCCAAAACATATAATAGATTAATATATATGAGGGATATCATGGAAGAATACATTGATTTATTCGAAAAGATTATTGCAAAAACAATCCCCCAAGTAGATTACATAGATGTTAGAGCAGGAATGAGCAATAACACTTCCATATTAATGAAAGATGGAGATGTAGATGAAATTAACACTGGAATCAGCTTAGGAGCAAGAATAAGAGTGTTGAAAAATGGAGCATGGGGATTTGCATATACAACAGACTTATCTAAATTAAATGAAATTACAGATACAGCCATTCAATTGTCAAATTCACTTACCGGAGACGTGGAGCTGAGTGAAAGTGAAGTTATAAAGGACAAGGTTAAAGTGGACGTGAAAATACCATTTAAGGACATTTCAATTGAAGAGAAAAAAGAGATTATGAAAGATGCAAATGATGCAGCATCAATTGAAAAGGTCAACAGTACCACCGTGAGCTATTCCGACGGTGAAATCAATGAAATATTCATGAACAGTGAAGGAAGCGAAATTCAAACAGTTACAAGCAAAATCAGAATGGCCTTGAATGCATCCGCCACCGATGGTGAAATAATCCAATTTGGTCATGGAAGCTTAGGCGGAGTTAAAGGATTTGAATTAATCCGTGAAACTGACATTGAAGGCTTTGGAAGAGAAATAGGTGAGAAAGCAGTTAGACTGCTTGAAGCTGAAGCTGCGCCTTCCGGAAAATACCCTGTAATAGCCGATCCCCAACTTACCGGAGTGCTGATTCATGAAGCATTGGGTCATGCTGTTGAAGGAGACTTAATATTACAAAACGATTCTATTCTAAAAGACAAGATGGGCGAAATGATAGCATCAGACATTGTAAATATCTTCGACGATGCCAGCCTAAAGGACGGGTTTGGATATTACCCATATGACGTTGAAGGAGTAAAAACCAAACCGAACCAATTAGTTAAGGACGGAAAATTAGTTTCACTTCTCAATTCAAGAGAAACTGCCTCAAAATTTGGAATGAAATCATCAGGAAATGCAAGATCAATAATATCCGACCAGCCGATTGTAAGAATGAGCAACACATACCTGCAACCTGGAGACAATAGCTTTGAAGAACTTTTTGAGGGCGTTGATGATGGAATCTATCTTAAAGGTTCAAGAGGAGGTCAGGTAGATACCGGCAAAGGAATATTCCAATTCAATGCAGCCGAAGGATATTTAATTAAAAACAGTGAAATAACTACTCCCCTAAGGGACGTTTCACTTTCCGGAAACATATTGGAAACTTTAAAAAATATTGATGCCATAGGAAATGACTTTGAACTGAGTGTTGGATTCTGTGGAAAAGATGGTCAAACAGCACCTGTAGGAGATGGCGGACCACACACAAGAATTTTAAATGCATTAGTAGGAGGAATGGGATAATGATAAGTGACAAAGCTGGAGAATACTTAGTGAACATAGCAAAAGAGGCAATTGAACATTATTTAGAAACAAAAGAACGATTACAAACACCAGAAGATTATCCAATTGAATTGGATGAAAAACTGGGAGTATTCGTTACATTAAATAAAAACAATGATTTGAGAGGATGCATAGGATATGCGGAACCTATAGAAAGCGCAATAGATGCAACAATTGATGTGGCAATTGCAGCAGCATTCAACGACCCAAGATTTAGTGCGGTAACTAAAGATGAATATCCCATACTCGATTTGGAAGTTACAGTTTTGACAAAACCCGAACTGATTGTTGTGGCACATCCGGACCAGTATTTTGAAGAAATTGAAATCGGGCGTGACGGATTGATTATACAAAAAGGATATTCAAGAGGACTGCTGCTTCCACAGGTAGCCACCGAACATGCTCTGGACATAGAAAACTTCCTTGAGCATACCTGTATGAAAGCAGGAATCAGCGCCGACAGCTGGATGGATGAAAGCTGTGACGTGTACAAATTCCAAGGACAAATTTTTAAATAGTAATTACCATGATGGCACTATAGAAAATATCAGTTACTTTTGCAAATTGAACCACCCTCCCCTGCAGAGGTCAAGTGGTTCAACACTTAAAAAATAAAAAATTTGAAAAAACAATGCCCAAATCCAGAAAACGAAGATTCAAGACCAAATGAGGTGTTTAAAACGAATATATTGCAGATATTTAATTTGGAACCAAAATCGAACAAAAACGATTTTGAAAATCAGCAAAGTTTTTGAAAGGGCCATCTAATCAGATTTATTAATAGAAATAGTTATAAAATAACATATGGTTAGCATAATTTCACCATTGAAAAAGAATATTAAAACAATACTCATTATAATATCATTGCTTGTTCTTGAGGCATATTTTACATTACAACTGCCGGAATATACCTCCAACATTGTTGATATAGGTGTTGCAAATGGTGATATAGCATACATTTACAGTGCAGGAACAACAATGATAATGCTTACCATTCTTGCTATAATCACGGGAATACTTGTTTCTTTTTTTTCATGTAAAGTCGCTTCAGAATATTCACAAAACTTAAGAATACTCATTTTTTCAAAAGTTTTGAAGTTTTCAAATCATGAATTCAATAACATTTCAAAAGGAACATTGATAACCCGGACAACAAATGACGTGTCGTATATCCAAATGATTTTAGAGTGGGTATTTGATGTGATTATATTAGCACCTATTATGACAATAGGAGGCGTTATAAAAACAATTCAACTGGGAACAAACTTATACTGGATTATCTTGATGATACTAATCATAATTATCTTTTTTATGTATTTGCTTTTAAAGAAAACCATTCCATACCTAGTCATACTAGATAAAATGCCCGATATCAAGGGAATGGTTAGGGAAATCATTACAGGAATGGACGTTATTAAAACATTTGTCAGAGAGGATTATGAATCAAAAAAATTTAAAGAGACAAATGACAAATACAAAGAGGGAAGAGATTCTATCAGAAGATATATTCTATTTTTAAATCCCTTAATGACGTTGCATTCATCAATTATGATTGTCTCAATACTGTTTTTCGGGTCTTTTCAAATAGAATCAGGAACAATTCTAACAGGCGACCTGATTGCATTTATCCAATATGCCACTCAAATCGTGAGCTCTATTTTAATAATCATATCATTTGCAAAATCTCTTCCAGATTTAGTTCTTCCCATCAAACGTGTGAAACAAGTACTTGATACTGAATTGAGCATTGTTGATGGAGAAATAGGAACAATTGACGAAAGAAAATCCACAATCGAATTTAAGAATGTTTCTTTCAAATACTCTAAAAGTGAAACGGATGCATTGACAAACATTAACTTTAAATTAGAGCCCGGAAAAACTGTGGCAATCATCGGGGGTATTGGTAGCGGCAAATCTACAATTCTAAATCTGATACCTCGCTTTCAGGACCCCTCTGCAGGGGAAATATTAATAAATGGAGAAAACATTAAAAACCTTAAACTGAAAACGTTAAGGGAAAGGATAAGCCTGAGTCCACAGAATCCCTGCATATTCAAGGGAACAGTGAAATCAAACATGACACTCAGTGATCCGAATGCAAGTGATGAAAATATCAGATATGCATTAGAAAAGGCTAATGCAAATTTTATAGGTAGTTTAGATGATGAAGTACTGATTGAAGGTTCAAACTTCTCTGGAGGGCAGAAACAATGTTTATCCATCGCAAGGTCCATTTTAAAGGATGCAGATTTCTACCTGTTCGATGATTCATTTTCATCGTTCGACTTGAATACTGAAAAAATAATTAAGAACAACCTGAAAGAACTGAAGGACTCTTCAATTCTAATCGCATCCCAGAAGATTTCAACCATTAAAGATGCTGACGAAATACTGGTGTTGGATGACGGACAGATAGTCAACAGCGGTTCCCACAATAAATTAGTCGAAAGCTGTGAAATCTATAGGGAAATAGTAAAAAGCCAAAGCGACACATTAAACGAGGGGATATGATGAATCCACAGGAAAATAAAATGGGACTTGGAAAAATCATTAAAACTGTCTGGAAGTTAATGAGAATACACAGGACCAAATTCATTTTTTCAGGCTTTTGTGCAATATTATCCATTCTCTGCAGCGTCATAACTCCAATAATCCTAGGGGATGCAATCAATATCCTCCTCGATGGATCACTTCGAATAATGAACCATACTGGAACAATAGATTTTCCTAAATTGTTTTACATTTTATTCATTATAGGAACTTTATATTTTTTAAAAAATATATTTTCATACTTATATGAATATTATACCAAAAGAGCAGCATCAGACATTATCTATGCCTTAAGAGAACGGATGGTCAATAAGGTGTTATCACTACCAATGGATTCCGTTGAGGGAAATCACAGAGGATACCTATTTTCACTATTTACAGTAGAATTTAGCTTACTAAACACAGCATTTATATCCTCATTTTCAAAACTCACAATTACCCTCATTACGATAATATTGACATTATCATTTATGATAATCGTTAACATCTGGATGGCCATAATTGTTGTTCTTGTGGTTTTACTGACTTCGGGCATTATTTCAATGCTTCTGAAATTTTCCCAAAGACATTACCATAAACAAATTGCCATCGAGGCAGATACCATAGGACAGGTTGAAGAAATATACGTCGGGCAGGAAGTGGTACGCTCATTTAATTATGAAGAGCAGGCATTGGAAGAATTTATCCACAATGTAAAAGTATGGAATAATCATGAATGGAAGTCACGATTCTTTTCATCCCTAAATTATCAAATCATGAATTTCGGCAATAATTTAGGATTTGTTTTAGTTGCAATTTTTGGAGGAATCCTTGTTATCCAAGGGACAATGTCAGTTGGTAGAATCCTGACATTCATCGAATATTTAAACAATTTCGAAGACCCACTTCAACAGATTACAGAAATGTACCCCCAATTACAGGGAGGAATAGTGGCAGCTGACAGAATATTTAACTTTTTAGAGACGGAAGAAGAGGAAAATCCCTCTGATAAGGAACTAAAATCCTTTAAGGACAAGATAATATTTGAAAATGTGAGTTTCGGCTACACTGAAGATAAAAAAATCATTGACAATTTTAATTTGACAGTCAAGAAAGGAGAAAAAATAGTTATTATCGGAGAAAATGGAGCGGGAAAAACAACTCTCCTTAAATTGCTTATGAGACTTTATGATATCGATTCAGGCAAAATAACAATTGATGGAGTCAACATCAATGAATATGACAAACACTCTTTAAGGTCATTCATTGGAATGGTGTTGCAGGAATCCTGGCTGTTTTCAGACACCATTGAAGAGAACATCAGGTACGGCAATCTAGAATCAACATATGACGAGATTCTAACCGCATCAAAACAGGCCAACGCAGATGCATTTATCAGAAAACTTCCCGACAAATATAAAACCATATTGAAAGAAGGAGGAAATAATCTTTCCCAAGGCCAAAAACAGCTTCTGACAATAGCCAGAACAATAATTTCACAAAAAGAAATCTTGGTTCTTGACGAAGCAACATCAAACGTGGATACAAGAACCGAATTATTGATTCAGGAAGCTTTAGATAAACTGATGGAAAATAAAACCAGTTTTATTGTAGCTCATAGACTGTCAACCGTTAGAAATGCAGACAAAATTATTGTGCTTGGAAAAGGTAGAATAATTGAGCAGGGAAATCATGAAGAGCTTTTAGCTCAAAAAGGATACTATTACAACACTTTGAAAAGTCAGAAAAATAGTTAATAATCATAGATTATCTACAAGCAACCCTGAGTTAACAATTATTACCCAACTTTTAATTTCATGAATTTGGGCTTCATCCACAAATTTAATTAATCATCCCAGTCAAAAGAATATTATAGAAAAGTCATGGGAGAAACAGTAAGTAACTGATATTTAAAGTGATAAAATGATGATACCGACAATACCCACCCCCGAAGAGCTTCTAGACAAGGGATTCAGCAGGGGTAAAAAACAGGCAGACCTCATCAGAAGTCAAAAAATACCAAAACATTTGAAAGGCAAAAGAATTGAAGAGAGAAGAGTAGTTACCTCATGCCAGGTTATTAAAGATAAATTAAAATCAATTATTGATGCAGTTCCGGAAATTGAAGAACTCCATCCGTTCTATCAGGATTATATTGACATTACCGTAGGTGTAGACGACTTGAAGCAATGCGCTTAACTGGGCTTACGGAATCATAACCCAGCTTGAAAAGGAATATGGTGCAAAGATAAGAAAAAATCCTTCTGAAAAATCTACAGCCATCCAAAAACAGGCGTACGGAAGAATTTCATCTGTCGTAAATAAGATCAAAAAGGATTTGGACTTTCTGGATTTTGCAAAGCAGAACCTTAGAAACATGCCGACAATCGATTTTGAAGCAACCACCATCGTCATTGCAGGTTTTCCGAATGTAGGAAAATCCACACTTCTAAGGCAGATTACAGGTGCAGACCCACAGGTTGCAAATTATCCGTTTACAACAAAAGGAATTCAAATCGGACACACTGAAATACACTGGAGAAGCATACAGATAATTGACACTCCTGGACTGTTGGACAGACCTGTTCTGGAAATGAACGACATTGAAATGAATGCGATAGTTGCTTTGGAACACCTGGCTGATGCAATACTGTTTATCTTTGATGCATCCGAAACATGCGGATTCCACCTGGAAAATCAGTACAACCTGCTAAAGCAAATCGAGAAGATATTT
>CADAOO010000065.1 GCA_902789505.1 uncultured Methanobrevibacter sp. | reverse complement strand
CTTCGAACGTACTGGAGCTTTAGAAAAATTAACAGTATTCATGAACTTAGCAGACGACCCTGCTATTGAAAGAATCTTAACTCCAAAAATGGCTTTGACCACTGCTGAATATTACGCATTCACCTTAGGTATGCAAGTATTGGTTATCTTAACAGATATGACCAACTACTGTGAAGCTTTAAGGGAAATTTCCGCAGCTAGGGAAGAAGTACCTGGAAGAAGAGGATACCCTGGTTACATGTACACTGACCTCGCTGGTATCTATGAAAGAGCAGGACGTATTGACGGTAAAGAAGGTTCCATTACTCAAATGCCTATCTTAGTTATGCCTCAAGACGATATTACTCACCCAATTCCAGATTTAACCTTAACCGGTTATATTACCGAAGGACAAATCGTATTAAGTAGGGAAATCTCAAGGAAAGGTATTTACCCTCCTGTAGACGTACTTCCTTCACTTTCTCGTTTGATGAGTGGTGGTATCGGTGGAGACAAAACTAGGGATGACCACAGTGGTGTATCTGACCAACTTTATTCCGCTTACGCAGAAGGTCGTGAATTAAGAGACTTAGTAGCGGTTGTAGGGGAAGAAGCACTTACTGAAAGGGATCAAAAATTCTTAGAATTTGCTCAAGCATTTGAAGACCAATTCATTACCCAAAGTAAAGACGAAGACAGAACAATCTTCGAAACTTTAGATCTTGGTTGGAGTTTACTCAAAATCTTACCTAAAGCAGAACTCAAAAGGGTTAAAGAAGAATTTGTACAATACCTTCCAAAAGATGACTAATCTCATTACAGTAATGTAGGTGATTAAATGGCACAAGATATTATTGATGGAATTAATCCAACTCGTATGGAATTGTTATCCCTTAAAAATAGGACTAAACTGGCTGTTAAAGGGCATGGTTTACTCAAAGAGAAAAGGGATGCTTTAATTAAAGAGTTTTTTGATATCTTGGATCGTGTCAAAGGTATTCGTGAAAACGCAGAATTAAGTCTAAAAGAAGCAAATGATGCTTTACTTGAAGCTCAAATTGCTATGGGTGATTTAGCTGTTAGAAAAGCTGCATTATCTGTTAAAGAATCTATTGATGTAGAAATCTCATCAAGAAGTGTTATGGGTGTAGCAGTACCTGTTACAAATGTTAAAATGGAAAAAAGGTCCATTATTGACAGAGGTTATGGATTTTCTGACACTACTATCCAGTTAGACGAAGCTGCTAAAAAATTCGAGGAATCAGTTAAGTATTTGATTGAACTTGGTGAAGTGGAAAAAACTATTTTCCTGCTTGCTGAGGAAATTGAAGCTACTAAACGTAGGGTAAATGCTTTAGAACATATTATGATTCCAAGATTCCAAAATACTGAAAAGTATATTGATATGAGACTCCAAGAAATGGAAAGGGAAAACTTCGTTAGATTGAAAATGATTAGATCCACTATTGAGAAAAATGAAAAGGCTGCGGCTGCTGAAGCAGCTCAAAATGCAGAAGCTTAAATTTTTCTTAATACTTCTCATTTTCTTCTATTTTTTATTATTTTTTTAATTAAAGTTTATTAAATAGTTTATTTTTAAAATTAGTTTATTTGAATAAGTTACTGTAAAAAAAATTTTTACTAGAAATTTTTAAAAAACGGTGTAAAAATGAAAAGAAACCCAGTTGACCAATTTATGAAAGACCCAGACAATAAAGCGCGCATGTTCATGTGGGCAACATATGCAATGATTGCAACTACTTTTTTGATAACAATTGGGGTGATAATATTTATTTTACATCTAGTTGGTATTTTTTAGCTAGCTGATTTACTTTTTTACTAGTCAATTCGACTTTTTCATATAATTTTTCAAAGTCAGTATCATTATCAATAATTGTTAGCAGAGGCTGTGATTTTTCAGTTATTGATCCTTTATGGGGGAGGTCAAAAATATTGTTCAATCCCAGATTTTCATATCTCATCCTGGTTGGTGAGTAAATGATTTTTTTATAGGCATAACATTTTGCTTTTGGCATTTCCATAATCTCTCCAAGGCATGCCTTGATGTGTGCATCAAGCATATTTATTCCCAGAGAAATTTCCACACATTCAAATGTTCCCTGAATTCTTGGATTGATTTCGATAACATAAAGACCGTTCTCATTAAAGATATAGTCAACACCATTTGATCCAAGCAGTCTAAATTCCCTTGAAAGATTCTGTGAAGTTTCTTCCATTTCACTTCTTATCTCATCAGCATTTCCAACATCACTCAATATGGATTTCCCTGTGAGGGGCAGAATGTTTCCCACATATATGAAACTGTTATTTTTTTCAAAGTCATTCATTGTCAGCAATCTTGATGTCATTATGGTCTTTGAGTCATTTTTGCTTGCAAGAACTGAAGAACTTAAGCTGATTCCATTTACATATTCCTGAAGAATAAATTCATTGCCGTTAAATTCAATGTCCATACTGTTATCTAAAAGATTTATATCATACCCTCCACTTCCTTTAACGGGTTTTAAAATAAATTCAGTGTCGGGGTAAGAATCATTAATTTCAAATACTTCATCTATATCAATTACTCTAAAAGTCATAGGAGTTTGAAATTTATTTTTGATCCTTTTGTAAAATTTGTATTTGTCCTCAATATCTCCAACATCTGTGGTGCCTAAAATCTTTTTTTGATTGTGCTTTGAAAAGTCACTCGGTGAAACCCCGGATATTGGTATTATATAGTCAACTTCATCAATGTAATCCTTGGCTATCTCAAGTATATGTTTGCCGTTAAATTCATCTTCAAATATTCCGCAGCTTTCATCGCTTTCTTCTTTTAAAATAATTTTCTGGTTCTTGATGGTCGGTAATAGTTAATTGAAATAGTCCCGAGCGGAGTCGAACCGCCGTCTCCGGGTCCAAAGCCTAGAAGGATTACCACTACCCTACGGGACTATATTTGTTGTAATACAACATTTAATATATATTTATTATGTAGTATTTAAAAGTATCGGTTTTAAAGATTTTCATAAAATAAACATTCTTTATGCCATATACACTTAGAACATATTTCAGATACGATATCCTTTGAATTGAATATTTTTTCTACCTCTTCAAATAAATCACAGGCATTATATTCCTTTAGGATGTCAAGTTTTGACAATACTTTCTCATCCATTGATTTAATTCTTTCATTTTGTTTTTGATTTTCACATATTCCATCCCTCAAATTGGGGCATGATTTGCAGATATCGTCCGGAGAATCTGTAAGTGAAATGGTGGTATTTGCAAGTTTTCGCTGCCTGTTAATTTCGGTCATGTTTTCAACGAAGTTTTCATCATAACCGTAACCCTGAAAGCCCTGAAGGCATAATAGGTGATGACCTCTTAAAATAAGTTTCATATTATCAATAAATAAATAAAAAAAGAAAAAGGGTTGAAGACCTTTTTTTAGTCTTTTGGTAAAAATACTTTGGATACTGAAGCAGCACCTAATATTTTAACAATATCTCCAGCAATGAAAGGAACAAGACCCATAATTAATAAATCAACAATACCAATTGTTGCTCCTTGGGTTAAGCTGTACCATACTGCTAGTCCTATAAGACCAGGAATGTAAATTAATGCAAAGTTTGCAATGCCGATTACAACAGCCATTCTTGTGAAACTACGTGCTTTAGCATATTTTTCAGTAATTGCTCCAATAAAGTAGGATGCAATAACAAATCCAATGAGGAATCCGCAGGTTGATCCTAAAAATGTTTCAATTCCTCCGGTCATTCCTCCAAACCAAGGAATGAATGCAATACCTAAGACTATATATAATATTTGGCTTAAACATCCGTATTTTTTACCTAATAATAAACCAGAACATAATACTGCAAAGGTTTGTGCTGTAATAGGTACTGGTGTCCACGGGAGTGGAATAATGATTTGAGCCATAATACCGGTAAAACATGCCATCATTAATGACATGAGGATTTTAGTAGCTGTACTAGCATCTTGAATTCTTTCAAAAACATTTTTTCTAGTACTATAATAGTTATCCAAATTAATATTCATTTTTTCCCTCCAATTTTATAAATCCTATTTAATTTCTGTTAATTATATTATATATTATTTTTGAAAAGATTACTTTTTTCTTTTAAAATATAGGAATGTCGGGAATTAGGAATCTCTTTTATTTGGGTTTTGAAATTCAAAAATAGTGGGGTGGTGTTTTAAAAATAAGAAAATGTGGAAATAGGTAATCTATTTCCTTGAATGGTAGTTTTAGTCAATAGTTATTAATTTCACTTCATGTGGTTTTTTAACTATGTTCATTGATTTAAATGCGACTAATTTTTTAATTCCTTTTTCGGATGCAACATCAACTAATCTCTGAGAGATTACTCCATCAAATATGACGCTGTCAGCGGTTCCATCGATGTTTTTGATTTCTTCATAGATGTTTTCAACTTCCACTTCTTTGGTCATGTTTAATGCTTCATCTAAAATAGCTCCACTGCCGGTTCCTTCGAATTCCCTTAACATGTCTTTCATTAAAGTGACTTCGTCATCTTCAATGACAGGTTCCGGTGCGACCTCTTCACGAGGAGTGAATTTTTGATGTCTTTTGGAATTTCTATTTTGGAATTTTTTATTGTTGTCTCTTTTGTGATTTCCGTTAGACTCATTCAAGATGTTGTGACTAGCTAAAAATTGTGCTGTAGGAACTTTATCTCTAAGTGCAATAAGGACTTCGTCTTTTTCGAGGTCTTCCACTTCTTTTCCTTTTGGAGCACGGGTAATATAGTCAACATCTCCGATTTGCAAGAGTTCTTTTAAGATAAGTTCTCCGCCTCTGTCACCATCTACAAATGCTGTTGTTGTCCTTTTTTTACTTAATTCACCGATTGAATGAGGAACACTTACTCCTTCAACTGCAACAGTATTTTTAATTCCGTATTTAAGTAAGTTTAAGACATCACTACGGCCTTCCACTACAATAATTGCATCGGAAGTGTGGATGCTTGGACCTGCAGGCAGGCGATCATCCCCGTATTCGGATATTTCGTGAACTCTCATGGCTTCTCTTACTTCTTCAATCATTTTCATGCTGGCAGGACCAACGCTTTCAACCATGTTTTTGTAAATTTCTTTAGCACGGTTTACAACCTGTTCCCTTTTCACAGCTCTTACATCTTCAACTTTTAAAGTTTTGATTTCAGCTTCACAAGGACCAACACGATTGATTGTTTCAAGAGATGCTGCGAGAATGGCGGTTTCAACTCTGTCTAAACTGGATGGAATTACAATTTCTCCTTTAGCTCTTCCGCTATTGGAATGAATGTTAACTTGTATTCTTCCAATTCTTCCAGTTCTTTGAAGCTCTCTTAAATCTAAATCATTACTAAGTAAACCTTCAGTTTGCCCGAATACAGCACCAACAACATCAGGTTTTTCAACAATACCGTTGGCGGTAATTTGGGCATGAATTAAATATTTTGTTGTAGTTAATTCTTCACCTTTTCCCATTTTTAAGCCTCCTAAGCTTAATTTAATCGGGATAATTTATGCAATAACTAAAAATTTAAATTATTTTTAGGCAATTAACTTCATAAATTATACGATAAACATATTTTTACCTATTATACACTAAAAAAAGAGCCAATACATTCGGAGTTTCATTCTATTAAGGGTTTAATAATTCCTACGTTTAATCTTTGAATTGAAATATATAAATCTCGCCAATCTTCGATTCCTTAATAAATGATTTTTCTCCTGTCTTTGAATTAATTAATAATAATTATAATAATGAATAATGTAAATAAACTCCTTATGAGCATATAATAATCAAGTATTTTTTTTAATACTACAATTATTAATTTTAGTAAAACTAATATATAAAATGTGTCATAACTAAAAAAATATTTTATCAAGTTTACATAAATTATTAGGTATAGAGAATTGACGGTGAGCTAATGAGTGTAACTCCAGATGATATTTTGAATAAAAATAAAGATTTAGATAAACGTGTTAAAGTTGAAGATATCGATTTGAATGATGTTACAATTGATGATTTAAAGTTTAATGGAGACAATTATAAAAAACATATTAATTTAGTATCCTTACTTGAAAATATTTCAGCATGCCAGCTTTCAGATGCGTATAATGGTATTTCCCATCGTTCAGGTACAATCAAATCAATCAAACCAATCAATAATCGGAAGGTTTGGGGAAGTATCTACACTGCAGAGACTGCTTGTGACGATTGGGGAACTTCCGCCATTGCAATAGACTCAGCATCTCCAGGGGATATTCTATTTTTCAAAGTTGACAGTGATGAGAAAGCTATTTGGGGTGAACTAGCTTCAACTTGTGCTAGGGAAAACGGAATTAAAGCAACTGTCATATACGGATCTGTCCGTGATTTGGATGCTCTTTTATATATGGATTATCCGGTTTTCGCATCAAATTTTGTTCCGAATGCAGGTTCCGCATTGGGGCTTGGTCAGTTGAACCAGCCAATTGATGTTGAGGGCATTCAGATAAATCCTGGGGACTTTTTCTTCGGGGATGAAAGTGGAATTGTTATTATCCCTAAGGAGTTATTTGCTAAAGCCATGGTTTCTGCATTGGCTGTTAAGTTGAAGGAATCAAGTATTGTGGATATGTTGGGTGCAGGAATCACTCTTGCCGAAATTGTGGGCTTGGATAAAAATAGAAAAACATTTAAATAAAAACAATATTTATATATAAATGTTACCGATACATTTATATACTATATTCTTTTAATATATAACCGATACAGATTTGATTTTAAGTTTGATTATATGAAATTTTTAGGAAATAGTTTACATATTGCAAATTCTGGCAAACTGATAGCTAGATCTTCCAAAACACCAACTGCCGGTGGAATCGTTTTTGACAGTAACAAAAATAAGATTGGGAAGGTCAGTTATGTTTTTGGACCAACAAAAAAACCATACATCTCTATTCGTTTATTTAAATCAGCAAATAGGGACAGAATTGCAAAAAATTGTGGTGAAAAACTATTTGTATCAAAACCAAAATCCAAAAAACCTAAAAGAAGGAGGATGAAAGCACGACACAAGAAATGACAAAAACTCCTGATAGAAAACATAGGAGAACTAGAAGAGAACAAGCACAAGGCAAAGTTTTTGATGATAATAAACAAACTGTCTGTCCTGAATGTGGTTCTGAAGAATTGATAGGTGATTATGAAAGGGCAGAAGTAGTATGTGCTCGTTGTGGTTTGGTTATTGATGAAAATCTCGTAGACATGGGTCCTGAATGGAGAGCATTCGACCATGAACAGAGAGACAAACGTACAAGAGTCGGAGCTCCAATTACATATACAATTCACGATAAAGGTTTAAGTACCATGATTGACTGGAGAAACAAGGATATCTACGGTCGTGATATTCCTGCAAGAAACCGTGCTCAATGGTACAGATTAAGAAAATGGCAAAGGAAAATCAGAATTTCCGGTGCAACCGAAAGAAACTTGGCATTCGCTTTAAGTGAACTTGACCGTGACTCTTCAAGATTAGGTCTTCCAAGATCTGTAAGGGAAGCGGCATCTGTAGTTTACAGAAGTGCTGTCGACAATAAATTAATCAGAGGAAGAAGTATTGAGGGGGTAGTTGCCGCTTCACTTTATGCCGCATGCAGACGTTGTAACGTACCGCGTACTTTAGACGAAATTGCTGAAGTATCCAGAGTTACCAAAAAGGAAGTGGGAAGAACCTACAGATTCCTGACCCGTGAGCTAAACATTAAGTTACCGCCAACTTCTCCGGTGGATTACGTTCCAAGATTCGCATCCGAACTTGGACTTTCCGGTGAAGCGCAATCCAAAGCTATTGAAATTATTGAAAAGGCCATGGAAAAAGGTTTAACTTCAGGAAGAGGCCCTACTGGAGTTGCTGCAGCTGCATTATACATCGCATCCGTTTTACTCGGTGAGAGAAAAACACAAAGGGATGTTGCAGATATTGCAGGAGTAACTGAAGTAACAATCCGTAACAGGTACAAGGAATTAACTGAACAATTAGAAATGGGTGTAACTTTATAGTTGCACTTAACATACTTTTTTTTTTAAAAAACAGCTTTTTATTTCAATTTTGAATATTTTTCTATTCTATAGATTAATTCGCGAATAATTCCATCATTATTGGTCTTTTTAACTTTGTCAAGTCTTTTTTGATATGTTGGAAGTCTTTTTAAGAAATTAGCCACTCTTTCAGCGCTCATTATCTCATGATATTCTCCATATCCTAATTTTTGAACGTAAAATCCGTTCAGTGTTTGTTCAAAGTTTCCGATGGCCGGAACGGAATAAATAGGCTTTTTAAGATGGATTGCCTCAGTGATGAATGTAAATCCTCCGTTACAGATTACTGCCTTTGATGAAGCCAAATCATCGTAAAATTCATCTTCATTAAATGGTTTATAACATAAATTGCCGTCAGTTTCATCTTTATTAAATCCATAGACGATAAATTTCTCATCTTTCAATGCCTTAAGTCTTTGGACTAATTTTTCACTTTCGCGGCTTGTCTGATAGACAATAATGTGGTCTCCCTGGGTGGGAGTTAATTTTAAGATGTCTTCACGAATAACTGGGGGATATATTACCGCATGTTTTCCTGGCCTTACTCTAGGATAGAAGAAGCTTGTTAGAATGTGAATTTTTGGGTTTACGACATATGTTTTAATCACGCCTTTTGCCTTAAGCATCTCCGCAAAATGGTTTTTCGGATAATCGATTCTTGTTTGTGTAATCATATGGATGTTATCCAGACTTATTAGAGGAATATCACGGATTTTGGAAAGCATTGTTGCATAAATTTCAAAATCAGTTACAATTACATCGGGATGCAGCTGTCTTGCTTTTTTATACAAATTTTCATATCCTACCTTGATGTTGGTGGGGTTTCTTTTCAGTGCATTGGAAAACGTTTTCAAGTCATTTACCTTGTTGTTTGAGTAAACAGTATTGAATCCGCCGATTTTATAAACATTATCAAATTTGGAGTTTAAATATTGATAAGCCCTTTCACTGGAGAATAGATAAACGTCATATTTTTCTTTTATTCTGTCTACAATGACTCCGGTTCTAATTGCATGCCCCATTCCTTCACCGCAAACGCAGTAAAATACTATTTTTTTATCGCGGTTACGTCTTCTTGTTTTTATGGTGGTTTTTCCGCTGTTGATTTTTTGAAGAGATTCATCATAACTTCCCTTAATCTTGTTTATTCTTTCAACATTTTTTTCAAGACCTGATAATTGGGATGTTGTAATCGGTTCATGCCTATGGTCAAAGTCGTATTTGATTTCATCAGCATCCGTTCTTTTTCCTAAATAATCATTGAGGGTACTTTTTCCGTATTGTTTAATTAAAGTGGTGATTCCTTCCTCTTCAAGTCTTCTTGTTGAAACACCAATTTTAGCACTTCTTAATACTTTAAAACGATCTTTTTTAGCTAATCTTTCAATATAGTCTGTATCTTCACCAAATGTCAGTGATTCATCAAATCCTCCACATTCATCATGTAATTCTTTTCGCACTATTATTCCATAACAGCCTGCACCGTGGGGTTTGATTTTTTCAGTGCCGATCATGAAATAATTAGCTAAATCATGCAATAATTTGTCTTCCACTTTCTTGGACAGAGGCAACATTTGGGTAATGGCAATTCCAAGGTGTTCCATTCTAAACTCGTATAAAACATTTCTCAGGTAATCGTCAGTAAGCTCCAAATCGGAATCCAAGAATAATAAGTATTCTCCCTGAGCTATACGAGCACCATTATTCCTACCTACAGCTGGAAGGCCTCCATCGATTACAATACAACCATATTCTTTTGCTATTTCACGGGTTTTATCAGTTGAGTTGGCATCAGCTATAATAATTTCATAGTCTGTAAAACTTTGTTTTTTAATACTTTCCAAAAGAATTGGGAGGTATTCCTCTTCGTTGTAAGTAGGTATGATAATGCTTAGAATCATATGATTAGGTTTATTTTTTAAAGTAATAAGTTTTTGTAAATTCGAGCTCTTTTTTCAATTTTGATTTATTTTAATTATTTTCTGGAAGGAAATTTTTTTCTAGGATAGGTCTTTCATGACTTGAAAATCATGTTTTTTTAAAATTGGATAATTGTTGAATTGACAAATATTTATTTTTTTATTTCAATAAATTATTGTTTAAAATTTTTATTTAGATGAAAAAGATTATGTTTTCTATTATTTTAAGATTATATGAAAAATTAGTTAATTACAGTATGGAAATTTTATCCGAGTAAGTCAGGATTTTTTTCATGTTTTTAATATAGGAGGGTATGTATTTGTATTTCGAAAATTTAAGCATTATATTTCTTTAATTTAGATAAATATGTTAATATAAGCTTTGTTATATTAATTTTGTAATATGGCGCGTTTACAGTTGAAATGCACCTCTCTATGGAATTTATGAAAATTAGATTTCAGTATTGATTTTTAAAAAAAGAAAAAATTGGTTAAAATGTATTATTTTAACCCTATTGTGCCATTTGATATGCATCATAAGCAGCATATACTGCATAAATAACGTCTATTAGCCAAACGACCCAAGTTCTGAATATCATTGTAGCAATAATCCAGATAACTATTGCTCCTATGAAAAATATTGCACCTTTTTTAACATCTCCAGCTACAGCTTGACCTAAACCTGGGATTAAAAGGGACAATATTGCTGCTACTATAGCGTTTACCATATGTTTTACCTCCATTTAACTAATTATTATTATTTTTGATAGGTATTGTTAATAAATTCTTTGGTTTTTTAATTATTTTCATGGATTTTTGCATTGGATGTATCTTATTTAATTTTTCTTTTCTATTGGATAATATCGTAACGTTATACAAATAAGGTGTCCAAAACATTTGTTGTTGGGATTTCTGTGTGTATGGATACTCCAAAAATTAATAGGTTAGTCAAACATAATCCTTAAAGAATTGCAAGATTAAATGGATTTTTTCATGATATCATTCGAAGTAGGAGTGGACATTCCATGAAACGGTATAATATTCACATGAATTATTCAAAGGAACTTTTAAGTCATTGATTAACTCCATTTCATTATAGCTTGGATCAATGTGATATGTGATTTTATCTAAGCTGGTTTCATTATCAATTACTTTGACACTAATGTTTCCCAAATCAATGTCTCCTGTCGGATTTACGACATCCACTGTATAATAATCTGTTTCGGCACCTGCAAATGCGATTGTAAAGCGCAGTAATATAAATGCAATTAACACAATCCAGACTAATGATCTGTTAAATATGTATTTGATGTCATGAGGCTTGTATTTTCCATAACTCGGCAAACATTCCTCCGTCCAGGATTCCAATTAATAAACAGCTGGAAAAGAATGCAAGTAAAAAATTTGTGGGCCATGGACGTTTTTGTGATGATAATACTATTGTTATGAATAATACCGGCAACAGTAAAATCACTAAAAATCCAAAAGTAGGAACATAATGATATAGACCTACTCCAGTATTGATTCCGTTTCCAATGACTGGTCCGAGCAAATTAACTAAAACTCCTCCGAAAATGGACTTAAGCAGGTGAGTATGTAAAATGCTTGTGGAAGTCATGGATTTACCCATGCTGCAGAAAACAGTATTGAGTCCGATTCCTAGTTGCAGCCTAAAAATGACTTCTAAAAGAATTCCTGAAATTAATAAAACTCCGCCCAATATAATTGAAATTTTCAAATATTTTTCATCATCACTTTTCCTATTAAACATTTGGGACAATATTAAAAACAGTCCTAAAAGCCCAAAGAATATTATATCTTTTCCTTTTGATGAGCCCATTAAAAATAAATATGTAATTGGTCTGATAATTTGATTAAATATGTCAGTTACGAATATTATTCCTGCAAAGACTATGAATAAAAACCCAATTATAATAGTTTTATTAACTTTCATTAACAATAATTTAAGTTTTAATACTTTAAATAACTGATGTTTATATGATTTTTTCCATGACTAAAAAGTTATATAATGCACCCACACATCCTGATGCATTTCCAAAGTGGCATTTTTCGATTACAGGCTCATTTATGGCTTCAGTTGATTTGACTGTAAGGAGGTCCTTGAAGCTTTTTCGTATTTCGTCTATCAGCACCTCTTCGGCTGAGATTCCCCTGCCAATGCAGAATTTTTCCACATCCAATACGGACTGGATATTGACTATTCCTGCAGCAATCGTTCTTGAATAAGATTTCAATGCCTTTTTGGCTGCTTCATCGCCGTTTCGATACTTTTCAAAGAATTCATAACTGTCAATGAATTTTTCTTTTGAGTATTGTGCAATCAGGTTTTTATGACCTCCAATTTTACCGAAGCGATCTTCATTGTCGGGATTTTTAAGGCGACTCAGCATACTTGAAAATTCACCCGCAGATCCGAATGACCCTCTGTACAGCTTTCCATCAAGTATTATTCCTCCGGCTATTTGGGTTCCGAGCCCGATAAATACACCATTTTTTACATCTGATAAATTGCCCTTCCAGGATTCCGCCAATGCGGCGCATTTTCCGTCATTTTCAATCCATACCGGTTTGGAATATTTTTCTTCAAGTATTGATTTCAGGGACAAATCATAAATTTCCTTGAATGCTCCCGCGGTATGGACGATACCTTTTTCTGCATTAATTTTGCCTGGAAATGAGAGTGCAATGCCTTTTATCTTATTTATGTGGGGGGCAATTATTTCATTCATCAAGCTAAACAGTTCTTCTTTGCTTCTTTTTGTTTTTATTTCATCGTCAGGTATTTTTCACTGCACATAAATAAAGCACATCCAGGATATTTTTGATACTATTTTTCTCTTTTAAGATATTAATGATTGTTATCATATAGTATGGGAACACCATCTGTTTTATGGATTTAGCGTGAAATTTTTGGATATGCAAAATCACAGCATTCAGATATTTAATTATGATGATAAATTAGTTTAAATAAAGTTTGAAAAGGCATGTTTATAAGTAGATATTGATGGGAACATATGAAAAGTAATATTTATAATAAGCACACAATATTTTAATTGTTATGTTTCCAATAGAATATTTCATAGGTCTGATATTAATTGGTATATGTGCAGGTTTCGCATCAGGACTTTTGGGTGTAGGGGGAGGATTTCTAATTGTGCCTCTACAGTATTTCCTGTTGAAATACATTGGTGTTGAACCTGACCTTGCAATTCTGATATCCTTTGGAACAAGTTTAGCCATTATTATTCCAACATCAATGAGCGGCGCTTACAGGCATACTCGCTCAATGGATAATATTTTAAAACCAGGACTCAGATTGGGTATTTTTGGTATAATTGGTGGTGCAGTTGGTGGTTTTGTAGCTTCAGGATTGCCATCAAGGGTTTTGGAAATAATATTCGGATGTTTATTGCTCTTCGTTGCTGTTAAAAATTTCATAGACATTAATAAGGAAAGAGAAGAAGCAAAAATACCATTTAATTGGGTATCCACAGCAATTATCGGTCTTTTGGTTGGATTTTCATCAGGTCTTTTAGGTGTTGGGGGTGGAATATTTTTAATCGCTATCCTGACAGCACTGATGGGCTTTTCAATGATTGAAGCTATTGGAACATCTTCAGTATTCATTTGTCTAACTGCGATTGGAGGATTTTTATCCTATGTCGTATCCGGATGGGGAGTTAGCACATTTCCATACTCAATAGGTTATGTTAGCATAATTAATTTCTTATTGATTGCTTGTTTTTCAGTTCCGTTAGCGTCTGTTGGTGCTAAAGTGGCTCATAAAGTTCCTCAAAAGAAATTAAAGATTGTATTCTCAATTTTAGTATTATATATGGCATTGAAAATGTTGGGTATTCTACCATAAGGTGATTTGATGAGCGAAAGGAAAGTTGGCGAAAATTTTGAT
>CADAOO010000064.1 GCA_902789505.1 uncultured Methanobrevibacter sp. | reverse complement strand
TTTTAATGGATAGCAAAGGTCAAACATCTGCTGAATTTATTTTATTGTTTGGCGGAATCATGGTTGTGGTTTTACTGGTTATTTACATGTACAATAATTATGTAAGTGATTTGAGTGGTGAAATTTCATCAAAAGAAGTAAAAGAATTTAACTCGCAGTTAAATTCTTTGGAAAGATATTTTGAATAGTGTTAAATGTTGTTCATTCAACACTATGGATTTTACTTGTCATGTTTTCAGTGAAATTCATGTTTTTGAATGTGTCAGTTGTTGGAAGAATCATTTTGAATTCATGAATTTCATCAATCTGTGCACTTCCATTTTTCATGGTCAGATTTAAAACATGGCCTCCCTTATCCTTGGCATCGTTTAGGAAATGCAAATGCCATCCGTGCATATTCAATTCGTTCATGTATTCCGGGAAGTATATTGCAATAACTGTTCCAGTTTGATTGGTGTAATTAAACACTTTCTGGTCAACTGCTGCTACTTCGGTAAACTCTTTATATGGTTTTTCCTGTTTTTCAACACTTCTAACAGTAATGTCCGGGAAATCCCCATGGATTTTAACAACATACATGTTGTTCACACCATATTTTTTAATTTCCTTATCTAATTTGGCTGTCAAATCATTAAAGTCTTTTGCTGAAATGTTGCTTATATTTGCGTCTTCATCAAAATTAGTCACGGTTGCAAATGGAATTGTTTCGTTGTCTTTCATAATGTTGATGCTGCCATCAGCAGCGGCCTGATAAACAACACCGTCTAAAACTATCATTTCACCGTTTACTCCTTCAAAAGTTCCAAGACCTGTATCACCATTAGCTTTCAAATGGCTAACGGTAATGACTCCGTCATATGCACCATGCATGAATGTCTGCATCATGGAAACCTGGTGCATACTATCATCTTTGAGCAGAAAAATATTTTCAGCGTGTGCTGCTGAAACGCCCAAGAGCATTATAAGAAAAATTGAAATTACCAATATCTTTTTGTTTAGCAAATTTTTACCCCCTTATTATAATATGTCTGGGTCATAATATTTAATTTTTAGATTTTTAATGTGAAATATTCTATTTACAGTAGGTAAATATTTAAAATGATTTCTAAATAAACATTATCAGGTGATAAAAATGGATATGTTGATAGGTGGAAAGCACATTTCAAGTGATGATTTGGAGGAAGTGAAAAATCCTTATAATGGTGAAGTGATTGATACTGTACCAATTGCACACTTGCAAACCGCACAGCTGGCAATTGATGAGGCAAACAAGGCTAAAAAATCCATTCAGGAGATGTCTGCATTCAAGGTTTCAAATAAATTATTTGATGTCTTAGAAAAACTTAAAAGTAACAGGCAAGCACTGGCAGAGCTGCTGAGTCTGGAAGTTGGAAAACCGATTAATGAATCTCTGGTTGAACTTGACAGGTCAGTTGAAACACTAAAGCTTGCAGCCGAGGAGGCCAAAAGAATTTATGGTGAAAGCGTACCGCTGGATGCGGGTTTGAATGGAAAAGGATTTTTTGCTTTTACCCAAAGGGTTCCATTGGGTGTTGTTGCAGCAATCACTCCCTTCAACTATCCGCTTAATTTAACAATCCACAAAATAGCCCCTGCTCTTGCATGCAAAAACACCGTAATTATAAAGCCTCCTTCTGAAGCGCCTTTAACAGTAATGAAATTTGCGGAACTTGTAAATGAAGAATTCCCTGACGGAGTAATCAACACGCTAACAGGTTACGGCTCGGAAGTTGGAGATTATCTGGTGACTTCTCCTGAGGTTAACAAAATATCATTTACCGGCAGTGTCACAACAGGTTTGATGATATCTCAAAAGGCAGGAATGAAAAGGGTTACTTTGGAACTTGGAGGAAATGATCCGCTGATTGTTTTAAAAGATGCTGACATTGATAAGGCTGTGAAAGGAGTTATAAACGGCGCATTTTTAAATGCAGGTCAGGTTTGCATGGGAGTTAAAAGGATTATCGTCGAGGATGAAATAGCCGATGATTTTGCACAGAAGCTTGTTTGTGAAACTGAAAAACTGGTTATGGGAAATCCTTTGGATGAAAAAACTACTTTGGGCACATTAATAAGTGAAAATGCAGCAATTCAAGTTGATGAAGCGGTCAATAATGCTGTAAGTGAGGGTGCTGAAATTTTAACCGGCGGTGCTCGTGACGGCGCATTTTACGAAGCGACAGTCATTGATAATGTTACACCGGACATGGATCTGGTTGTAAGGGAAACTTTCGGACCTGTTGCTCCAATCATTCATGTTAATTCTTTAGATGAAGCGATTGATGTTGCAAATGCTACCGAATACGGTCTTCAGGCAGGCGTATTCACAAATGATTATTCCGCAGCAATGAGGTGCGCTCAGGAAATTGATGCTGGAACAGTTTTTGTCAATAAGCAATCCACTTTCAGAACTGATAACATGCCGTTTGGTGGTTTTAAGAGCAGTGGAGTTGGAAAGGAAGGAATAAAATATTCTGTTGAGGAGATGACCAAAACAAAATTAATCGGATTGAATTTAAGGTAGAAAAGTTTTACAATTTCAATGGGTAAAAATAATAAAAAAAGAAAAATAAGTGATTAAACTTATTTTAAATAGTTTTCAACAAGGTTACGTGTTTCGTTTAGGGATTCCATTGGAATTCCTTTCGGCATTTGGCCAAGTTCACCGTCAACATCTTTGAGGATACTTCCATCCATTCCAAGAAACATTCCTTCGCTTACGATGTCGCTGAATGCCTGTGGCGGAAGCAGGGACACTCCTACCTTATTCTCATCTTTAACATTCAAATCATTGGTAACAACTGTAATTGCTCTTTTTCCTAGGTTAACGTTACAAATGGATAGTTTATCATTTTTCGGGTGTTTGGTAACGCTCATGACTTCTCCAACCTTAATGTCAACTCCCATAATGGGATCGTTAATCGGACCTAATGCCAGCCTGTCTTTTAGGCCTATGAGTGTATCAAGGAAAAACCTTACTTTGGCTATGTTTTCCTGGGTTTTTTCTCTGTCTTCTTTGGGGGCGTTGTTCAGGAATTTCTTATTCCAGTCATCCCCTCCCAAACATTCAATAATCTTCAATGCTTTTTCTTTTAGTGCTTTAACATCAGGAGAGTTCACCAATTCGTCTCCTTCCAAGTAGGAATAGGTTAATGATTGAAAATCGCTGTTCATTTGTTTTCCTAATTCAACAGCTTGTTTTTTATTCCAACTTCCTCTAAATGATGCTGTTGGAATGAGATTCAGATAATTCTCTCTTGCTTTGCTTGCCACTAAAATCCTATAATCTTTGGTTGTATCCCACAATTTAACGTCTCCTTGTATTCTAAATATAGTTTAATTTAACATATTTTATAAATTTTTTCTTATTTTTTTAAAAAAAGGCGATTTTTAACTTTTAAAAACAAAAACTATTTATATTAACAATAAAATAAACTTATACATATTTAATTTAATTGTTATTACTTGTGGTGTAAACATGGTAGAAGTTTCAAAATTACGCAGTTTAGATATTTATACAAACACTGGTCATTACGTAGGACGTGTTGAAGATGTTGTTCTTAATATTAGGTTAGGGACTATTTCAAAATTACAAGTTAGGGCTATTGAGCAAGAAAGAAAACCTGCTGGTTTTGTAAATTCATTTTTAGGAAGTATTCGTGGTGAAGTGCCTGAAGAAAATAATATGAGATCCTTCCAAAATGATTTATTGACAGTGGACTTTGATAAAGTTCAAGCAATTGGAGACATTATGTTAATTAATCCTAGGGATATTAAAAAAGCTGTTCCTGAACCACAAATCTCTGAAGTTGCTCCAAAACAACCTGAAACTCAACCACAAAACGAAACTCATGTCCAATTTGATTCTGAAAGATTATAGACAATCTTTCAAAAATTCTTTTTTTTAATTTTATTCTTATTCAACTGTTTAATGTGATTTTTATGAAAGTAGGTATTATAGGCTGTGGAGCAATTGCTAACATTATTACAACTAGTATCGTTCCTGAAAATAATGGTATTGAAATAGCATATTTCTTTGACAAGGATATTGAAAGAGCAGAAAATCTGGCATCTTTTGCCGGAGGTGTTGCGGCACTTGATTTTGATGAAATGGTTGATAATGTTGATTTAGTAGTTGAATGTGCTTCACCAGCTTCCGTTAAACATTTTGCACCTAAAATCTTAAAAAAAGGCTGTGACATGATTGTCATGAGTATTGGTGCATTTATGGATATTGATTTTTATCATGAAATTGAAAAAATAGCCAAGGACAATAACGCTAAAGTTCACCTGCCGTCAGGAGCTATTGTGGGATTGGATGGGATAAAGGCCGTTGCCAAATTCGGTTTAAAAGAAGTAAACCTTGTTACTAGAAAATCTCCAAAATCTCTTGGTAAGAACATTGATGAAGAAGAAATATTATTTGAAGGCAAGGCATCAGAAGCGGTAAAAGAATTCCCATTAAACATTAATGTTGCTGCAACCATCAGTATTGCCTGTCAAAGGGATATTGACGTAAAAATTATTGTGGATCCGAATGTCGATAGAAACGTTCATGAAATCACTGCAAGAGGTGACTTCGGTGAATTTAAAACAACTACTATGAACTATCCCTGTGCGGCCAATCCAAAGACCAGTATGCTGGCGGCACTTTCTGCAATACGATTGCTTAAAAGCTTTAATGAAACCATTTGTGTGGGAATGTAATGAAGGAATATGAAGTTTATTCATCTTTGAAAGTTCCGAAAAACTCTAAAATAATTGTCAGATTGGATGGTAGAAGTTTTCATAAGCTTGCTGATGATTTGGATTTGGTCAAACCTTATGATGGGAATTTTTATAGGGTTATGGCAAATGTTTGTGAGGATCTGTTTAAGGAGTTTTCACCATCTTTGGTATATGCGTTTTCAGATGAAATAAGCTTGCTGATGGATAAAGTTCCTTTTGATGGACGCATTGAAAAAATCGATTCTGTAATGGCCAGCTTCACCGCCAGTTCATTCGTAATTCATTATGGTGTTGATTTTAAAAAACCTCCTGCTTTTGATTCCCGTGTCATTCCAATTTCAGATGATGACATTTTAAAATATTTCAGGTGGAGGCAGGATGAGTCCTGGAAAAATTGCATTGCATCACACGGCATCTCTTTCCTGAAATCAAAGTATTCGAATAATGAAGCCAACGATAAAATAAATGGACTTAAGTCTAGTGAAATACATGAATTATTATATCATAATGGCATTAATTTAAATGATGTTGAAACTTATAAGAAAAGAGGAATTGCAGTATATAGAAAAAATAAAAAAGTCCATGGTTTTAACAAAAAAGATAATAAGAATCAAGTTTCATATAGGTCTTATGTTTACATAGACTGGGAAGTTCCAAAATTTAATGGGGAATTTTTTGAAAATTTAATTTGGTGATTAGATGGGGTTCCTTTCAAAAATTTTTAATAATGATGAAGAATTCAGTGAAGTTAGAGTTGACAGGGAAGTTCTGGACTCTGTAATATATTATGCAAAGAAAGCTTACCCGATGGAGTTTTTAGCTTTTTTTGATGGTGAAATAATTGACAATATTCTTTATATTACTGGTTTGTTGTTTGTTCCTGGTGAAACTTGTGAAACAGGTGCTGTTGTTCACACGGAACTAATTCCGATGACTACCAAATATTGGGGTTCTGTTCACTCACATCCAGGGCCAAGTGCAAGTCCGTCTGATGCAGACCTGAATACATTTTCAAGAAATGGCTATTTCCACATGATTGTATGTCTTCCTTATTCTTTGGAGACATTCAAAGCATATGACCGCTACGGCAATCCTCAGGATTATACTGTTGGAGATTATGGTTATCTGGTTGGGGATAATATCGATGATTTTTTTGATGAGGATGACGTTTTGAATGATAGTGATGAATTTAAACCGGGGCTTTTAGATGAACCTGATGATGAGTTTTTTAAAACTGAAGATACTCTTGTTGATCACTATAAGGAATTTGAAGAAAATCAGTTAAATAAGCCTCGTCCCGTAATAAGAATTGAGCTTAACCCTGACGGTTCGGTCAAAAAGATAGTTCGGGAATTCAAAAAATAATTTTTTTTTAAAAAAAAGAAGGAAAAATAAAAAAACAATATGGTGAAAATTGTTTTTTATTTATAATTCAATACCAATGGCTTCATAAACATTGTCTAAAAGTTGGAGTTCTTTAATTACTTCATTTGGAATTTCTTTATCTAATGTTAGGACCATAATGGCTCTTCCACCTTTTTCATCTCTTCCAACTTGCATAATTCCAATGTTTATATCATATTCACCTAATTTGGTACCGATTTTACCAATGCTTCCAGGAACATCTTCATATTTTGCAATGAACATGTGTCCTTTAGGGATAACATCAACCCAATAATCATTTACTTTTAAAATTCTTGATTCGTGTAAGATGGTTCCTTCAGCAGAGAATTCATCATCTTGGCTTTTAGCAATAACTTTGATTAATGAATCATATCCTTTAGCATTGTTTTTTCTTCCTTCAGTAATGCTAATGCCCCTATCTTTAGCAACAAGGGAAGCATTGACTGCATTAACAGGTGAACTTAAGAAAGGATTTACAGCACCTTGAATTACAGTCCTTGATAAAATCTCAAGGTTATCGATTTCAGCCAAATCTCCACTGTAAATAATTTCAATCTCTTTAATTTTACCATTTACACCTTGGGATATGAAACTGCCTAATTTTTCACATAATTCCAAGTATGGAGATACTTCTTGGTATGTTTTATGATCAATACGAGGCATGTTTAATACATTTCTAGGTGTTCCGCCTTTGAATAAATCAATAATTTCATCGGCCACGATAATGGCAGCATCCCTTTGTGCTTCTTTAGTTGAAGCTGCAATGTGTGGGGTTAATACAATGTTGTCAAGTTCAAATAATTTTGAATCTTCAGCTGGAGGTTCTTCTTCATATACATCCAATGCTGCTCCGCCAATTTTATCGTTAACTAACGCATCGTATAAAGCTTCTTCATCGATGATTCCACCACGGGCACAGTTGGTAATAAATGCTGTGTCTTTCATGATTTCAAATTGTTCAGTAGAAATCAGGTGTTTTGTTTCTGGGGTGAGAGGTACATGAATTGTAATGAAGTCTGCGTTTTTAAGGACAGTTTCCAAGTCAGTTAATTCCACACCCATCTGTTTTGCAACTTCTTCAGGTAAATATGGATCGTATGCCATTGCTTCCATTTCAAATGCTTTACACCTGTTTACAACTTGAGAACCGATTCTGCCCATTCCGATTACACCAAGGGTTTTGTTTCTAAGTTCCACGCCCATGAATTTTTTCTTTTCCCATTTTCCTTCTTTAACGGATTTGTCAGCAATGGATAATTTACGGGCAAGAGTGAGCAATAATCCCATTGTGTGTTCTGCTACAGTAATTGAAGTGGACTCAGGAGAGTTTACAACCATAATACCTTTTTCGGTTGCAGCATCTAAATCTATGTTGTCCACACCAACACCGGCTCTTGCAATAATTTTCATATTGTCTGCTTTTTTGATAATGTCAGCAGTAAGTTTTGTTCTACTCCGCACTACAATTCCATCATATTCGTGGATGGTATTTGCTAATTCGTCAGGTGTGATACTGGTATCGACTACGACTTCAGCCACTTCCCTTAAATTTTCAATACCTTTTTCATTAATAGCATCAGCAATTAATACTTTCATTTTTTCACCATAATTTGTTTTTTTTTAAAGAATATTCAATAATAAATATTAGTTAAAATTATGTTTTTTATTATATTTATAATTTCAATAATATTACAATTACAACAAACATTATTAATGATATGAATTAAAATATTTAATCGTAGATTTCTAAATTTACAACAAAAAATTAGGTGATAATATGGTGTCAGTTGATGAATTTCCAATTTCAACAGCAAATGATATTCCCGGTTTCAAAATACTGGAAACAAAAGGATTTGTATACGGTTTAACCGTCAGAAGCAGAGGTGCCGGCGGACAAATTGGTGCCGGTGTCAAATTTCTAGTTTATGGAACTGCTGTTGTAGTTGAAAAAGAATAGGTGATACAATTTTTTTGGACAATTTTGAAGTAAAGGGCAAATCTATCCCCCAAACAATTTTGGGTTACGGTCCATTTATGGCGGAACTTTACTATGGCCACAGATCACGGCTTTACCTTGATGATTTGTATAATAATCCTCAATATGCCAGTGAAGTAATTCAGGAAGCTTACAATCATGGAATAAGAGCCATTAACCTAGTCAATAATGAAAATTTACTTAAGGCATATGACCTTGCAGCTGATGCTGGATGTGATATGAAGGTAATTGCCACAATCGGCAAATCAGATGTGGATTATCTGAATCCCAATTATGAGGTTGCAAAAGAAGTTGATTGGGATGAGGATATTGAGTTATTCTCAAGCTATGATTGTCCGTTAATGTTGGTTGATGAGTTTATTGTTGATGGATATGACTGGAAACTAACTTCAAAAATATTGTCTGAAATCAATGATTCAGGAGCCCTTTCGGGTATTGTAACCGCATTTCCATCAAGGACAACTGATTTACTTCAGGATAATCTTGATATGGATTTATTTGATTTTTACATGATTCCGTTCAATTCACTTTCTTACATGATGGATATCAATGCTTTTAATGCTTCTCAAAGACAGGAATTTGTTGACAGGGTTTTAAGTTTAAATAAAAAGATAATAGCTACTAGAATTTTAGCAGCAGGTGTTTTAAATCCAAAAGAAGCCTTCACATTTTTCAAAGATTTGGATTATATTGATGCCATTTCAATCGGTGTTGCAAAAGTTGAAGAAGCCCGTGAAGACTTTGAGCTTTTAAAGGAATATTAAAATTGGATTACTTCATATTCCTTGAAAGGAACTAAATTTTCTTCTTCAAGGCTTTCATTTAATTTTTTTAATCCGTTAATCAAATTTTTTATATTTTTATTGGACGGTTTTTTGCCGGTTATCTGCAGGTATTGCCTTGGGGAAATTTCACAAAATTCACATTCAAAATTGCAGCATCTGTCTTTTTCTTCGCATCCGTATCCTTCCTGTGATTCATCAGTACCGATTACAATGTCATCCAAAATTCGTGATACTCTCTCATCGGATGCAAACATTGCTATTTTTTGTGTTTTTCCGCAAATTCCAATTGCCTTTTGGCCTGCATAATTACAAACCCATTTTATGGGATAATTTTCCAATCCATCAATATTTAAATTCTCCATAATACCACTTTAATTTTCTTTTCGCTCTCTTATCATTTTCAACAATTCTTTTGAGTTTTCAAATTCCTTCAACTCCCAGGATTTAATCACTGGAATTGTTCCAATTGATTCTTTTATTTTTTCATTGTTTATAATGAATACCGGTTCGGATGTTGTAACCATTGACAGGTCTTTTAAAGGAACCGCCATTCTTTTTAAGGTTTTTTCAGTCCTGTTTTTTTCCACATTCGCCATTAATGGGGAATGTTTTTCAGAACTTTTCATTTTAGCCACTGCATCAAACGGACTTTTGTTTGTGGAAACTACACCGTATCCCAGTTTTGATAAATCAATGGTGTCTTCACCTTCACTGAATTTGATATCTTCTGGTTGGGGCTGTTTTAACAAGTCAATATCTAATGTAACTTTGGTATTCAATATCTCTTCTAAAATCATTGCGGTTTCGGTATTTGCCCGCACTATCTCGTTTTCATATTTGTACATTGTTGCTCTTGATACATGTGCCAAGTCAGCTAAATCTTTTAACGAAAGTGAATACTCTTCACGATACTGTTTTATAACATTACCATCGATTTTAACAAAGTATCCTCCTCTATCTGCTAAAATTTCAGGATATTCATTGTATAAAATCATATTTTTCAATGTGTCGAAGCCAATTGTCGGGATATCGTATCGTTCATAGATTACCCCCTCTTCCAGCATCCCGTTTCTTGATCTTGCACCGATGATTATTGGGGAAGCAAGAAATATGTTGGCCAATTGCTTCATTTCATGAGCGTTGCTTTCATTAATGCTATCTATATTTTGAAATGTTTTCAGAAGTAAAATCAGTAGGTTTTTACGTGCTACAATATCAAATGATCCCTGTTCATAAATATCTGAAGTTTTATAACCTTGAGATTTTAATAAATTTTCTATTTGTTGCAGCAATTGACTTCGAGTTAACATTTCATACCCTCTTGTAAACTATATATTGTTATAACTCTAATATATTTTATAATTTAAAGGTGATTATAATTAAGTATTTACATATTGGAATAGATGATACGGATTCTCCCGACGGAATGTGTACAACATTTCTTGCAAGCCAGATAATCAATGAGTTTAAAGAGAATGGGATTGAACTTGTGGACTATCCCAGATTAATCAGATTAAATCCTTTTGCAAGATTTAAGACTCGCGGAAATGGTGGAGTTAGCTTAAAGATATTGAATGATGATAAGGCTGAGCTGGCCCGCAGGATTGTTCTTTCCAAAGTGGAAAGTCTTTCCATGTTTGATTGTGACAACACCAACCCCGGAGTAAGAAGCGGAGGAATTCGGAAAATCTGTCGGATGTGAAATTCACAAATTCAAAAAGGGAAGGGGAATCATAGGATCTATTGCAGCCATTAGTCTGCCTTTATCCGATTATACTTTTGAGCTACTCACTTATAGGGATTCAAAAAATTATGGGACCAAAAGACAAATAGACTACGCTTCTGTTTATGAAATGGATAAGGAAACTTTTCCGGACACGTTTGAAAATATTGATTATGCCGAGGATTATATCGCAATCGAGCCTAAGACACCTTGTCCGGTATTATATGGAATCAGGTCAAACACTGTTGAGGCACTTGTGTCTGCGAAGGATATCGTCAAAGTCACAGAATCGATTGTGGATTGGTGTATTTTTAAAACAAATCAGCATACGGATATGCACATTCAAAAGGCACATGATATCTCCGGCATGAAGCAATTCGGATGCTATGAAGTTGTTGGTGAAGTGAAAAATAAACCCACAATCATTGATGGTGGGCATATGTTCTTTTATATAACTGATGAGTCAGGCGAAATAGAATGCGGTGCTTAT
>CADAOO010000063.1 GCA_902789505.1 uncultured Methanobrevibacter sp. | reverse complement strand
ATTGGTTTTTACTATGAAGGTACCATGTATGAGTATAATTTTGCAAGATTCTGGAATATGGTTAAAATAGACTTTGACTTTGAAGAAGGAGAAGACATACACACATGGCATATAAACGCAAGCAATAAAAACTCTAAAATGGAAATGGTGCTTTACTGCAAACGTGATGAGATGCTTTTAATCAATTACGAAGCTCCAGACGGTCAGAAAAGACACAACCGTTTATGGAATGGTGGAAACGGATGGGGTGAAATCAAATTATACAAAAAGGATGGAACTTTAATTGACCATGTAAAAATGGAAAATGCCGGCTGTGAATACGGGGAGTATGATAAGTAATGATATTCACAGATGTTATTGCACTGATTATCGTATATGTTTATGTAGCCATTATATTTGTAGTGGCCGAAATGGTTTTAAAAGCAAGACCTGAAGTTTCACGTAAGTTCTTGCACATTATGGTAGGTAACATGATATTTGCCATGCCATTTTTCTCAGATCCGTGGGTGATGGTTTGGTTTTTAACTTTACCGATTACAATAGGACTATTCTTCTTAACAGAATACTCTCCTATTAAAATAGAAAATAGCGTAACAGAATCCGGGCACGCTTTAGGTTTATTTTTCTATGCAGGTATTTGGACAATATTGATAGCAGTATTTTCAATTATCGCACCGGCAAATGATCCTAAATTCTATATCTGGATTGTAGCATTAGCTATTGTCCCTATGGTGTATGGTGACGGTTTTGCAGCATTGATCGGTCAAAAATTCGGTAAAGTAAAATATACTGTATTCGGAGGTACAAAATCACTTGAAGGATCCCTTACAATGTTTGTCATTACTTCTGTAATGAGTGTATTTGTATGGATGGTTTTCACTTCAATCGGATGTACAATGCCTGAATTTAATCTGGTTTACATTTTGGCAATTTCTGCTGTTGCAACATTATGTGAAGCATTCAGTTATGGAGGAATTGATAATCTGACAGTTCCTGCTGTAACTTCTATTTTATATTATTTGGTAGCTGTATTATAGCTACTACTTTTAACTCTTATTTTTTGCATTTCAGTAACTGATTTTTGCATCTTGGAAACATCGCCAAATAGCCATTTATATAGACTTTTACTAAGTTATATTATCGAATGATTAATGGTGATACGATGGATTTAAGAGAAAAAGCGGAAAAGAGAGTCGATGCGAAAATAAGATTTCAAGAAAATCTATATAAATATTTGATTGTAAATACTATAATAGCCATAATATGTTTTGTATTTTTAGAAAGCTTTTGGTTATTGGCATTTGTAATGTTTTTCTGGGGAATTCGAGTCATTGATGACTTTTAATGATTCAAAAAGAACTTTCAAAAATGGGTGATTAAATGAGCGACATCAGGAAATTAGCTGAAAAACGTGCAGATGCAAAAATAGGATTCTATAAAAATTTCATTGTTTATATTGCTGTTAATGCATTTTTAGCAGTTATTAATTTAGTATACACTCCACAATATTTGTGGGTTTTATTTCCGGTATTTTTATGGGGATTTGGAATACTGATTGAGTTTTTAAAAGCATTCGTATTCCCTGATACATTCGGAACTGAAAATTACAGGGAACAGAAAATTCAAGAAGAGATGGAAAGATTAAGGGATTAAATTATGAAGGTAAATCTGTTTGTTTCAAGAGATGTTGAAGAGCCGTATGCCGATATTCACACCAATGAATTGACGGATAATATTACAAAGGCGATATCTATTTTGGAAAGTGATGATTCAAATGAAATGCTGGCTGTTAAAAAGGGATCAGATATTGCGCTTTTGGAATTTGGTGATGTTTACATGTTTAGGGTTGAAGATAAGCAGGTAAAAGTGCACACTGAAAACAGCGAATATTCGATTAAAAAACCTTTATATCAGATAGAAGAAACCTTAAACAGTGATTTCGTCAGAATCTCAAAAACCACTATTGTTAATTTGAGAAAAATAGAGCGTGTAGCTCCTTCACTTAGGGGAATGATGTTTATACAGCTTAAAAACGGTTTGAAGGACAATATCTCCAGGAAATATTTGCCTGGCTTCAAGGAAGCATTGGACTTGTAGGTGTTAAAATGAATTTGACAGATGTAATTGAACGTTTGGCTTTGGGTGCTTTTGTTGGTTGTTTCATTGGATTATTGGTTGCAGTTTTCATATCTTATCAGGCAGGTCCTCAAAACATCACTTTTAAAGGCACAGACATAATTAATTTGTTTTTCGGATGTATTGTTGCAGGTTGGGGATTTTCATTAACAGGGCTGATTTATGACCGCGAAGACCTTTCCCTGCCTGTTCAGGTGATATTTCAAATGGGTATCGGAATGATTGTACTGTTTTTAGTTGCAATTTATTTAAAATGGATGCCTCTTGACTTTGGAATAGGACCTATAATCACTTGGATTGCAATTGCTTTAGTGTTTGGAGTTGTTTTCTGGTTAGGTTTCTATATATATTATTATCTGCTTGCAAGGGATTTGAATAATAAACTAAAGAATTAGATAAATTAATGGGAAATGGATGATTCATTCATTCCATTGAACTTCTTTTTTATACATGTGCATCACCAATAAATTTTAACCGCTTAATCAACTTATCTTTTAGTATTTTTAATATCGTTGCGATTAAATTCAATGTAAAATAAGTTACTATAATTTTATTTAATCAAATATTCAATTTAATCAGTTTCAAATCTGCACTCACTGCAGGCTTTTGTCTGGAATTTCACAACCCCTCCACATTCTGGACATAACCAGGTTTCACGGTCCTGGCTCATCATGCGTCCAATGCCGGTGGTCTTAATTCTTCTGGCGCTTTCAAGTGTGTTCAAATCATGTCTTTTGACATATTTTTTTGAGTGTTTTTTCATCATGGGGCAGGGAAATTCGCTGCAGCGTCCGCAGTAGCTGAAATTTTTAGAATCAAAACAAGCTTTAATCTTGCATTTCAAACTGGCTTTACTTTTACCGTCATCACTTATTAGGCATCCTGCACATGGGTTTTGAAACCTCTCGCAGCTTATGCAGTTAATTCCGCATGGTGCCAATAATTTTGAATCCAGTTCTTCAGGCATTTTCATAATTATTAATATTTCCTAAGAAACTTATATATTTATTTCGAAACATACATTTCTCTATGAAATTTTTGATGCTTAGGAATTAGGTCGGTTGGTGAGAAATCACTCAGAACATCATTTTATTGAACTTCCATTTGGAGCCGTGAAGAGCAGCAGGTAGTATTATGTCAATCATCATACATCCGGAATATAAACGACTGAAAAACAAATTGTCGAATTTAATACTTGAGTGCGAAACCCTGAAGTTTCAGATATGTCCTGAACTTGAAAGAAGATATCTGATTAATTTTGGCATATTAGAATTTGAATTATACAAAAAGGATGTTGAATTAGCCAAACTTAAAAGAAAGCTTCAGTTAATACAAATTCAAATTAATCATGAATTGGAAATTGATATTGATGAAATCAATGAAAGATTGGATGAGGAATTTGATGAATATGAAGAAAATATCAAAAAACAGATGGAAGAACTGCAGAACGTACTTGATGGTTTTCCTGAAAAATATTTATCCAAGGAAGATGAAAAAAGACTTAAATTAATATATAAGCAATGTGTACTGAAATTACATCCGGATTTAAATCCGAATCAAACGGAATATGAAAAAAATCTGTTCTTGGAAATCAATAATGCATTTAAGAATGGTGATTTGGAAAGATTGGAAGCATTATATTATCTGATTCCCAATGGTGAGTTTGATTATGTATCTGACATGGACAGATTAAAGGAATTGATTGAAAACATTGAAAGTGAAATTAGCGAAATCAAAGCAAAATATCCATATAATAAAAAGGAGCTGCTGTCAAGCGATGAGAATATACAGGCTTATAAAAGCGAACTTGAATATTTAATCAAGCAGTATGCTGAAGAAATTAGGAATTATGAAAACAGAATTTGGGGACTGATTTAAATGGCAAACATTCAAAAAACAAATTCGGAATTAGGTAAGTTTGTCGAATTTTTGCACAATGACGGTGAAATCAAGCCGTTTCTTAAGGATGTCTATCTGATTACGGTTCATGTTGCAGGCTTGGAGTTTGTGGATGATATTGAAGAAATTTTTCCTAATATTGCAAAAGGAGATAATTTGGAGCTATTTCGTGAAAAAAGCAATGAACATGATGAATTGGCAATTTTAGTTAAATTTAATGGTGAAAAGATAGGTTATGTTCCAAAAAGGAATAATGAGGTTCTGGCTAATTTGATGGATGCCGGTAAGGAGCTGTACGGTGTGGTTGAAAATGCATATTTGGATGAAGTTTATGATGGATATCCATTTAAGGTTGTTGAATTTAAGATATTTCTTAAGGAATGATATTTTTCTATTCGGCGTACAGTTATCAAGAAGTTGATCAGCAGAGTTTATTCGGGCATTGATGAAATGTATTTTTTGGAAAAAATTTTCAGGTATTGATAAATGGTCTAAAATAACGATACCTTTATAAATGCATAAAACAAATATTTGATTACTGTTATTTTTAACAGTGAAATATTACTTTTTTTGGGATAAGTTCCCATATGGATGTGGCCCTTGTGGCTGAACAAAAAGGTGTAATTTATGTATAAATATATTAGAGACGCATGGAAAAACCCAGATGAGTCCTACGTACGTGAACTCATGTGGCAAAGAGCTCCTAAATGGAAAAATCAAAAAGCAGTTCAAAGAATTGAAAGACCAACCAGGCTCGACAGAGCTAGAAGTTTAGGTTACAGAGCTAAAAAAGGTTTCGTTTTAGTAAGAACCAGAGTAAGACGTGGTGGAAGAAGGAAAACCCGTCGTTTCAATGGTCGTAAACCTAAAAGAATGGGTGTAAACAAAATTACCCAGGCAAAATCTATTCAAAGAATTGCTGAAGAACGTGTAGCTAAAAAATACCCTAACATGGAAGTATTAAACTCTTATTGGGTATGGTCTACTGGAAAACATAAATATTATGAAGTAATTTTAGTTGATCCACAAAGTCCTTCTATCATTAACGATAAAAAAATCAATTGGATTTGCTCCAAAAAACACACTAACAGAGCTCTCAGAGGCTTAACTAGTGCTGGTAACAAAGGACGTGGAATCAAATCTAAAGGAAAAGGCTCTGAACAAGCTAGAAGAAGAAAAATCTAATTTTTCTTCATTCCTTTTTTGATGAAAATGATTCATAATATTAAATTTAGAGCTTTCGTTTATGAGGATGAAAGTGTTGACGATGTCTCACAGGCTATTTTAAATATTCTTCCCGAAGCCGAAATCGAGGCCGAGGAGGCTGAAGGATTACTTGAGGATAAAATAATTATTTTATCCGGTGTTGTATCTAAAAAACGATACACAAAGACTTTTTTTAATACACTCTTGGAGTGGACAGACTTAGAAAAATTAAATGCGGATTTGGAACGCAAAATTGATGAGAAAGGAAACTGGTTTTTAAGATTTGACAAAGCAGATGCTTTAGATGAAAAATGGACCATTTTGGATAAGGGAGATTCAATTCATCTTAAGGTAAAAATTGCCGCTTTTCCTGCAAAAAAACAGATTGCAGTGGACAAGGTCCGTGAAGCTATTTTGAATGATTAATATGGAATTCAATCAGATTATTCATGAATTTGAAGAGCTGTCGGATGTTGATTTTGCAGAAAATATGAAAAGATTTGGAATTAGTTATGTTAAAAGCTATGGGCTCAGGTTGCCTCAAATTAGAAAAATAGCAAAACAGTGCGGTAAAAATCATGAGCTGGCCTTGAAACTTTGGGATTGGGGTTATCATGAAACATATCTTTTGGCAACCCTTGTTGAAGAGCCTCAAAAAGTTGATTCATGTCAGTTGAATGAATGGGTAAACGCATTCTACTCATGGGATCTGGTTGACCAGGCATGCATTAATCTTTTGAGATTCATCCCAGAAGCTGTTGATGATATTTTCATTTGGTGCAATTCAGATGAAGAGTTCGTAAAAAGAACTGCGTTTAGTTTAATTGCCGTATTGGCGGTTCACAACAGGGATTCTGATTTTGACAAATATTTTGAAATAATTAAGGAAGGTTCAACGGATAACCGGAATTTTGTTAAGAAGTCCGTTAACTGGGCATTAAGGCAAATAGGCAAATCCAATGCAGATAATAACAAAAAAGCACTTAAACTTGCTTATGAAATTTTGGAAATTGACAATAAAGCCAGTAAATGGGTCGCCCGCAGTGCAATCCGTGAACTTGAAAGCGAAAAAGTTCAGAAAAAATTAATTAAATAAAGTTTATTTTAGAAAAAATCTAATATAATAAATATGGAAAAACAGAGTTATTATTTGATAATTATATTGGTTGCTTTAGTGATATGCATTGGCGTATTTCTTTACCAATTCAATAATGATGTACCTACTTTTATCATTATTAATGAAACGGAAGTCCATGAAAACGGATCATTTTCAGGCATGCTGATGGATGCATACAGTTATGGGGTTGCAAATCAAACAATCACTTTCCATAAGCCAGGTCATGAAATGGGCACACTTGTTGATGCGGTAACGGATGAAAATGGGGAATTCACTATAAAAAATGCCGAATATATTCCTGATGCCGGCAAAGATAATTACTATGGCGAGTTTACATTTGCTGGAAATGGCAAATATCAAGGCTGCAGATATGAAGGTAATGTAACCGTACTTCAAAATTAATTTGTTAACTATAACACTTCACAATTGGGTTGTGTTAGAGGAAAATAATCAATTAAATCTTGAGTAACAATATTTTAAAAAATATTTAAAAATTTAATTTTGGAGATTCCTAAAGAAAATGCCTAATTGTTTAAATACATTAAAATTAAATATTTAAATTATGAAAAGCATTTTTAAATTCATTGAAAAATATTTTTTCATAATAATTTTACTTGCAGTTGCCGTTTCTTTAGTTTATCCAAACTCGTTCAAATGGGTTTTAAGCAATTATAATGGCATAAACATATTGAATCTGCTTTTAAGCATTATTCTTTTTACAATGGGAACCACTTTGAAAGTGGATGATTTCGTTAATGTATTTAAAAATCCAAAGGAGATTGCGGCTGGTATTTCAGCGCAATATGTTATAATGCCTCTTATTGCATTGGCTCTTGCAAGATTATTTTCTTTAGATGCTGCTTTAACGGTCGGACTTGTTCTTGTCGGAACTGTGCCGGGTGGAACTGCTTCAGATGTTATTACATTTATTTCAAAGGGTGATGTGGCATTATCTGTTTCTTTAACCGCAGTATCTACAGTAATTTCACCAATTTTAACTCCATTTATCACATTGCTGCTGATAGGCAATCAGATTCATTTTAATCCTGTTGACATGTTTATTTCCATCATTGAAATCGTGATTATTCCGATTATTTTGGGGTTAATATTAAATTACAGATTCCCTGATTTCTGTGATAGATTGAAAGATTATTTGCCTACAGTATCATCTATTGTAATTTGTTTAATCGTTGCTGGTGTAATAGGTGCCAATAAGCAAGCTATCTTAACATCTTCAGTAGTAATAATTATTGTCATCATTCTGCAGTATTTCCTTGCAATGCTGCTTGGATTTGGCGTTGGCTATTTGGCGGGAATGGGCAAAAAGCAAATTGTTACAGTGGCCATTGAGTTAGCTTTTCAAAATTCCGGATTGTCAACAAGCCTTGCAAAGACTCACTTTCCAGACCTTTCTCAGGCAACCGTTCCGGGAGCACTTTATTCGGTCTGGCAGAATTTTGCAGGATCTATTCTTGCATATGTATTTAGAAAATATGTCTGATAACTGATAAATACGATGATTTCTTTAAGTCGGAACATGTTTGCACATTATTTGTAAAATCATGTTCCTCTTGAAGCAATGATTACATCATTAATGTAATGAGGGGGAAGTTCTATCTTATAGTCCAAAACCTTTACCAATGCTTCGATTCCTTTTCGTCCGCTTGAAGTCAATTGGTAAGTATTTTTCGGAACGAAAATCAAACCTCCGTTTTTGACTTTTAAAATTGCATCCATGATAATTTTTACCTTTTCGGCTTCATTTTTATCAATCAGGCTCTTATTTAGATTTATAATTATAAAATCAAAATTGCCATTCACATCATTTATTTTTTCATAGCCGACCTGGTATATGTCAAGGTCATCGCCAAATTGGTCAGTTATAAAAAGTCCGGTTCCATGCCTTTCAATTTTATTAATCATTGGTTTAATTTCACTTAAATATGTGTCATCATCTTTCAGTTCTGGAAATGTGGCATCATCACTCAGAATCAATGAAAATGCATGTCTTTCAACGTCCCTTAAAAAGTTCAAGTCATGATCCACGGCAGATTTTTCTTTATGAACTAAAAATGCATATCCCGCAGCAGTATTCAGGTCTTCGGTTTTTTGGAAGAACATGTCATTGTAGGTTGTGTTAATTAATGTGCTCTCATGAAATGCCTTCAGCTTCTTTTCGATGTTGACTATCGGTGATGAACGGACAATCATGTTTTTGGGTGTGATGAAAAACTTCAGGGTACCGTGAGAATACAATTTATAGTTTTTCTTCAGTTCATCAAAGAAACATTTTGGCTTGAGATAGGAATCCAGAATACTGTCAGTTTCGTGCTGACCTGAAATCAGGTCTAAAAAGTCGGCGGGCATGCCACCACCACATGGTCGGCAATTGACTTCAATTAAAACAGGACCCTTTTCATCAATCATGTATTCGCCATGAACAGGCCCATATTGAATTTCCAATGCATCTGCAACTTTATACGCATATTCCACCATTTCAGCTTCACCAAGACTCAATTCATTTACGGTTTCGCAGGAGTCATAAACTATAGCTCCCTCTGATGTCCTGACCTTATTGTACTTCCAGACTAAGGTAACGCGATGGATGCCTTTATGGGTTACTGTATTGACAATATATTCAACGCCGTTAATGCGTTCCTGAACTAAGAGTTCATCTATCTTGTCGCCATAGTAATTGACTTTATCGAACAGATGTTTAATGGAATCAATCATTTCGTCCCGGTTGAGACATATGCGCACGCTTGCCGAACCGGCACTGTAAGTAGGTTTTATGACAACTTCTTTTAGGTTTTCTTCATCATAAAATTCCAATGCTTCATCCAATGAATGGATAACTTTTCCTTTTATTGAACGCAGTCCTCTTTCGGCTAATCTGTTGTGCATTTCATTTTTTAATGTCATTGCATCAAGATTTTCGATTGAATTGCCCAAAAGACCTAATTCATAAGACAGTCTGGTTGCTAATATGACGCCCCGTTCATTGCCCGGAACAACCAGGAGGGGGTTGAATTTCTGTACTTCTTCGAGGGTCTCTTCGAAGGTGTCCTTTTCATAAATCATGTCAAATTCATAGGGAATCATTTTATACTCTTCCAGAACATGCTCTCCGAATTTTTCTCCATCTTCAGTGTCTGAATCCTTCAAATGCAAAACAACAGGATTATAACCTCTGTTAACTATATCTCCGATATAATTTACACTCAACAACTATAATGTTTCTCATAATATGCCTCTTGAATTAAATAATTGTAATTTTTCTTTGATTTCTTAATGAATATTGCGGCGATAATGGCTGGTCAATATGAAATTCATCAGTAATTGTTATTCTTGAGCTTCTAAGTGCAGTGTCTCCCGTTGTGATTGGACAGATAACAACTCCAATAATGGTTAAAATCAAACCGATAGGGCCTACTAATGCATTTGCCATTTCATTAACTGCAAGTGAAGGTGCTGCACCATAGATTACTGCAAGCTGTGGCTGGCCATGGAAAAATGCCATGGTGATTGCAGCCCAACAAAGAGCGACCAAACCTTCCAAAACCATAGATCCATAAAATACAGGACGTGCATCCTTTTCATTTTTGATACATCTTGCAACAATCGGGGACGGGATGCATGAAAACCTGAAATGGCTCCGCATGCAATAGTTACAAACAGATATGGAAAAATGCTTTTGTCAGTTAAATACAAACCTTTTGTTGTAAACTCGGGAATTGTGTATCCTGGGTTTAATATTAATGACCCTGTCATTAGTGCTGCCATAATCAGCAGTAACGCTCCGAATATAGGGTATGCTTTTCCAATAATTTTATCAACAGGAAATACTGTTGCAATTAAAAAGTAAATGAATATTATTGTTGTCCAAACAAGTATGGAGATATTGGTCAAGTTTTCGAGTAAATCTGCAGCCCCTTTTGCAAATGTGGCAGAAACAAGAATGCCCGTAATTACAATAAGAATTGCAACAAACTTTCGAACTCTATTTCCCAAATACTTTGAAATAATAGCAGGCATTGTCAATCCGTCATTTCTCATTGATAGGAATCCTGAGAAGAAATCATGGACTCCTCCAATGAAAATTGTACCAAATACTATCCATAAAAATGCTGCAGGACCAAACAATGCACCCTGTATTGCTCCAAAAATAGGTCCTAAACCCGCAATGTTTAAAAAATGAATTAAAAAATTCTTGATTCTGGACATGGGTATATAATCAATGCCGTCACGCAATCTGTATGCAGGTGTTTCTCGGGTTTCATCAACACCCACCACTTTTTCAAGAATTTTACCATAAATGAAGTATGACGCTATTAATGCCAAAAAACAAATAATGAAACTATACATTGATTACCGCCAAGTTTATTTATTTTTTCATCTTCCTGTTTTTTCATTTATCTAAAATCATTTTTTTATCATTAAAATTCATTGGAATTAATGTGAATATATTTTTCATAATTATGTTAATAATTTTTCCATAGATAAACAATTAAAAATATTAAAAATGTTATTCTGGAACGGTTTCATACACGCTCATGTTTATGTTGTACCTGGTTTGCAAAAGCACTCATGTTAATGTAAATATACCTTCATCAAATTCAAAGAAAAAAATTAACTATCAGTTATATTGATTGTTTCTCATAGGAAACTTGATGGTAAAACCTTGAGGTTATGATAAATATTGGGGATTTCATGAAGTTTTAGGTTTTAATTTTGTAAATACTAAAGAAAGTCCAACAACTATGATGGTGATAATTATGTTCACTATTAGTTCAAGTGAATTTTCACCATTAAACAGGTCTGCAATTCCAAATGCCCATACGACAAATATAATAATAGGCAATAAGTATTTTATTATGAAAACCCAGGTTTTTCCAACTTTAAAAGTTGAAAATTCATTCAATACAGGAATAACCTTTTCCACTCCATAGAACCATCCGAATATTATGGCCTGAACACCAATCAGAATCAATATTCCAAAATTGTTTACAAATGCATCCACGAGTCTTACTAGATAACTGCTGATTCCTGTTGAGAAAATAACTGTACCTATGCATGCAATGACTGTAAGAATTGTAACCCCTTTTTTCCTGCTCCATCCAAATTTATCACACAAAGATGAAAGCAAAGGCTCAAATAGTGCAAAAGAAGAAGTGAAACCAGCAAACAATATTGACAGGAACAATAATGGGGCAATAATATGTCCCATCAAGCCCATTGTATTGAATATCTGTGGGAATATGATAAATATTAATCCTGTACCTTCGCTGATTAATTCATTCATAGGCACTGAAGAGGTCAATGACATATATCCGAGTATTGAAAATACTCCAAAAGCTATGAAAATTTCATATATTGAGTTTGTAAGAACAACAATCAACACTTCATCAACTAATTTTGAATTTTTAGGCAGATAGCTTGCATATGTATATACCATTGCCTGACCAATGCTTAATGAAAATATAATTTGCCCGAATGCCGCAAGCCAGACATGTATATTAAATAGCGCCGACCAGTTAGGAGTAAGCAGTGTAGTTATTCCAACATTAAATCCCTTTAATGTAAATGCATAAATAATAACAAAAATCATGATGATAAATAATAATGGAATTAAAACGGTAGATAATTTACCAATTCCTTTGTCAACATCTTTAACAGACACTACCCAAAAGAGCCCCCATAATATTAACGTACAAATCAGAGTAGGCAATATTATGGTCCCTGAGGATGCCAAATTTGAACTTCCCCCAACATAACTTGTAAAAAATGATGAAGGGTCATTTCCCCATCCGAAATTAAAACTATTTAGAAGATATGCCATGTCCCATCCTAAGATGACCATGTAATAAATCACAACGATGAACACAAATAAAACCAGCATCCATGCTATAATTTCGAATTCCGGACGAATACTCCGCATTAAATTTGAAAAACTTTTCTTGAAACTAAATCCCAGCCCGTATTCTAAAATTAAAAATGGAATTCCCATAATTAAAATTGCAATTACATAGGGTATGAAAAAAGAACCGCCTCCGTTGGAATACAGTACGTAACTGAACCTCCAAATATTGCCTATTCCTATAGTCAGACCTATCATGGCCATTATAAATGTTGCTACTGAATTCCAGTGTGAATTTTCGTTCATTTTCTCATCTTATTTAGTCGGTTTTTTTTAAGTTATTTAGTATTACAGTTAATTAAACGTTTGTTGTAGGATATTATATATAAATTATGCAAATTATCATTTTTTAGATAGTGTTTGAAAATTAAAAATATGAAAACCTGCTTGAACAGTACAGCATATTACTGCCACATCATATAATCCGTTTTTGAAACTTTTATAATGCATATAAAATATTATTATAATTAATTAAATAAAAAAAGTATTAATGTTTAATATTTATCATTAAATATTAATTATTGTTTAAGTGAGGGTTTTATGTCGGAATTAAAAGATTTATACAAAATTGATGATTTTGATTTTTTGCGGGCTTCTGGTGTTTAGTATGCAGGCATGTGCGGCATGTACTGCAGTTTATGTGGGATCAGACGTTAGTTCTGACGGTTCAATAATTTTTGCCAGGTCAAATGACTTTCAAGATGTCTGGGCGAATCATATCATTGTAACTCCCAGGGTAGATAATGTTTCCGGCCGTCTTATGCCGGTATGTAATGATGGAACGGTAAAAACAGAGATTCCGGCAACCACCTATAAATACACTGCAACACCATTTATGAACAGTACAGCAGCACACAGCGGAACAGGTCGCGACGCAACTACATGCACTAATGAATACGGAGTGGCCATGACCATGTCTGTTTCAGCATTTTCAAACAATGATTCTCTGGAAGCAGACCCATTAATAAAAAATGGACTTTCTGAATTTACTGCCGTAGACCTTGTGGTATGTCAGAGTAAAACCGCCAGGGAAGGAGTGGATGTTCTTTTAGGACTCATAGATAAGTATGGCAGCAGCGAATCCAATATAGCCATCATCGCCGATCAAAACGAAGTATGGTATGTTGAGATGTATACCGGACATCAGTACGCTGCAGTGAAATTGCCAAAGGATAAAGTTTCAGTCTTCGGTAATGAGTATTCTTTAGAGTACTTGTCCGACTATGAGGACAGTATCACATCTAAAGATTTAATCAGTCTTGCAGAGCAAAATAATTTCGCAGTGCACGGTAAAAAGGGTGAGATTAATCTGTTTGAAACATATTCAGGAAAGCAGATGACTACCGAGTACTCACATATGCGAACATGGATGGGACACAAATTTCTAGCCCCTTCAAAATTCCATACAGACTACAATCATAACTCCATGTATCTTCTCTGTTTCACACCGGATGAGAAAGTTTCAGTACCTGATGTGTGTCAAATTTTGCGCGATAGATATGACGAAACAAAATATTCTCCTGACGAGACTGGCAGAATTGATATGAGGGTGGTGGGATCTGATACAACATTAAGTGCTCATGTGATACAGGTGTTCCCTGATCTTCCGGCAGAAATGTCATGCGTTAGTTGGATAAGTTCAGGTCCGCCTCTTTACGGCGTATTTGTGCCGGTATCCAATGATTGTATAAATATCAGTGAGCCTTACAGCGCCAATCAGCCTTCAGAAGATTGGGGCGTGTTTGATACAGATACTTATCCTTATTATGTCTTTAAAGACCTTTGCACTCGTTGTGTAGGACCAAACAACTACAAAGTTTATGGTGAACCTGTGCAGGATTACTGGCAGGAAGCTGAAAGTAATATGTTTGAGGGAATGAGTAAAGTACTTGCACAAGCGGCAAAAATAAAGGATAATGATACCAGGGCAAGTTATATCACTTCATACTGTAATGATATGCAGAACCAAGCATTCAAAGACGGAAAACAAATACTCAACGATGTGGTTTGGGAACAAAGCAAAAATAGTAATTCATTTAAAATCAAGCGTAATCCTGAAACTCATCAGATGACTGGTGAAATTGTAGTCATTCCTCCAATGGAGGTGAAACTTGATGCTTCCAATTATAAAAATGTCCCGGCATTGCCCGGTTGAGCTAATTGTCATGAGTTATTCTTAATATTTGCAAAAACTTCCGAAATATATGGATGATTCTAAAGTACGGCGATACTCAACAATCCATTCCATAGTAAAATTACCAACTATCTCTCCATCACCATCTAAAAATTCTTCGTAGCAATGTATGCAATTCAAATCGCAATATCCTACAGTACTGGTTTCATTCCTATCCATTTTTTTACTGCTCATTTCTTCTTTTGCGATTCTAGCTTTTTCCAATTCTAGTTATTTTGCGTATACTTTCCGGATTTCTGCTGTGTTGGTTGATTTAAAATAATTAATAGGAATATTTTGGGATGAAATAATTCGACATTTAATTATGGGGGGTTGGAGTTTGTGAGTTTTTAATTTGAATTTTCAATCTTATCCTTGTCATCGATAAAGAGGATAGTCAAAATAAGCATGACAATATGCAGGATAAGCAGAATCAGTGAAGTCTGATTGAATGCTACAACAGAAGCGGAATTGTGGTCTATGGAGCCTCCTGCCAGAATTGCCACTATAACAACTACCATTGATGATCCGATTGCAGCAGAAATCTGTCTTAATGTATTGTTGACTGCAGTTCCGTCCTCGACCTTGTCGGATACCATGGTCAAAGACCATGTTGTGGCGGGCATCAGGGCCAATCCTACACCGATATAACGGATTGACTGGGTTATGGTCATAAATTCAAAGGATGAATCCTGAGTATAGAACATCATGGCTGCAAATCCTATTATGGAAAAGATACATCCCATAATCAGGACCCTCTTGATTCCTATTCTGTTTGTAAGTAATGGGCCTATGATATTGAAGGCTATTATCAATAATCCTCCAGGGAGAAGTACTGAAGCTGAAAAAATTGCGGAATTGTAAGCTATGCCTTGAATGAATATAGGGATAAGTGCTGTGCATCCGTTCAAACATGAAAAGAGAATGCAGATGAATATTGTACCCACCAGGAAATACTTGTTTTTAAGTATGGATAGGTTAATCAAAGGCTTTTCCAATTTTGATTGACGTTTTACAAATAATATTAAAGTTATAATTCCAATGATTATCGGCAGGATTACCATATAATGTGTAAATCCATAATCTGCAACGTTTGTAAAACCAAGCATTATGCCTGCACATCCAATTATTGACAATACGACGGACAGATAGTCAAGAGGGTAATCTTCAGTAGGTGTATCGTCTCTTACAAAGACCAATCCTAAAACCAAAAGAATTATTGTAGCTATTGTGAAAAATGAGAACAGTTCTCTCCAGCCATATAAAGTTATGACAAATCCTCCTAAAAAAGAACCGATGACCGGTGCTATTGCTACTACCAAACCATATAATCCCATATATGTCTGCCACTTTTCTTCGGGGATAGTTCTCAGGAGTAAAATCTGAACATATGGCATTATAATGCCGTTTCCAATAGCCTGAAGAACTCTACCAACAATCAAAATAATCAGGGAAGTTGAAAAATAGCATATAACTGATCCTAAAAAGAATATGGACAGTGAAAAGAAGAATATTGATTTTGCACTGAATCTGCGTGATATAAACGCACTTAAGGGAATCATGACTCCTACAACAAGCAGAAATGCTGAATAGGACCACTGCGCCTGTGTTGATGAGACAGAAAAGTCACTCATCAGATAAACGAAACCTGTTGTAATAATGGATTGGGCTATGCATACCAGGCTTGAAGCTAAAATAAACAAGACCAAGAGTTGCATTTTGTTGTTTGATTTTGTATTCATAGTTTCACTAATAGGTTATAACTCTTTTTTTTATAATGTGTTTTATTTATATTTTTTGAAATATAATTTAAAAATGAAATTATTCTGAAGAGAGTTGTATGAAAGCTCGTGTGATGGTTGTATAACTTCTCATTCAAGATAATTAAATGCTTTAAATTTCGTTTGAAAGAGTATGTAATAATCAATTCCACATATTATAAAAATAATGAAATATAAAATATTGATATAAAATAATTTTGCTTTTTCATATGGTTTTGTGAACTTATGGAGGTTTTCAAAAACATTGGAGGGACATTGATAAAAAATTTGGGAGAGTATGTCATGATTAGTGATGAGGAAAAAGCTAAAATCAAAGAGGAGATAGTGAACAAGGTAAACTACGTTTTAGAAAAAAACAATGAATCATTCAGATTGGACAAAGTTAATGTTCTCAACAAAAACGAAACAGTTAAATTCATGGGAAATTACAGGGTTTATGACAGAAAAAATTACAATGCTGTTTCAAGGGAGATTAATAATTTCTTAAAGCAATACGGAGATGTTGACATAAAATCCAAAAAAATCAGAGACAGCGGCATGAAATTTACAGCTGTAAGCTTCAATTTCGAACTGTGAAGTTTTAAGAAAAAACTAATTGAAACGGTTGATGATGAAATCCCTGAATTCAAAAGACTGGTGTAAAAATCATTCCAATGAACATTCACACAATCAATAGCTGACATTTTGACAGTCAATACTTAATTTATATATATGATGATTTCTAAAAATAATTACATAGTCCCGTGGGGTAGTGGCAATCCTTTTGGGCCCTGGACCCAAAGATAGCGGTTCGACTCCGCTCGGGACTACTTAATTTTAAAAAATAATCAAGTTTATATATAACATTCCATAAATTATTGCACAAGAGAGTTACTTTTAGTAATCCGCTATGAGATGAAATGGATTTAATGTCTGTGGGAATATTGTAGAGTTTTCTTTGCAATTAGACATTAAATTGAACTATTTTTTTTATTATAATCGAGATTTTAATATTGTTATGCATATGTCAATATGAAACTACTTTAAAAGTTGTCTGATATTTGAATATTCTTCTAGTTTAATAATATTGCTTTTATTTCAAACAAAAACTATATAAATTGATTAATTCAATATATGTCTGAAGAATTAGTATTTAATTAAG
>CADAOO010000062.1 GCA_902789505.1 uncultured Methanobrevibacter sp. | reverse complement strand
AGAGGTGATAATATGCGAAAGATTACTATTGGTATAGTTATTTTATCCATAATCCTAGTAGGTATGGTTATACCAGCAGGTTTTTCAGGTGAAGCAAATTCAGTTGTTATAACCTATGGTGAAACCACACATGCAAATTCAGAATACAAAGCAAACGTTGATGCGTTTTTCAAAAGCCAGAGCCACCTGGATTTGAAAAATGCGGCTGAAAAAATAATCACAGCCAATGACGTCAATAAGATTTCAAGTTCAATCACCGGAAAGACATACAGTTCAAATCAGATATTCTCATCAGCACTTGTCGATTTGAACGATAACGACAACCTTGAAGTTAGTGTGGATAAATCAAAAATCACCACAATTACAGGAGACATGTACCTATCCGCATTAAAATCAGCAGGCATTAAAAGCGGACATGTATATGTGACAAGCCCGGTTACCGCTACCGGTGAATCTGCACTTGCGGGAATTATGAACTGTTATGAAGCAGCTACAAATGTGGAAATTCCTGAAACCGTAAAAGAAGCCGCAAACAATGAAATTTACACTCAGGCAGAAATCGTTGAAAACTCAAACGTTTCACCGGAAAATTTATCCAAATTGGTGGATGACGTGAAAGATACTGTTCAAAAGGAAAACGTTACAGACCACAAAACAATTGTAAACATCATTTACAATTATACCGTAATCAACAATGTCAACATAACCAATAGCGACATTGAAAAACTTGCAAACAGTATTGAACAAATTCAAAATGTTCAAGGCGACATCAACAAATATGAAGTCAAGGTATCAGGTGCCTTAAACAACACCACTGATACAAAAGGCTTTTTAAGCGGACTATTCGGCAAATAGTCCAAATTTTTTCTTTTTTTAGAACCTATTAAATATTCCAATGAACAAATATTTTCATGATGAAATGGAAAATTGGCAATGTTGAAATAGACAATCAGGTTGTCCTAGCCCCCATGGCCGGAATATGCGATTCACCATTCAGAACCATTGCTAAATCAATGGGCTGCGGACTCGTTTCAACAGAAATGGTGTCCGACAGAGGCATAATATATGACAATACCCGAACTCAGGAAATGCTTCAGATGACCGAATATGAAAGGCCAATTTCCCAGCAAATTTTCGGATCAACACCTGAAACCATGAAAAAGGCATCCGCCTACATCTGCGAGCATATGAAGCCGGACATCATTGACATTAATATGGGATGTCCTGTTCGAAAGGTTGCAATAAAGGGCCATGCGGGAAGTGCACTTTTAAAAGACCCCGATAAGGCATATAAAATAGTATGTGAAGTTGTGGATACAGTCCCGATACCTGTTACGGTCAAAATCAGAAGCGGATGGGATGAAATTAATGCCCTTGAAATGGCAAAGCTCATTGAAGATGCAGGAGCATCAGCAATTACAGTTCATCCCCGTACAAAAGAACAGAGCTACTGCGTGGATGCCGATTGGTCAATCATCAGAGATGTTAAAAATGAAGTTTCAATACCTGTTATCGGGAACGGAGATATCAGAACCTGTTATGATGCAAAAAAAATGCTTGATGAAACTTCATGCGATGCCATAATGATTGGAAGAGCAGCACTTGGAAATCCATGGCTGATTAAGCAATGCGTAGAGTATTTGGATAAGGGAACTGAACCTCAAAAGCCGACAAAAGAGGAAAGGCTTGGAATGATAAAAAAACATAGTGAATTGCTTTTTGAGCGAAAACCTGAAAAGGTTGCTATTTCAAAAATGAGGCTTCATACGGCCTATTATTTAAAAGGATTATATAAAAGTGGAGAAATCAAACCAAAAATATTCAAAACCACTACAAAAGAAGAATTGTTTGATTTGGTTGAAGATTATATAAAAATATTGAATTACTGATTTTTAAAATAAGAAAAAGTGAGCATTATCAAATTATCAGACAATTAAATATATATAAATTAGGGGCCAATATAATACCTACGAGATGATTTTATGCATAACGCTTCTGAAATGCCGGCAAATCAAAAAAGAATCAACAAATCTTTAAACGTTTTAAAATGTTTAGCGGTATTTGGCGTGATATGCATACACTGCAGCTTATACAAAATAGGCTTAAAAGGCACTGTAATTGATTCCCTATTCAGATTTGCAGTTCCTGTTTTTTTCCTCACCTCCGGATTTTACAGTTATTTTGACAATAATGAGAAGGCCATGAGAAAATATAAAACCAGAATTGAAAAGCTGCTTGTATTATTCCTAATATCAAATGTCGTCTATTTCATTTTCGACTGTTATGTCACAGGCAATTATAATGTCCTGGCAAAATTAATAGAGATGTTCAGCGTTTCCAACTGCTATAAATATCTAATTTTTAATGTTTCGCCAACATATGCTCATCTGTGGTTTATCCAGGCATTGATTTACTGCTATATCATATTTTTAATAATGAGCAGACTCAATATCCCTCATGATAAACTGTACAGCCATATCCCATTGCTATTGCTTGGTGCTGTTTTTATTGGAGAGATTTCACGTCTTATGGGATTCAAATTCAGTTATTACTTCTATAGGAACTTTTTGTTTATGGGTTTGCCGTTTTTTACAATAGGATATCTGATACATGACAAAAAAGATGAATTCACAAACATTTCAGACAGAACAATATACATCACAGTCATTTTAAGCTGCTGCTTAACAGTATTGGAGGCTTTGACTGTCAGCAAATCCGAGATATATATCGGAACAATCTTCCTGTCCGTCATGATGATTGTCTGGTGCATCAAACATCCTGACCATGACATAAAGATTATCGGATGGATAGGCGGAAATCTGTACCTGTTAATTTATGTAATCCATTTGATGATAATAAAATATATAAACATTACTTTTATTCACCTGCATGGAGATCTTGGCTATCTCTATCCATTTTTGATATTTATCATTAGTGCAATTGTTTCAGCATTAATATTGGGGTTAATTAAGCTTGCAGACAAAGCAAAGTCATATTTTTACTGAAAATAATCAGATTACTGCATCAGATTTTTCAAAAAATAGATAATTAATATTCATGGCCTGTTAAGAGTAACCCACCTTCTGTTTAACAGCATTCATCTTAGCGTGCTACCTTGCCTCAAACAGATTTTCATAGGCACCTTTGCTCTTGCATCCTATGGAATGGCCGTTTCACCGATCCTTTTTAATGTCCTCAATTAAATATCATTGTCATTCATTAAAAGACGTGTCGTTTCTGCTCCAGAGTCATACCTCTCGGTATACGTTTTTCAACGCCATAGTCTGTATGATGGGCGGAGTTTCCTTAGTTTTAAAAAAAACCAGCAGCTGTCTTTAACTTGCCATGAAAATATTAATTAAAAGTAGCAGGGCCTAGATTTGAACTAGGGATCTCGGGGTTATGAGCCCCGCGGGATCACCAGACTACCCCACCCTGCTATACGAACAAAAACAGTATAATACTATATACTAATTATTTAAAAGATAATATATAAATCTTTCTATATTTCCAATGAAAATTAAAAAAATGGGGAAAATAAAATCATTTATTTTCCAAAGATTCTATTCTTTTATCCAAATCTTCCAATTTCTCTTCAGTGACTTTCTGGAACTCTTCGGATGATTTTTTAAACTCATCGAAAGATTTTTCCAAAGTGTCAACATGACCTGCAGTCTCGCTGAATTTGGATTCCAAATCATTCAAATCACTAGTGGTGGCCAAAGACCACTCTTTGATTAGCTGATCGCTTTTATCATCAAGGAATGCGTCAATCTTGTGAGAAAATGCATCCGTATTTAAAGAGGACATGTCGATGTCATTGAGTTTGACCTTAATCCTTTTGCTCATTGAACCGGAACTGCTTTCACCAGATGATTCTTTGGTCAGACCATCATAACCGGAATTACTGCTTAAAACTTCATTCAAATGAGCATCAGCAGTTCGAGGAACAATATTTCTTAACTTTTGAGCAGTTTCAGGACTGTTTAACAGGTAATAATAAACTAGAATTAGGATTGCAATTATTAAAATTATTATAGCAACAGCTTCAATAGCTTCCATAATATCCCCTATTTATCCATTTTCTTAAGTTTAGCCTCTTTTTCCTCAATTTCCTTGAGCATTTTTTCCAATTTCTTTTGCTCGGTTTGGGCTTCAAGTCTGGCTAACCTTTCATTGATTTCATTGTGCAAATAACCTACTTCACTTCTTACATCGGTTGTGGATTGTCTTATTGCGGATAAGCTATCCTGTTTATCCTGTGGCATAGGAATAGGATTATCCATTAATCTTTTAGACTCGATATCCTTTTCAACCATAGACATTTTTTTAAGTTCAATTTCTTTTTCAAGCATTAAAATTGAATTTTTAGACTGTACAACTTTCCTCCATTGGAATACAATAATCAAAAGTACGAAAGCTACAATAATCAAAACAATAAGCATGAATATCTGATCAGGTATTGTAGGAATAGTGTCCATAATGTTACCTCCAATTAATTTTATACATAATAATTATTATAAAATATTATATTAACTTCATCAATTATATAATTAATTATTAACAAAGAAGGTAAATACTTATGATGGAATCTTATATACAAGCTGGAAAAATCGTTTCAGACATCCGCAGTGAAGCTTCAAAAATGATTAAGGATGGAGCTTTGGTTATTGACTTGGTGGAATATGTGGAAAGTGAAATTCTAAAAAGGGGGGCAGAAATTGCATTTCCATGCAACGTTTCAATAAATGAAATTGCCGCCCACTATACATCCCCCGCAAATGATAAAACCCAATTCAAAGCGGGAGATATGGTAAAGCTGGACTTAGGTGCTATGGTTGACGGATATATTGCCGATTCCGCAGTTACCGTGCTTGCTGAAGGCAATATGGATGAAAATTACACTCAGGATGAAATCAATCTGCATGAAGAGATTATTGAAGCGTCAGCAGCAGGGCTTGAAGCGGCAATTGCAACCGTAAGGGCAGGTGCTGAACTATCCAAAATAGGTGCTGCCGTTCACGAAGCGATTGGGGAATATAACCTGAATCCTATTTTCAACCTGACCGGACACAGCCTGGAGCAGAACAACCTGCATGCAGGTATCTCCATACCCAACTATGACAATCATGACAACTACAAGCTGGATGAAGGTCAGGCCATTGCAATCGAACCCTTTGCAACCAATGGGGAAGGTATTGTCAATGATGCGCCGGGCCATTATATCTTCGCATATCTGGCAAACAAACCGTTCAGAATGAAAAGCACACAGAAGGTGCTGAAATATATTCAAACCAATAATCCATATGTTCCTTTCTCAGGAAGGTGGATAACCGATGAATTCGGTGAAAGACGCGGAAACATTGCCCTGAAGCAGTTGTCAGAAGCCATGGCAATCTATCCATATGCCCCGCTTAGAGAAAAAAAGGACTGCTTCGTAAGTCAAAAGGAACATACTGTTGTTGTTGAAAAAGAAGGTTGTACAGTTACAACAATTTAGAAGAGACAACTCTCTTCAATCCTATTTTTTTAAAAAAAAGAAAAAAAGAAAAAGAAAGGGAATTAGTATTCCGCAGGAATAGATAATCCCATTTTAACTCTTTCTTCACGTACTTTACCGTTTTTGTCTTTTTTACCTTTAGCTAATTTTTCAAGTAAAGGAAGACCAGGTTTTACATCATCCATTGGTTTTGTTTCAATTAAACCAGCGTCGACTGCACCTTTGAATACGTCTGCACCAGCATCAGTTCTGGTTAATACAGTGGACCATCCGTCAGGTGATCCTACAGAACCTGTTGATACATCAGACCATTCTGCAACATAATCCATACATATGTTACATCCGGATTGTTCGTATCCGTGTGTTTCTTTAATAGCTAAACCAGAGTCTTCACCGTCTTTGGTTAACCAGAATTTTCCTTTACCAATGTCCATTTTGGTTGCATCTTGTAAGCTGTCAAATCCTAATTTAGCAGTAGCAAAGGTGTCAAGAGAAGCCATTGGGAAGTTTTCCATACAGTAGATACCGACGATTAATTTAATTTTTTCAGCGACGAATCTAGTGAATGGGTAAGCTTGTGCTTTTCTTAAACCTTGGGTTTGACATGGAGTTGCTACAACACCTAACTTTTCAATACCGTATTGGCGTGTTGCTTCTTTTAATGCAGATAAGGTAGGGGACATTGAGTATTTTGTTCCGGCTGCAGCGATAACTTCATCAGCGGAAGTTACTACAGTAGGAATAGGTCTCCAATCATCATCAGGAGTTCCAGCCACAACTGCACCTTCAATAATTCCTTCATCGAGTGCGTAGCAGAGTAATGCTGAAACAATTCCTCCGTCTTGGGATACATCTAGAATTTTTTGTTCAGTAGATCTTGCAGAAAGTGCTTCTTTATAAGTACCTAATACCATATTCATTCCTCCTAAAGTCCTGTTTCCTTTTTAATTCTGCTTGTAGGCAACCATGATCTTGGACACATCAGATAGCAAGATCCACATTTAATACATCTGTCCCTATCACAGCTAGGTCTACCTTCAGAAAAGCCCATTGCTCTAGTTGGACAAGCAAGAGCACAGGTTCCACAGCCGGTACATAATCCTTGGCGGACAATGCCGGTTAATACGTCACAACCGCATCCTTTGTCACATGAAGCCCAGTCCATAGCAGGTTGTAAGTAATCTAAGTCTCCTTCGCATAAAGCAACAACTGCTTTTGCAATAACTTCAGGAGCTACAGGACAACCAGGAAGTGCTAAGTCCACTTTAATTAATGAACTGATTGGTAAGAAAGATTCATGTTTAGGTTGTGCTTGTTGACCTCCACGAGCGAAAGTAGTGAAACAGCCAGTTACAGCACAGGAACCGAATGCAGCGACTAATCCAGATTTTTTTCTTGCTTCTAAAAGTTCATGTACACTGTGTTCATCTTGTAAACATACAGAACCTTCAATTAAACATAAGTCCATTTCTGGCATTTCTTCAGCATAAGTACCATGAATCCATTTATCTACTAAGGTTTGACCGTAAACAATATCAATCATGTCAGTAAGTACAGTAGATAAAATGTCATAGTTTTCAGTTAAAGACATTGCGTCTCCAGTACAACCACTTAAGTGTATGTAACCAATACGTGGTTTTGATGAAGCAGCTTTAGGTTCAGCTGGTGCTTTGGTTTCAGCAGCAGGAGCAGCAGCTTCAACTTTTTCCTCTACTTTTGGTGCTTTAGGTTCATCTGAACCGCCAAAAGCTTTTTTCAATTTATCAAACATTATTTTACCCCGATTTCTTTTAAAATAAGATCTATAGTTTTAGGAATAGCCTTTTCTACAGGTTCTGTTAAACCCATATCTATGTCCGGAGTAGGAATTTCAGCAGGTTTACATCCAACAATTACCACTTCGCATTTCTGGGAAATTTCACGAAGAGGATCCTCCACAGTCATTCCGTGGGGGTTGTCGTATTTCCCTTGTTGCATAACACTTGGATCAAAAATCTCTACGGTTCCAGGTTTATCATTGAATTCCACAACATCAACTACAATGAGTTTTTTCCAGTCATAGTCTTCATACAGTGGGAAGAAATTAGTTGGTGCTGCAGTTCCTCCATCAACGAATTGAATACTATCAGGTAATGTTATGCCTTCGACTTTCTCCTCGATTTGTTTTAAAATTTCCTTATCAAATTCATCTTCAACAAAGCCAGTAACAGCTGGGTCATAATAGTCGTTTTGGTCATTAAAAACTTTTTGCAAGATATTAATGACTATTGGACCATATCCATCATCTTTAAATAATACATTCCCGCATCCAATAACAATTATATCCGAATCATAAGGCATTAATAAATCCTCCCAATACCTAGATTCTCACCATTTCATTTTTGAGAATGGATTTATCTTCATCGTCAACTACCATTACATGAGTAGCACAGGATAAACATGGATCGTAAGCTCTGATTACGTGTGGACCGAACTCATGAGAGAATCCTTCAGTTGCAGGACCCATAGTTGGAATATTCCAAGTAGTTGGTACAATAGCTGAGTAGAATTGTGTTTTTCCTTCCACAACTTTTGCCATGTGTACATCAGTTCCTCTAGGGCCTTCGATAACACCAAATCCAAGTTCACCAGTTCCTCTTTTATCGTATGATACGTTTGCAGGTGCTGCAGGATCAATTGCATCTAACGCTTCAATACAAGCGTTATAGTTTTTCAACATTTCATCTGCACGAGCAACGTGTTGAGCAACTACACCTTTATCTTTGAAGCCTGCGAATTTTTCCATTCTTGCTCTTGGACCGGTTTCAACATTGGTACCTTCCCATAAAGGAATTACGGAACAACCTCTTTTACCGATTTCAGGGTCATCATACCATGCTTCAGGCAATACTTCAGAGAATTTGCTCATGTCAAATTCGTTGGTACCGTAAGTTGCATCAGCAGCCATTAACGGTTGGTTAACAACACCTAAATCTTTAGGTAAACCAGCTTCAGCAACACAGTTTTTAATAAATTC
>CADAOO010000061.1 GCA_902789505.1 uncultured Methanobrevibacter sp. | reverse complement strand
CAGAAACATATATTCAGAATCAACCACAAGGAAAATTAATTTGCAGTTCAATGAATATGATTTGAATTTAAAAATAGATGAAAAAGATGGATCATATGGAATGGATTATATTCTTGATGGCGTTTTCGATTGGGGATCTAATTTAGATAATAATTATACTGTTTTAGCAGGAATTAGAGATGATGAAAATCTGTTTGGAGACTTACTCACCATTAAAGATAATCAATTTAAAATAAGTATGGGAGTATTGTCCGGAGGAACACACGAATTCGCCATGGAAGGAATGTATACTCAAGGAGACAGTAATGATCATTTCTATACTCGTAGTTATTATTCTGATTTATACGGAAACGAATTCTATTTAAATAAAGCTAGTTATGCAAAAATAATGATTGAAAAAGCAAGAATAACATTAACTCTTGTTGTAAATAATGTATTAATACCTGAAACACCGGTCTTAAATGTTTATGCTAATTGGGATAATAATTACACTATTCTGCTTGGAAATAAAAATTATCAACTTGAAGTTGTAAACGGTAAAGGCAGCATGCAACTGACTGGCCTTGATTTAGGCAATTATACAGTTGTTGGTATGCGTGACGGTGATGAAAATTATTATCTTGTAATGAATTTCACCTCTTTTTCAATAAGCAAAACCTACAGCAACTTCCTTGTCCTAAGTACAAATGTGGAATATGATACTTTAGCTGAGGCTGTAGCCAATTCCAATAAAGAGGATACTATTTATATTAAAAAAGGCACATATGCAGAAACTGGAGTAGTAATATCTGATAAGGCTCTGGATATCGTTGCATTGGACAGTGTGGTCTTTGACGCTCAGGGTCGAGACGCCAATTTCATAACAGTCGACAAAAACGCTGTAGTTGATATATATGGCATAGCATTCAGAGGACTTCACAACAGAAATACCAATTATGGGGCTATAGTCAATCACGGATATCTTTCACTGGATTCATGTAATTTTACAGACAATAAGATTACCAAGACCGCATTTTCTGAAAATGGTGGGGCAGCTATATTTAGTGACGGATATTCATTGGCGATTGAAAATTGTAATTTCATTAATAATATCGCTCCTTTAAAAGTCAGTACTGCTGCAGTCACATCAGCGGGTTATGATGACGTTACAATATCATCTTCCAAATTCATAAATAACACTGCACGTGAAGGTGGGGCATTGCACTTCAAAAACATAATCCAATTTGAAGATGCAATCAATTCATGTTACTTTGAAAAGAATACTGCTGTTAAAGGGTCTGCGATATATATAGGAAACAATTCAAGATATCTAACTCTCACACTATCTGATTTCAAGAAAAACGATATCAAAAATAATCTGGGAGAAACTGCGCAACTTGAAGGTGGGGTAATATATGTCAACGCCAATGCTAGTGATGTAAAATTGGATATTAGCCTGTCCCATTTTGAAGACAACTCCAACAGCAATGTTGATGGTGGAGTCCTATGCCTTGATGGGTCTTCAAGAGCTACCGTTGAAAGCTGTACCTTCACTAACAATAGCGGTAAGGTAGGTTCTGCAATTTTAATCAAGAATCCTTATAATAAAAAGTTAAACTTATTAATCGATGGCACTGCATTTACAAATAACAATGCGGCAACCGGAACCATTGCAACATCTCCTAAAGTTACAACATTCGTTGATGAGTGTGTTTTTGCAAACAACACTGGAGAAAACAGACATATATACAACAATGGATTTGCCGTAGTCCACGATTCCATTTTTGATGTTAAGGATGCTAAATTGAATGCACCAACTGTTCAATATGGTGAAAGTTCAATAATCAGCGGTACAGCAGATATAGGTACCAATGTCTATGCAGCAGCCAATTTAACAGTCGCTGGTTCAAACGTCATTGCGGAAATCAAAAACAATGCATTCTCCTATAATGCAGGCATATTGGATCATGGAAAATATTATGCTGTTTTAAACAGTATTGTTGATAACAATAACAATACCTATCTGATGGATAGCATAACTGAAATTTTCAGGGTTAACAATAGGGGCTTTGAATTAAATGTTTCCGTTGATAATATTACATATGGTGAAACCCTAAATATCGTTGAAAAATTACCTTCAAATGCTACAGGTGCAATTGATTATCAATTGAATGGAAAATATTACACAAAAGATGAAATCGAGTCATTGAAATTAGATGCCGGAAAATACACTCTTGTAGCTATCTATAACCATGAAGATTTCGCATTCACCTCCACTACCGTTAATTTTGAAGTTTATAAAGCTAATCCGACAATATCTGTGGCGGATGTGGAAGTAGCATATAATGAGACCATTATTCTAAACATAGAAACAAATGATCCGTCAGTATATATAATAGAAATCGAAGATTACAAAACTGCCATATTTGTTAATGGCAGCAGATCTGTTGAAATAGAAAAAACATTTGCTCCCGGCACCTACACAATCAAAGTCACTTCACAGGAACGTGTAAACTACATATCAAATTTCACTGAGGCAATTTTGAAAGTCAATAATCGTGGCATATTATTATTGAATTCATTATTAACTAACCAATTCACTACTCATAGTGCTGTCTCAAATGAAGAAACACCTATATCAATTGTCAGCAATGAGGTAAATACTCGTTCTTCTCCAGATAACAACGTCGGTAATGAATACGATGAATATAAATTCATTTACCAATACGATGAAGATTCAGATTATGAATATTATGAAACTCTGGAAGACGCAATAGGCCAGGTTGAATTATGGGGTGCAGGTATCATTACAGTTAGAGGTGGAAGATATTCCGGAGATGAATTCCGTGGCATTACACTGGAAGGAGAACATGAAGTAACAATCAAAGCCTATGGCGACGAAGAGGTTATCTTTGACTGTGGAAATGAAGATTACTTCCTACATTTGACATATGAAACTAATGTAAATCCTACTCCAAAACCTCCTTATGTCGAGATAGAGCAGACAGAAGGCCCTACCGTTACACTTAAAAACATTACAGTAATCAACGGACATAACCTTGAGGGCGGAGCTATCGAATTGGATGCAGGTACTTTAACCTTGGTCAACTGTAATTTCGACAGTAACCGTGCTGATCGTGGTGGAGTCATATATATAGGTTCTGTTAGTGCAGAAAATGGTGCTACCGTCATTGGATTAAACACTACATTTACAAACAATTATGCAAGTGATGAAGGTGGAGCAGTCTATATTAAAGGAGCCCTTTTACAAGACGTATCCGCATCATTTTACCTTTGTACATTTTTAGATAACCACCAAGGTGAAGATGAAGAGTATATTATGAATTACTATGCTGGTCCTGACGTCAAGCAGATAACTAGCCAATATTGTATCTTTAACGGTGATGGTACAATATACAGTCTTGAGATGGATAAAATCAATCAGACAGTTACTATTAACGGTACCTGTAATGATGTATTCGATTCAGTGGTTTTATTGTACTTCGATCAAGCGCCATTATACTCAATTTACAATAACGGTTCCCGTGATTTTTATCTCACTTTTGAGAATGTAATAGGTGGAAACTATACTCTCGGCGTAATGAACGACCATAACTTCAATACATATGTCTTTGGAAATAAATTCGAAATGAAAGTGCCAAATTTCATCATATCCGAAGATGAAGTATATGAAAACTTAACTGATGCTATTGATGCTGTTGTTGAAAATGGCATTATTTATGCAAATGCAAATTGTTATGCTGAAGACAATATGGAAATTGATATCCGCAAATCATTCACTCTTAAGAATTTCAGAGATGGCACTGTTGTGTTTGACGGAAGCGGTCAAAAATGGTTCTTTACAATAGCTAAAGATAATACTGTTGAATTTGACGGCATATGCTTTACTGATGGAGCCGTAAAAACTAATGCGGGCATTGAAAATTACGGTACTTTAGTACTTAATAACTGTTCATTCAACAGTTTTGAAACCGGTGAAATCGTATACAATTCAGGTTTATTAAACATATTAAACAGTACATTTTCACTTAATTCCGTTAATAATGCTCTTGTTTGGAATGATGCTCAGTTATACATCGAAACAGTTGAATTTTCATACAATATCGTCAATATAAGTTCCGCAGTATATACCAATGGAGTTGCAGAAATTGTCTCTTCCAATTTCACAGGCAACTATAATTTTGGAAATGGTGGTGCAATCTATAATGATAAGTCATTGACTGTTAGAGACACTGTTTTCAATGAAAATGAGGGTATAGATGGCGGAGCTATTTTTAATGCTGGAATATTAGAAGTCTCAAAATCCACTTTTGAAGATAACACTGCAAACGGATATGGTGGAGCAATTTTCAATGGAAATGAAGCACATATATTTAATTCAACATTCACCGGAGGATTCAGCCAAAAGGACGGAGGTGCCCTTTATAATAATAACAAAATGACTGTCTATAATTCCACATTCGCCGCCAATACCGCAAACGGCAAAGGTGGAGCCATTTACAACAACAAATCTTTGGTGATTACAAAATCCTTATTTGGAATTAACTTTGCTGAAGATTGTGCAAACATATACAATGCGGGCGATATTCAATACAGCGAAAACATATTTGATTTCTATGAGGTTATATTGCTCATACCGGATGGTCAATACGGCATTCCTACAACAATTACAGGTACACTTAACCCTGAATTCAACATGGACCTTCAAGTGACATTGCCTGGATTCGTTAACAATAAGGATGCCCCAGTCACCATTTCAGATGGCGTATTTGAATATGTTGTAGACGTTTTGCCAAAAGGCGTTTATGACGTTAAATTGGACCAAATCATTTATGACAGCTATGGCAACATTTATTATGGAGAATCAATAAGGGACAGGCTTATCATATATAAGGCGAATGTCTACATCAATGTGACTGTAGACGATGTTGTAATACGTGGTGAATCTGGTTCACCGGTTTTAAAGATTAGCACAAGTAAAACTGGATTATTCCATATTCTTTTCAATAATAAGTTTTACGCTGTCGAGATTACTGAAAAACAGTCCAGTTTAAAATTGGATGCTGTCGGAGAAGGAAATTACAGTGTATCTGTTATTCGTGAGGGAGATGAAAACTATAACGATGCAATAAACACAACATCATTCAAAGTCAGCAAATATGAAGGCAACTTCATTGTCAACAGTACAGGTAATCAATTCGAAACATTACGTGAAGCCCTTGCAGATTCTTCAAAAGATGATGTCATTTATGTAAGGGAAGGAACCTATTCCGGTGCTGACAATCTAGGAATTATCATTTCAAATAAGAAATTAACTATAATTTCATGTGGGGATGTTGTTTTCGATGCAAAATCATCTAATTTAGGCTTTTTGAGTGTTCAATATGGTTCTGATATTACTATATGTGATATTGTATTCACTGGATTTAATGCTAAAAGCGCAAATGCAGTAATTTCCAATGTTGCTAAATTGACTGTTGACGGATGTACCTTTGTTAATAATACTTTAGTTGACGGGGTTAAGTCAATTATTTGGAATGATAGAGGAAATTTAAACATTGTTGAATCTGGATTTTATGGCAATATCTTAAATAACGTGCCAATCATAAGTAGTGATTCATCTGAGCTCATAGTTAATGAATCAACATTTGAGAACAATAAAATCAATTTAGAGTCCATTATTTCAATAAATCGTGCGGATTCAGCAAAAATTATATCAAGTGTATTTGCCGAAAACAGATTATCCGGTGATATTATTAATGTTAAGTATTCTACAGATGTTCTCATCAGTTCTGCGTTTTACAATAACACTCAAGGAGGAACTGTTATTAATTCATTGAACAACGAAAATCTGCATTCTGATAATTCTACATTCACAGGCAATACCATGGATTATATAATCAAATCAACAAACTATCAAAATACTATTTCCGGATGTATATTCACAGATAATGCTGTTATAAATGTTGTTTCAAGTAATGATAAATATCTATCGGTTCTTGAATCCACATTTTCAGACAACACACTTTCAGACAACGGTGCATTAAACATTGCATCAGGAAATGCAATTGTCAACGGCAGTATCTTTACAAACAATACGGCAAACAATTACAGAAACATCTATAGTGCTTCCAGTAATATGAACATTACCAATTCAGTATTTGATGCTTTTAACGTTGATTATACTGTTTATGATATTAACTATGGACAAAATGAAACAATTGAAGGCAGTATTGATATCGGTACAAACTTTAAATTTGCTGTTGATTTGGACATTAACTCAAAAATCTATTCAGTCAACGTGACCAACAATAAGTTCACCTGCAATGCAGGCATTCTTAACGGTGGAGACTATGCTGTTGTATTAAATGGAAAAGATCCTAATTCAAACACTTATCTATTTAATAAAATAACCAAAATATTCACTGTCAGCCGTATAGATCCTGGATTAAGCGTTTCAGTAGAGGATATTACTTATGGTGAAAAATTAAAAGTCAATTCAACAATCAATGAGAATGTTACTGCTAATGTTGTCTATGAATTGAATGGTAAGGCATATACTAAGAAGGAATTGGAAAATATCACATTGGCTCCGGGTAACTATTTAGTTACAGCAATGTATAGGGGAGATAAAAACTTCCTTCCGGCTACTGCAATGGATAATGTGAAAGTTCACAAGGTCGCTCCAAACATAACTGTCAGTGATGTTGCAGTTGGCTATACTGATGAGATTAAAATAAATGTAACTGTCGATGTTGCTGATTATTATACAGTATTTTTAGGCAATGATTCAGTTTCATTATATGTTGCGGATAGTGCAATATTCACATTCCCAAGCGAAGGCTTCAAACCGGACAATTATGAAATCATCGTTTATGTATTTGAAACCGACAATTATGATGAAGCGTATGGCTATGCCAATTTAACAGTCAATAAAATTATTGGAGTTTTCAATTTAACAAACGATACAATTGATCAGGGTGAAAATGCAAACATTAGCGTAGAAGTTCCTCTCAATGCATATGGAAACATTGCATACATTGTATATGATGAGGATGGAAAACTGGTTTACACTACCACACAATCCTGTCTTGAAGAAATTATTGTTCCTAATTTGGATGCTGGAAAATATGTTGTCACCGGTACCTTTGAAGGCGATTCTTACTACACTAATGGCTCTATAATCAATTCCGGTGAAATATTTGTCAGGAAATGTATAGACGTAAACATTGCTGTATCCAATATAACCTATGGTGAAAATGCCACTGTCATAGTTGAAAGTGATGTTGATGGTGAGTATCTTGTTCATGTGGGAACCGAACCGATGATTGTCACTGTTATAAATGGTGCTGGAAATGTGTCTGTTTCCAATCTGAATGCTGGAAGCTATGTCGCTAATGTTACTATTGTTGATGGCAATTATTCAGCATTTAATGAAACAGTATTTGGCGTAGCTCCTAAACCTGTTTCAGTTGTTGTTTCTGTTGAAGATATTGTATACGGTATGGATGCTATTGTTTTGGTTTATGGTGAAATTGATGGAGAATACATTGTAGCGATATATAATCAGAATTATACTGTAAATGTTGTTGATGGTAAGGGAAGTGTTCCAATTTATAATTTAGCTGTTAACAATGATATTTTAGTTTCTGTAACAATTGCTGACAGTAACTATGACGCACATAACACTACAACATTTAATGTAGTAAATAAATATAACACTCCTATCTCATTGGATGTCGTGACTGGTGAATACGATGTGGTAATGACCGTTACTGTTAATGACACTGCAACAGGCATTGTCAAATTCCAATTAATCGGCCCAAAAGAATACACACTCTATGTTGATGTAATTGATGGAAAAGCGGTTCTTGAAGATGTTCTTGATACTGGTGATTACTCTATAGTTACAACATATATGGGTGATAACAGGTTCAACACTAACATTACTTTTGGAGATTTCACTATCAAGGGTCACATTAAGAAGGATACTCCAATTACAGCATACGCTGATGTGAATGGAGATATGGTTACCATAACTGTTAATGTTGATGAAAACGCTACAGGATTTGTAAAACTAACTGTTGGCGATACTGTTGCTAATATTGAATTAGAGAATGGTGTTGCAACAATAACTGCTGGATTTTTACCAAACAGTTACTTTGTTGATGTAACTTATCTTGGTGATGATGACTACAATATGAACAATACTAAGGTGACATTTACTGTAATAGAAGTTACCAAGGAAAATACTACTATTGACCTTGACATTACAGTTGATGAAAACATTGCAATATTTGATGTTGATTTGAATGAAACCGCAACTGGATTGGTTAAATTCTATGTAATCTGCAAAGAGACTGGTGAAAATGCCACTATGTACATGGATGTTAAAGATGGTCATGTAGAACTCTATACTAACAACATTGAACCTGGAAACTACACTGTAGCAGCAACATACATGGGTGATTCAGTATTCAACACCAACATAATCACTAAAGACTTTGAAATCATTGGACATGTGATGAAGGATACTCCTATCTATGCAAATGTTGAAACCGATGGAAATAAAGTCACATTAACTGTTAAAGTTGATGAAAACGCTACCGGATTTGTTGAAGTCAAATTTGGTGATGGTGTATTGAATATCGCATTGGAAA
>CADAOO010000060.1 GCA_902789505.1 uncultured Methanobrevibacter sp. | reverse complement strand
GCACTGACACCCAAAATATCTAAAGCATTTTTAATGGTTGTTTTAGCTCTGTCAACCAGTATAAGTCTTGTATCTTCAATTTCAGAACCTATTACCTGCTCTGATTTGTAGAACTTATTGAATGAACTGGCCAAATCCTGAGAATATTGTGTAATATTGTGAACCCTCTTCTTATTAGCACAGTCTTCAACAACCTGCGGGAACTTGGCTATTTGCCTTACCAAATCCTGTTCCGCTTCATCAGGAACCCAATCGTCACTGACACTTAAGGAACTGATGTCCTTGCCTGATTTGGCAAGTAATTTGCATGCCCTTGCATGGGCATATTGAATAGATGCACATCCCCTCTCAAAGCTTAAAGCCTCATCCCACTTAAATGTCAAGTGTTTTTCAGGAGACAATTTAGCAATAAAGAACCGGATAGCTCCCACACCAATCTCTTCAGCCATCGGCGCAATTTCATCCTCACTTAAGTCCGGATTTCTTGATTTGATTTCATCATGAGCCCTCAAGACGGCTTCATCAATCAATTCATCGACAGATACAAATTTACCTCTTCTTGTTGACATTGATCCTTCAGGAAGAGTAATGAATTCATAAAATATTACTTCAGGAGCATCCTGCCTAAATATCTCTTCAAAAATCACCTTAATCTGTTTTGCAGCCAATTTATGGTCTGAACCTAAAATGTCAAGGACTGTATCGCCCAAAGTAGCTTTATATTTATGATAAGCTAAATCACGGGTGGAATAAAGTGATGTTCCATTAGAACGGCGTAAAACAAACTCTTTTTCTATGTTAAAGTCTGTCAAATCAATGTATAAAACATCATCTTCACGGGTAAATCCTTCTCTTTGGATGTAATTTACCAAATCGTCAACATCACCGTTTCTTACAAACTGACCTTCCCAGACGAAGTCATCATGGACAATGTTCATTCTTAAAAGGGATTCCTTCATTCCGGAAATACATTTGGAAACCACATCTTCAAAGACTTTATTCAACTCTTCATCAGAACCTTCTTCGTATTTTTGAATCAATTCATCAACCTTTGAGTTCAGGGCCTCATCTTCCTCTACAGCCTTGTTTGCATCGAAGTATAGCTTTCCGATTTTGTGGTCAATCTTATCCCCTTCATAATCGTCAATGTTCAATCCACATTCTGTTATTCCGCATACGATAATGGCTATCTGTCTTCCCATATCATTGACATAGTACTGGGTGATTACATCTCTTCCGGCCAATTTCAGGAGTCTTGAAAGTGAATCTCCAAAAATGGAATTCCTAATGTGTCCAATGTGCAATGGCCCATTTGGATTTGCTGAAGTATGCTCCAAAACAATTTTTTCACCATATTCAGGAAGCTGTCCGTAATTTTCATCGACCTTTTCCAAAAGCAATTTTGAAAATTTGGAATAGTCAATGAAGAAATTAACATAAGGACCGAAGTTTTGAACTTTGGAGAATATTTCCGGGACTTCTATCTTTTCAACCAAATCTGCAGCAACTTCCGGAGGAGAAGTTCTTAACTTTTTAGTAAGCGAAAATGCAATAGTACTTGCCAAATCCCCCAAATTAGGATTAGGAGGAAATTCCAACTTAAAATTCCTGTCCACTTCTACATCATACTGATCTAATGCCTTGTTTATAGCATCAATCGCCTGTTTTTCAATTTCAAAATACATTAACTCACCTTATAATAATTATAAACCCCTTAACCAAAGGGAAAGATAACCTACTTTTGGAATCACGACTAAATTATCACCGAATGTTACAACCTTTGACTGGATTTGATTTTTATTAACATAATACGGATCAGGAGCCTTGTTGTTGTCCCCCTTAATCAGATACATCGTGGTTCCATTAACGTTGACTACATCAATAACCCTATGAATTACGGGTTGATTAAACCATTTTGCATCATAAACCACAACATCCCCTTTTTTGATGTCGTTTACATCGAATTCATGGATGCCCAGGAAATCCGCTTTTTGAACTAAAACAATATCTCCCCTATAAAATGCAGGCTCCATACTTCCTGAAACGACTACATTCAAATGCTGCGCAGCTATTAAAACAATTATTAAAATAACTGCATATGATGCTATCTCTTTCCAATCTGTCACGAAAACACCTTATAAATTTATTTAAATGCAACTCTTAAAGCACTGTCAATAGCTTGTGATGTTTTTTCTATGTCCTCCATGCTGTGTGCCTTTGAAATAAAATTGCACTCAAACTGACTAGGAGGTATGAAAACACCTTCTTTTAATAACTGTCTGAAATATACTAAAAATCTTTCACTGTCTGATTTTTTAGCATCCTCATAATTGTAAACTTCATTTTCATTGAAATAAATCTGCAGCATTGAAGCCAAACCAACAGGCTGAATATTCAAACCTCTCTCTTCAACTGTTGCCCTTATTTCACTTCTAAGGAAATTGCCTTTACTTTCCAAATCCTTATAAAAAGCATTATCCAATTGAGTTAAGGTGGAAATACCGGCCTGAACAGAAATCGGATTTCCGGAAAATGTACCTGCCTGATAAACCGGACCGCTAGGTGCAATCAATTCCATTATCTCTCTTTTTCCACAGAAGGCACCCATTGGAAGGCCGCCCCCGACAATCTTACCGAGAGTTGTTAAATCAGGAGTTACTCCATAATATTCCTGTGCACCGCCACGGGATGCTCTGAAACCTGTAATAACTTCATCAAAAATCAGAACAATACCGTTTTCTTCAGTGATTTTCCTTACAAACTCCAAAAATCCCGGTTTAGGTTCAATGCATCCTACATTGCCCATAACAACTTCCATTATGAGACATGCAACATTTTCCCCTTCTTTTTCTATCAATTCTGTTAATGCTTCCTCATCATTAAATGGAACAGACAAAGTATTTTTTGTAGTGTCGACCGGTATTCCGGCAGAATCAGGCAAACATGCTGCTCCTGAACCGCCTTTAACCAGCACATAGTCATGAGCACCGTGATAAGCACCTTCAAATTTTATAATCTTATCCCTCTTGGTAAAACCGCGGGCCACGCGTATTGCACTCATGGTGGCTTCGGTTCCGCTGTTTGCAAATCTTACCATTTCCGCGGAAGGAATCCTATCAACAACTTCTTTTGCAAGCTTTATTTCATTTTCTGTTGGAGCGCCATAAGCACTTCCGATAGCCAATTGAGCTGATACCTCCCTTACAACTTTAGGATCAGCATGGCCTAAAATTAAAGGCCCATAAGCAAGACAATAATCAATATAGGAATTATCATCGACATCCACTATCTTTGAACCTCCTGCCCTTTCAACAAAAAACGGATAGGGTTTGAAAGCACGGACAGGAGAGTTTACTCCACCCGGAAAATAATTTTTAGATTCTTTGAATAGCTCTTCGGAATACATTTTTTCACCTACAAATGTTGTATTAATGAATTTACACAGGCTACAGCAATAGGTGTTCCGCCTTTGGGACCTTCCACAATGATGTTTGGAATATCTGAATTTCTCAAGGCCTCTTTTGAATCGGCAGCCCCTACAAAACCTACAGGAACACCGACAATAGCTTTAAGATTCATTTCACCCTTTTCGTATAAATCCATAGCTTCAAAAACAGCTGTTGGAGCATTACCGGAAACGACAATTCCCTCAAAATCATTTAAAGCGGCATAACGCATGGCGGCAGCCGCCCTTGTTATCTGATGCTCTTTAGCTATTTTTATAACTTCCTCATTTTTGATATAACATTCAACATCTCCGTCATATCTTGTAATGCCATATTTAACCATGTTGATATCGGTTAAAATGGTTTCATTATTTCTTAAGGAAGCCATAGCTACATCTACAAAGTCTGAACTCATATGTACAAGTTTTGCATATTCCGGATCGGCAGTTGAGTGAACAATCCTTTCTACGATATCCCTTTCAGCGGGATTTAAATCTTTGATATCATCACCAATAAGGCCACGAATAATTTCTCTACTTTTATTAGCAATATCCAAACCTTGCTTAGTTGATGCACCCATGAACATTTTGTCTGTCATATTATAACTATTAGTTAAAATGTAAGTTAAATATTTTGTTATATATACAGAAACTAATGAAAAATTAAAACCGTTTTTCACAGGCTGACAGTCCGGCAAGATAACCTGTCGAAAAGGCAATTTTTAAATTATATCCTCCAGTCGGACCATGCAAGTCCAATATTTCCCCAGCAAAATAAAGATTAGGAATTGAAGTTGATTCCATAGTTTTAGGATTTATGTTTGAAAGATCCACCCCGCCGATTGTCACCTTTGCCAATCTGTCATTGAAAGAGACTACTTCGAAAGGGAAGCTCTTCAGATTTTCAATCAGGCGATTTTTACTTTTTTTATTGATTCTAGAAAGCTGAGTCTCTCCGCCCAAATTTATTTCGCCTAAAAAGAAATCAATGAAACTGTTTGTCAAAAACATCTTCAGGTAATTCTTAACCATCGTTTTTCCTTTATCCTGAAAGTCTTTTGTGAATTTTTCCTTAAGTTCGTCATGTGTGAAATCCGGACATAAGTCGATAGCTATCCTCTCATCAAACTCTACCTCTTTACTCTCCAGAATGTCATAACTCAAATCTTTTGAAATCTCATTGCTCAGATTTATAATACCCGGCCCTGTAAGCCCAACGTGTGAAATCAAAACATTGCCCTTAACTTTAATTTTCTTATAACCTACAGTAACATCATAAAGAGTTATTCCGGCAATGTCGGATAAATCCTTTTTAGTTATTAACGGGACAAGGCCATATTTAATGTCGGTTATCGGTTGTGAAGTTAAAAAATAGTTGTTCGGACTGCATCCTGTCTGAGGATAGGTTACGCCTCCTGTGGCAATTATAATCCTGTCTGCCTTAATCTCATCGTTTATAATGAAATTGTCCCTGATTGATTTGACCTCATAGTTATAACTTATAACAACATCGTCAAGGCAATCCTTTAAAACCTTAAGAACATCTGAAGATTTTTCAGTATCAGGAAAGATTCTGTTGTCATCCTCTTCAATGAAACCCAGACCTCTGTCCTCAAAAATCGACAGCAACTTTTCATTTGTAAGTGTAAAAAAAGAGTGTTTCAGAAAATTTTTATTGTCAAAAGAATTCAATAGCTTTTTTATTGGCTTGTTGTTGGTGATATTGCATCTTCCCCCGCCGGTTAGCAATAGCTTACTTCCCAAATCCGGGTTCTTTTCAAGCAATATGACTTTGGAAGTCTTGCCAGCAGCTATTGCAGCCATCATTCCGGCAGGACCTCCGCCAATAACAGCTATATCATATTCTTTCATAATATCTTTTAAAAAAAAGAAATTAAGGAGTCAATCTGTGTCTGTCTCTTGGGAAAAGTACACATTCACGGATGTTTTCGGCTCCTGTAAGCACCATAGTCAACCTGTCGGCACCTACACCCCATCCTGCATGAGGAGGCATACCATATTCAAACGCTTTAAGATAGCTTCCAAATCCAGCAGGGTTTAATCCTCTTTCTTCAATCTGTTTTACCAGAAGGTCATACTGGTGAACACGTGTAGCACCGGAAGACAACTCCAGGTTTTTATACATCAAATCGAATGCGTGAGAGTATGTTTCATTGTCTTCTTTAGGCATTACGTAGAACGGTTTGATTTCAGACGGCCATTCGGTAAGGAAGTAGAATCCTCCCATAGCATCACCCAATGCCTTTTCAGCTTCACGGGATAAATCTTCTCCCCATTCCATTTCAACGCCTTTTGAGTTTACAATGTCTACAGCTTCATCATAAGTTACACGAGGGAAATCTCCGCTAGGAACTTCCAGTTCATGACCTAAAATTTCCAATTCATCAGCGCAATTTTCATTTACATCTTTCAGTACCTGAACAATCATGTCGTTTAGGATTTTCATTACATCCTCATCATCTGCAAATGAAGCTTCAGCATCGATGGAAACGGCTTCGTTCAAGTGTCTTAAGGTATCATGCTCTTCTGCTCTGAAAATCTGGCCGATTTCGAATACCTTATCCATTCCGGCAGCCATCATCATCTGTTTGTATAACTGCGGAGATTGGCCTAAGAATGCTTCTTTTTCAAAGTAAGTAATTGGGAATAACTCGGTTCCTCCTTCAGTAGCTGAAGCTACAAGTTTTGGAGTGTTGATTTCATAAAATCCATTATCATAGAAGAAGTCTCTGATTGTATGGAACATTTGACCTTTGATTTTGAAAATAGCTGAAACGTTTTCTTTTCTGATATCCAAGAATCTTGAATCTAATCTTGTGTCGATTCCAGCTTTAACCTTTTCTGTTGGATCCATTGGTAAAGGCTGATTAGCTAAGTTTAAGACTTTGATTTCTTTAGGTAAAATTTCAACACCGTTTGGTGCTTTTGGAGATTCCTGAGCTGCACCTTTAACAGCTACAACAGACTCTTTTCTAAGTACTCTTAATTCTTCTAATATTTCTTCGCCTACTTTTTTACTTGGAGCAGTTACCTGAACTCTACCAGTCACATCACGGATAATTACAAACATGATTCCGCCAAAATCACGGATTTCATGTACCCAACCCATGATGGTAACGTCACTACCTGCTATTTCAGGAGTGCACTGATTGGCGTAGTTGGTTCTTCTCCAATCGTTTAATAAACCTTGCAAATTAATTCACCTCGGTATAAAAATAAAAATAATGATAAACTTTCATTATAATTTTAAATATTGGTTTTAATCTTTAATAAAGATATGTAAAAAAAAGAAATTTAAAATGAAATCTCGAAATAAAAAAATAATAAAAAATGATGACCGCTAATCATCAAACCTGTCTTTGTCCAATGTCTTAACAGCTTTTGCTGGGATTCCGACAGCAACCTCATAGTCGCCAACATCTTTTGTGACAATGGCTCCGGCTCCGACAATTGCGTACCTGCCGATTGTTACCCCCGGCAGAATGCTGGCACCGGCTCCAATCCATGCTCCCTTTTTAATGTGAATCGGCTTGCATAGAAGAACCTGCCTGTCATATTCATCATGGTTATTCGAAAGAAGCTGGACATTGGCTGCGAGCATAACATCATCTTCTATTGTTATGCCTCCGCGAGCCATAAAAAGTGAATTTGAATTGACATAAACATTGTTTCCAATGCTTATCCTGTCAAAAGCGGCTCCTGCAAAAGGTGCCATCACTACACTGTTTTCTCCCAAATTATCTCCAAATAACTCATTTAATAAATTTGAATATTCCTCTGTGTTTGGCATTGTGTGATTAATCTTAAAAACTATCTCCGCCATCTCATTGGCCTTCAACAATTCTTCGGGAGTCATTTCCCTCATGTCGACTCTTTCGAAATCCATCTAATCGTCCCTTAATCTTGTTTTAAATGAATTGGCATGTGCAAAGAAACCTTCATATTCCGCAATTGGAACAGAAGTTTTGGAAAGCTCCTTAAGACCTTCCCTGGTGATTCTTTGAACGGTAGGCTTTTTGATAAACTCTTCAGTAGACAAACCTGAATACATTTTAGCACCGCCGCCTGTAGGTAAAACATGGTTTGTTCCGGATCCGTAATCGCCTGCTGCAACCGGGGAATATGGACCTAAAAAGATAGAGCCTGCATTGTTAATGTGTGAAAGTGTTTCATCGTCATCTTTAGTGGATATGATTAAATGTTCAGGAGCATATTCATTTGTAACGTGAACTGCTTCATCAAATGTGTCAGTGATAATGATTTTTCCACTTTTGAATAGAGATTCCTCAATTATTTCACGTCTTGGAGCTGTTTCAGTCAATTGCTTAACGAATTTATCCGTTTCAATAGCCAAATCCTTTGAATCAGTTACCAAAAAGCATGATGCATTAGGGTCATGTTCTGCCTGTGCTAAAATATCTGTCGCCAAAAATTCAGGATTTGCAGACTCATCAGCCAAAATCAACACTTCTGACGGTCCTGCCGGGAACTCGATATCTACTTGACCATATACTAATTTCTTGGCGGCTGTAACGAATATATTTCCCGGACCTACAATTTTTTCTACTTGAGGTATGGACTCTGTACCGTATGCAAGACCTGCAATTGCCTGGGCACCACCGACTTTATATATTTCATCAGCACCTGCAATATCCGCCGCCACCAAAATGGCGTCCAATATTTTCCCATCCTTTTGGGGAGGAGTCACACAAACTACCTTTTCGACCCCTGCAATCTTTGCAGGTATTACTGTCATCAGTATGGATGAAGGGTAGGCAGCCCTTCCGCCAGGTATATAACAGCCTGCAGAGTTGATAGGCCTTACAATCTGTCCTGCAACAATACCAGGATTTACTTCCATTTCCCATTCGGATGGAATCTGCTTTTTGTGGAATTTTTTAATGTTTTGAGCGGCCTGTTTTAAAGCCACAAGTAATGAGTCATCCAGTGTATCATAAGCTTCTTCGATTTCATCTTTGGATACTTTCAAATTTTCTATTGTAACCCCATCAAATTTCTCTGTATATTCACGAATAGCCTTGTCCTTATTCACTTTAACATTATTTAAAATATCGGAGACTATGTCTAAAACCTTGTTTACGTCTTCTTCTGACCTTTTTATTGTTTCAAACAAGTCGATTTCAGAGTATTTTAATATATCCATCATAACACTACCTTAAAATAGCTCCAGTATC